>JBBRQA010000070.1:0-16183 GCA_038227085.1 Burkholderiales bacterium | reverse complement strand
CGCATCGCCGCCGGCCGCGATCCGCGCGTGACCTCCGTGGCCTCGCTCTTCGTCAGCCGCTGGGACGTGGCCATCAAGGACAAGGTACCCGCGGAGCTTCGCAATCGGCTCGGGCTCGCCATCGCGATGCGCACGTACAAGGCCTATCGAGAGCTGCTCGCGTCGGAGCGCTGGAAGAGGCTCGCGGCGGCGGGCGCGCGCCCGCAGCGACTCTTGTGGGCGAGCACCGGCACCAAGGATCCTTCGGCTGCCGATACGCTCTATGTCGAGGCGCTCGCGGCCCCCGATACGATCGACACGATTCCGGAGAAAACGCTGCACGCCTTCGCCGAGCACGGCAAGGTCGGCGATGCGATGCGATCGGATGGCGGCGATGCGGAGGCGGTGATCGCGGAGTTCGCCAAAGCCGGCATCGACATCGACGCGCTTGCCGCAAGCCTCCAGAAGGAGGGCGGGGAATCCTTCGCGAAATCCTGGAGCGATCTCATGGCCCAGATCGCCGCGAAGAGCCTGGGGCTTTCCAAGGCGGCGCAGGCGTGAGTCCCGCGAAGCTCACGGAGCGTCCGGCGTGGAAATCCCTCGCCGCGCATTGCGAAATGCTCCGTGGGCGACATCTGCGCGAGCTCTTCGCCGAGGATGCGCAGCGGGGAGAGCGCTTCACCGCGGAGGCTGCCGGGCTCTATCTCGATTATTCCAAGAACCGGATCGTCGCGCAGACGCTGCGATTGCTGGAGGATCTCGCGCGTGAATGCGGCCTCGGCGAACGCATCGCCGCGATGTTCGCGGGCGAGCGCATCAACGTGTCCGAGAACCGCGCTGTCCTTCACACGGCGCTGCGTGCTCCCCGAAGCGAGCGCATCGTCGTCGACGGCGTGGATGTCGTCCCCGCGGTGCACGAGGTGCTCGATCGCATGTCCGCATTCTCCGATGCGGTGCGCGGGGGCCAATGGCGCGGGCACACCGGGAAGGCCATCCGCAACGTGGTCAACATCGGCATCGGCGGCTCCGACCTGGGCCCGGTGATGGCGTACGAGGCGCTTCGCCATTACAGCCGGCGCGACATGACGTTTCGCTTCGTCTCCAACGTGGACGGCACCGACTTCGCCGAGGCGGTGCGCGACCTCGACGCGGCCGAGACGCTCTTCATCGTCTGCTCGAAGACATTCACGACGCTCGAGACGTTGAGCAATGCGCATGCGGCACGCGCATGGTGCGTCGGCGCGCTCGGCAGCGGCTCGGCCGTCGCGAAGCACTTCGTCGCGGTGTCCACCAACGCCGTGGAGGTGACCGGGTTCGGCATCGACGCGGCCAACATGTTCGGCTTCTGGGACTGGGTCGGCGGGCGCTACTCGATGGATTCCGCGATCGGGCTGTCCACCATGCTCGCGGTCGGCCCCGGGAATTTCCGCGCGATGCTCGAGGGCTTCCGCGCGATGGATGTGCATTTTCGCGAGAGTCCGCTCGAGCGCAACCTGCCCGCGCTCCTGGGCTTGCTCGCGGTCTGGAATTCCAACTTCCTCGGCGCATCGACTGTCGCCGTGCTGCCCTATGAGCAGTACCTCAAGCGCTTTCCCGCGTACCTGCAGCAGCTCGCGATGGAGAGCAACGGCAAGCACGTGACGCTCGACGGTGCGCGCGTGGACTATTCGACCGGGCCGATCTACTGGGGCGAGCCCGGCACCAACGGCCAGCATTCGTTCTACCAGCTCATTCACCAGGGCACGCATCTTGTCGCCTGCGACTTCATCGGCTTCTGCCGGCCGTTGAATCCGCTCGGCGCGCAGCACGACCTCCTCATGGCCAACCTCTTCGCGCAGGGCGAGGCGCTCGCCTTCGGCAAGGCCGGCGACGCCCCGCATCGCGGCTTCGAGGGCAACCGGCCCAGCAACACCATTCTCGCCGGGGAGCTCACGCCGCGCACGCTGGGGGCGCTGGTCGCGATGTACGAGCACAGCGTCTTCGTGCAGGGCGTGATCTGGAACATCGACTCGTTCGACCAATGGGGCGTGGAGCTCGGCAAGGCGCTCGCGCAGCGCACCGCCGCCGAGATCGGCAGTGCCACGGAGCCGCAACTGGCGCACGACAGCTCCACCAATGCGCTCATCCGAAGGTACAGAAATGCCCGATAGCCTCGACCAGTTGTGCGTCGACACGATTCGATTTCTCTCGGTCGACGCGGTGCAGAAAGCCAATAGCGGCCATCCGGGCCTGCCGCTCGATGGCGCATCGATGGCCTACGCGTTATGGACGCGCCTCCTCAAGCACAACCCGCGCAATCCGCAATGGTTCGACCGCGACCGCTTCGTGCTCTCCGCGGGTCACGGCTCCATGCTCCTCTACAGCCTCCTGCATCTCACGGGCTACGACCTTCCGCTCGAGGAGATCAGGAACTTTCGCCAGTGGGGCAGCAAGGCGCCCGGGCATCCCGAGCGCGGCCACACGCCTGGCGTGGAGGTGACCACCGGGCCGCTCGGGCAGGGCCTCGCCAACGCGGTCGGGATGGCGATGGCGGAGGCGCATCTGGCGGCGCGCTACAACCGCCCGGGCCTCGCGGTGATCGACCATGCGACGTACGTGCTCGCGGGCGACGGCGATCTCATGGAGGGGGTCGCGTCCGAGGCGGCGTCGCTCGCCGGGCACCTGCGCCTCGGCAAGCTCATTTGCCTCTACGACGACAACCGCGTCACGCTTTCCGCCGGCACCGACATGACTTTTTCCGAGGACCGCGCGGCGCGCTTCGAGTCGTATGGGTGGCACACGGCCAGGGTCGACGATGGCAACGATCTCGCCGCGATCGACGCCGCGTTGCAAGCGGCGTGCGCGGAGAGCGCGAAGCCCTCGCTCATCCTCGTGCGCACCCACATCGGCTTCGGCTCGCCCAACAAGCACGATACGTTCGAGGCCCATGGATCGCCCTTGGGCGTCGACGAGGTGCGGCTCACCAAGCAGAATCTCGGCTGGCCCACGGAGCCCCCATTCCTGATTCCGGATGAGGCGCTCGCGCATTTTCGCGAGGCCGTCGCACGCGGGGAGAAGCAGGAAGCGGCGTGGAACGACCTCTTCGCGGCGTATGCGACGGCCTTTCCAGGCGAGGCGAAGGAGCTGGGACGAAGCATGCGCGGCGAGCTCGAGCCGGATTGGGACGCCGATATTCCGCAATTTCCTCCGGACGCGAAGGGCATCGCCACGCGCGCCGCATCAGGGAGGGTCATGAATGCGATTGCCCCGCGCGTGCCGTCCCTCTGCGGCGGCTCGGCGGACCTCGATCCGTCCACGTACACGGCGCTCAAGGGGCTCGGCGACTTTCAACCACCGCTCGTGGATGGCCTGGACCAGCAGGGCTCGAGCGGCGGCGGCTGGAGCTATGCGGGCCGCAACATGCACTTCGGGGTGCGCGAACATGCAATGGGCGCGATCGTGAACGGCATGGCCGCCCATGGCGGCACCAGTCCGTATGGGGCGACCTTCCTCATCTTCTCCGACTACATGCGCCCGGCGATCCGCCTCGCCGCGTTGATGGGGCTGCACGTCGTCCATGTATTCACGCACGACAGCATCGCCCTTGGCGAGGATGGTCCCACGCACCAGCCGATCGAGCAGCTGGCCACCCTGCGTGCGATTCCGCATCTCACGGTGATCCGGCCCGGCGACGCGAACGAGACCGCGGTCGCGTGGCGTGTCGCGATCGAGGCGCGCGATCGTCCCGTGCTGCTCGTGTTGAGCCGCCAGAACCTGCCGACGCTCGATCGCGGCCGCTACGCGAGCGCCGATGGCCTGCGTCGCGGCGCCTACGTGCTCGCAGATGCCGCGAATGCCAAGCCGGACCTCATCCTCATCGCGAGCGGTTCAGAGGTCGGCCTCATGGTCGCCGCGGCGGAGCGCTTGCAAGCCGAGGGCACGGCGGTGCGTTGCGTCTCCATGCCCAGCTGGGACTTGTTCGAATCGCTTTCGCAGCGGGATCGAGATGCCGTCCTGCCGCCGTCGGTGTCCGCTCGGCTTGCGGTCGAGGCCGGGGTCGCGCAGGGATGGGATCGTTACGTCGGCGCCGCGGGGGAAGTGATCAGCGTGGAGCGCTTCGGCGCGTCGGCTCCAGCAGAGGTGTTGCTGCGTGAATATGGTTTCACCGTCGATAATGTCTGCGCGCGCGCCCGGGCGCTCATGTCAAGGCGGTCGAAGTAGCGACGAATCGACGAGCACGTAGATGCCTCCGGGCGGGCGTATCGCTCGCGCCGGTATATCCGCGCCCGCACGCCACTGCGCGATCGCGGCGCGCTTCGATTCGCCTTCGACCAGGAACAACACTTCGCGCGAACGGCTGAGGCGAGCAGCACTCAGGGATACTCGTTCCGGCGGAGGTTTGGGCGCATCGGTCACCGCGAGCACATCGGGTGCGTTCGCAGCACTGCCCCAATCGTGGCCCGGAAAGAGACTCGCGGTGTGCCCGTCCTCGCCGAGCCCGAGAAGCACGAGGTCGAATTCAGCGATCCCCCGCAGCGACCGCGAATAGGCTCGCGCGCCCCGGATCGGCCCCAGCTCCGCGGGAATCACGTGGATCTGCCGGCGCGGGATCGGAACAAGATCGAGCCACGCGTCGGCGGCCGCGCGATTGTTTCGTTGGGGATCGGAACGCGGGGCGCAGCGCTCATCCCCGAAGAAGATGTGCCAGCGGGACCAGTCGGCAGGGGCGTCACGCAGCATCCGGTAGAGGCTCTGCGGAGTGTTTCCGCCGGCAAGCGCGACGACGAACCCTTCGCGATGCCGGAGGGCGCGCGTCGCCGCTTCGAGAACGAGGTCGCGCGCCCTCTCACGCAGGGCGGCCGCGCCTTCGACCGGCGCCCAGCGTTCTCTCATCTGGCCGGCGCTCGCCTTCGCTTCATCGGGCTAGTCTAACAAGGTATAAACCCTGTCATGACAACGGAATCTCCGCGCCCGTTCGACGCCAGGCGCGCGCTCCTTCTCGTCCTCGCGTACGTCGCGGTTCAGTTCGGCACTGGAATCGCGGCCGGCATCTTCGTCGCCATCTGGTACGCGGTCACGCTTGGTCTCGGTACACCCGGAGTCGTGGCCGAGGCGATGCGCAGCGCCACGATCCTCGGCGGTATCTTCGGAGTGATCGCGGGCGGCTGGGTGGTGTATCGAAGGGTCCTTCGCGCCGCGCCGCCCGTCGAGAGCGGCCACCGCCTGGCGCCTTTCGGTTGGGCGCCCGCCAGGTTGCGCCCCATGCTCGCCGCCGCGCTGATCGGCATGGTGCTCGCCGCGCTTTGCCTTCTCGCGATGGCCGTGTTTCCGCCCCCGCCGGGCGCTCGTCCCGGGATGCTGGGCAAATCGATCCTCGGCGGAGGGTGGATGGTCTACGGCTGGGCGTTCCTCGCCGTCGCCGTGGCGCCACCGGTCGAGGAGTTCGTCTTTCGCGGCGTCATCTGGACCGGGCTCGCGCGCTCGTGGGGAGCGCTCGCGGCCGGTGCCGTGGTGACCGCCCTCTTCGTGGCGATGCATCTCACCGAGGCGTGGGGCAACGTGCCGGCGTTGGTGGCGATCGCGGGATTGGGGATGGCGACGCTGTGGATGAGGATCGCCACAGGCTCCCTCGTTCCATCGATTGTCCTGCACGCGAGCTACAACGGCGTGCTCGCCGCCACGGTCGTGGCGTCCCTCGCCTAGGGCGTAGAATTCCCAGCGGTCGTATGGACAACAACCAGCGAGGAGAGGAGAAATGAAACGCACCTTTGCAGTGGCCGCCGCGGTGCTTGCGTGCGGATTGGTCGGATGCGCCTCGATGAAGCAAGGCGACGAGCAGGGCGCCTGGGTCACGATCTTCGACGGGCGCTCGCTCGACTCGTTCGAGCGCGTGGGCGACGCGAACTGGCGCCTGGACGACGGCAGCGTCGTGGCGACCAAGGGCACGGGATTCCTCGTCACCAGGAAGAGCTACGGCGATTTCGAGATGCGCGCGGAGTTTTGGGCCGATGCCGACGCCAACAGCGGCATCTTCATCCGTTGCGAAGATGCCGTGAAGCTGACCTCCGCCGTCTGCTACGAAGTGAATATCTACGACAAGCGACCGGATCCCGTCTACGGCACCGGCGCCATCGTCGACGTCGCCAAGGTCTCGCCGATGCCGAAGGCGGGCGGGCGCTGGAACACCTATGAGATCCACGCGAAGGGCGACCACTTCGTCGTGAAGCTGAATGGCGTCACGACCGCCGATGCCCGCGATGCCAAGCACGCTCGCGGCGTGATCGGGCTGCAATATGCGCCCGGCGTGGTCAAGGACTCCGGCACCATCAAGTTCCGCAAGGTGGAGATCCGGGCGCTTTAGGACGCGGGGCTATCGCCACAGCATGCGCGTCCGCGGGCGCTAGGGCCGCTCGAGGAATTCGCGCGTGATGAGGTTCGCCAGGTCCGGCCGCGCGACGAAAGTCCCGTGGCCGGTTCCCGGGAGGATCGCGAGCTGCCCGCCCGGCAGGCTTCGATAGATGAGCGCAGTGTCCTCGATCGACGTGAAGTCGCGGTCACCCGCCATCACCAGCACCGGGATCGTGATGTTCTTCAACTCCTCGGGCGTGGCGATCACCGGCGTGAGCCAGAGCTGGTATGACTTCGTGAGGAGCGTCCACCAGTGCCCGGCGCCGTCCGGCGTGACCTTCTCGTAGTCGGTGCGGAAGCTCGGCGGAAGTTTTTGCGCCATCTCCTTCGCCTTTTCCAGGAGCACTTCCTTTGGCCACTGTGCGCGCTTTTGCAGCTCCTCAGGCGGCAGGCGCGGGGTCAGATTGGCGCCCGAGATCACGAGGCGGCGCACCAGCCCGGGATGGTCGCGCGCGAGGATCAAGCCGATGTTTCCGCCGTCGCTATGGCCCACGACGTCCACGGGCGCCACGCCCAGCGCGACGATGAGCGCCGCCATGTCCTCCGCCATTTCCTTGTAGGAAAAAGGCTCGCCGTTGTCGGGGCTGTGGCCGTGCCCGCGCCGATCGACCCCGATCACGCTGCGGAAGGAAGCGAAGTATTCGCGCTGCGCAGGGAAGTTGTTGGCGAAGAACACCACGCCGCCATGCAGGAAGAGGACCGGCGAGCCGTTGCCCGTGGTCTCCACGTAGAGCTTGTTGCCACGGATCTCGACGAAGCGGCTCTCCGCATGGGCGAGGGTCGCGAGCATGGCCAGGACGACGGCAGCGGGGGAGATGAGGCGTGTGCGCATCGGGAGATAGTTTAAGCTAAAGCCACTTCGTTCCTACGAGAGGGAAGACGATGGTTCACCTGCTCAGAAGCTTACTGCCCATCGCATTGATCATGGCGGCTGCGACGGCACAGGCCGCCGGCCTTGGAAAGCTCACCGTCAACTCGCGGCTGGGACAGATTTTCGATGGCGACATCGATCTCGTCGCGGTCCAGCCCGCCGAGGCCGACACGCTCTCCGCCAGGGTCGCGACGCCCGAGATCTTCCGCGCGTCGCGCCTGGAATACGCCCCGGTCCTGCGCCTGCTGCGCTTCGCCGTGGAGAAACGCGCGAACGGCCAGCCGTTCCTCAAGGTCACGAGCAGCGCGCCGATCAACGAGCCGTCGATGGAGGCCCTCATCGAGCTCACGTGGATGCAGGGTCGCGTGCAGCGCCATTATTCGATCCTCCTCGACCCGCCGCGCTAGCGCCAATGGCCGCGAAAGCCGACAAGGGCCCGCCAACCCGCAAGTCGCAGATCGACTCGATCCTGCTCAAGCTGCCGGGAGTCGTCGCGAAGAAGATCGCCGGCCTCGACGCCTATTTCGTGAACGACCGGATGTTCGCCTGCATCAGCGGTAGCGGCTTGGGCCTGCGATTGCCGGTGGCGATTGCGCGCGAGTTGCAGTTCTCGCGCGAGAACGTGGTGCCGTTCACCCCGACGGGCACCTCGAGCTCGAAGGAATGGGTACAGATCGACCGGGCCGATGCGGCCGACTATGAGAAGGACTTCGAGCTCTTCGAGGAGTCGCACAAGTTCGTGAAGGGCTAGTTCGATAGCGTAAAATTGGGCATGACTTCCCAATCCCAGATCGCCGAAGAGACCGCGCGGCGCCGCACCTTCGCGATCATCTCGCACCCCGACGCGGGCAAGACCACCCTTACCGAGAAGCTCCTCCTTTTCGCCGGCGCGATCCACATCGCCGGCAGCGTGAAGGCACGCAAGGCGACGCGCCACGCGACTTCCGACTGGATGGAGATCGAGAAGCAGCGCGGCATCTCGGTGGCCAGCTCGGTGATGCAGATGGAATACCGCGGCCACGTGATCAACCTGCTGGACACGCCGGGCCACCAGGACTTTTCGGAAGACACATACCGGGTGCTCACCGCGGTCGACGCGGCGCTGATGGTGATCGACGCGGTGAACGGCGTCGAGTCGCAGACCATCCGCCTCCTCGAAGTGTGCCGCGCGCGCCATACGCCGATCATCACCTTCATCAACAAGCTCGACCGCGAGGGCAAGGAGCCGCTCGCGCTCCTCGACGAGATCGAGCGAATCCTCAAGATTCCCACCGTGCCCTTCACCTGGCCGGTGGGGATGGGCAAGCGCTTCGGCGGCGTGTTCGACATCCGGCGCGACCAGATGCGCGTCTTCAAGGCGGGCGAGGATCGCCGCCAGGACGACGAGGAGATCATCTCGGGCATCGCGAATCCCGACAACGAGGGGCGTTTCGGCGGCGAGTTCACCCATGCACGCGGCGAGATCGAGCTCCTCCACGGCGCCTCGCACGAGTTCCACCGCGACGAGTTCCTGCGCGGCAAGCAGACGCCGGTCTTCTTCGGCTCGGCGATCAACAATTTCGGCGTGAAGGAAGTCCTCGACGCGCTGATCGACCTCGCTCCCCCGCCGGGCCCGAAGCCCGCGGTGCAGAGGATCGTCCTGCCCACCGAGGAGAAATTCACCGGCGTGGTGTTCAAGATCCAGGCGAACATGGATCCGGCGCACCGCGACCGCGTGGCCTTCGTTCGCGTGGCCTCGGGCAGGTTCGAGCGCGGCATGAAGGTGAAGCTGGTGCGCACCGGCAAGGAAGTGAAGACCGCGAGCGCGGTCTCGTTCCTGTCGCAGCGCCGCGAGATTCTCGAGGACGCCTATCCCGGCGACATCGTGGGCCTGCCCAACCGCGGCGTGCTCCAGCTGGGCGACACGCTCACCGAGGGCGAGACGCTGCAGTTCACCGGGCTGCCGTTCTTCGCGCCCGAGATCTTCCACACGGTGGAAGTCGCCGACCCGATCCGCAACAAGCAGCTTCGCACCGGCCTGCAGCAGCTGGGCGAGGAGGGGGCGATCCAGGTATTCCGCATGCACCAGGGTGGCCCGCTGCTCCTTGGGGCCGTGGGACAGCTGCAGCTGGACGTCGTCGCCCATCGCCTCGAGCACGAGTACGCGGCCGCGGCGCGCATGCGCCCGAGCAACTACAAGCTCGCGCGCTGGGTGAGCGCCGCCGATCCCGCGGAGCTCGACCGCTTCATCGAGGCCAACGGCTACCGCGTCGCCTACGATGTGGTCGATGCCCCGGCGGTGCTATACAACCATCAGTTGGAGCTGAAGGCCGCGCGCGAGATCTGGCCGAAGATCGAGTTCCACGCGATGCGCGAGCACGGCGGGTTGGTGGTGCATTCGGGGCTGCTCGCGGCATAGCGGGGCGGGAGGTCGAGGCGCAGAGTCCAGTTCTCGAGCTTCTGCAACAGGTCGGCGAGGCTTTCCGGCGTCACCGGCTTCACGATGTACTGGTTGGCGCGGAATTCGCACGTCAACGAGCGCTCGCCTTCGTCCTTCGTGGTGCTCAAGGCGATGACGGGCATGTGCCGCAGCGCGTGGGTTTGGCGCACCTGGCGCAGCACCTCGAAGCCGTCGGTGCCGGGCATGTTGAGGTCGAGCAGGATGACTTCCGGTACCGGATAGCGGCGCCGCGCCTCGAATTGCCCGTGGCCCAGCAGGTAGTCGAGCGCCTCCTGTCCGCCGCGGGCAACCCGCACCGCGTTGGCGAGGCAGCGCTTTCTCAGCACCTCCAGCGTCGCTTCGACGTCCGAGGGATCGTCGTCAACCAGCAGGATGCGAATGTCGTTTCCGGTTTCCATGGCATGTCTCCTTGGTGCGTGACATGAGTCTCGCCGCGCGCGCGGGCCGGAGTCCTTAACAGCCATAAAGGTTTCTAAAGGCATGGTCCTCCCGGACTACAATTCGACGATGAATCGTTTTTTCAAAATTTCTTTCGCGGCATTTGCGTTCGCGGCGACGGGTCTTCATGCCCAAGTGACCACCGTTTGTACCGTCACCGTGAACTCCAGTGACGAAAGGGAGGCGTTTCGAAAATATCTGCCCGAGGACAAGTTCCGCTTCGTGGAGCTGGTCGAGCGCGGCCGTCCGGACTGGCTCGCCTCGGCGTGCCGCCAGCAGGTCCAGTGCGACGTGCTGATCGTCTCGGGACATTTCGCGGGCACCGAGTTCTACTCGTCGAGCTTCGAGGTGAACGAATCGCTGCCGGTCGACGAGATCGAGCGCGCGCAATGCAGCGCCTCGTGCCCCGGGCTTTTCTCGAAGCTGAAGGAGGTCTACCTCTTCGGCTGCGACACGCTGAAGCCGGAGCCGGTGAAGACCGCCATGCCGGAGGTCATCCGCAACCTGGTTCGCTCGGGGCGCACGCGCGCCGATTCGGAGCGCGTCGCGCGCGCGCTGAGCGAGCGGCACGGCGAGGCGAGCGGCGACCTGATGCGGCGGATCTTCTGGGACGTGCCGGTGATCTACGGCTTCCAGGCCCTTGCGCCCTATGGACGCGTTGCCGGGCCGATGCTGGCGCGCTACTTCGAATCGGGCGGCGCCGAGGAAGTCGGCATCGGGCGCCCGAGCGAATCGCTGCTGAAGCTCTTCGGGCCTGCCAGCATGACGGTGGCCGCGGGCTTGAACGAGAGCGACCTCAACGCCGACTTCCGCGGGCGGGTGTGCCGCTACTATGACGACCGCCTCACGCCCGGGGAGAAGCTCGCCGCGATCCACGCGGACATGGGCGGGGACGGCGCGCTGCTGCGCATGTCGTTCGATCGCATCGAGCGCTTCCTGGAAGCGCTCCCCGAGGGCCAGCGCGGCGATCCCTCTTTCGTCCTCGAGCTCGCCGCGCTCGCCCACGATCGCGCGGTCCGCAAGCGTTACCTCGACCTCGCGCGCGACACCGAGGATGCGGCGCTGCGCGTGCGCATGATCTCTCTCGCGCGCTCGGTGGGCTGGCTCACGGCGCCGGAGCAGCGCGCGGAGCTGGGACGCATGATTCGCGCCGTGCTCGACTCGGTTTCCGCCGGCTACGGCGAGATCGACCTCATCTGCACGCTCAACAAGGATCGATCCCTCGACGCGCAGCTGCGGATGCTGAAGTCCGGCGGCTCGGGGGAGGGGAGCCTTCTGCGCGAGGCGGCGCGCGCCTGCCTGGGAAGCGCGGAGTCGAGGGCGCGCGTGCTGAAGGCGCTCGCCAGCCCCGACGAGCGCGACGTGCGCATCGCCGAAGCGTACCTGCGCCACCAGCCGATGGCCGACGACGCGGAGCTGCGCGGCGCGGCCCTGAGAGTGGCGAGAATGCGCGCCTCGGGCGCGCAGGTGCGCGCGCTGGAAGCCCTCGCGCGGCAGAGGATCGCCGATCACGAGGTGCTGGAGGAGCTGCGCGGCCTCTACACGCGCGCGGCGACCTCTGACGTGCAGCGCGCCATCGCGGAAGTCTTCATCCGCTCCGGCGATCGCTCGTTCGGCACTCCGGAATTCGTCGCTTTCCTGCGTCGCTATCGGCTCTCGGAGGCCGCCAACGACCTGGTGGACGTTCTGATCGCTCAGCTCCAGGTCCAAATGGAGGATGCCAGGTAGCGCATCCCCGTCTTGTGCAACGGCGCATAATGGGCCCGCTGGTCAGTTTCGCCAGGGCGGCTCGCCCTCCGGCTGGCTTCGCGGGAGAGAATCATGGCAACACCCATATCCGCCAGTGACTTGCACGATTTCATGGTCGCCGAGTTCGCGAAGGTTCGTCCCGCGCAATGCAAGACCTGCGTGGTTCCGAAGCCTTTCTGGGGCCCCTCGGCCGGCACCGGCTCCGTCTACTGGTACATGGAACCGGCCGCCAGCTGCGAATATGGCTGCCGCCAGCTCATCGCCCAGATCTGGGCGAAGGCCACGACCGATTTCGAGATCGCGACGCCGACTTCCCGCACCGCAATGATCGGTTAGTGCAGCAGCAGCTTCTGCACTCTCCAGTTGAGCAGCTCGGCGACGAACACCACGTTCTCCGAAGGGCAGGCGATCTCGTGGATCCAGCCGAACTGCTTCGACTGCTTGCCTGATTCCCCCAGCACCCCCAGCACCTTGCCGTCGAGGCTCAGCTTGTAGAGCCGGCCCGGGTACGCGTCGGACGTGAAGAGCACCTGGTTCGGGCCTGGCGTGATGCAGAGCGTCCACGGCGCACCGGGCGCGAACGTCCCCTGGCGAGCGTTGGGATCGGGCTTGTTGCCGATCGCGGCTGGCGCCTTGGGATCGAACGGCACGTCGATGGTGATCGCACGCAGGAACTTACCCTCGGTGTCGAACACCTGGATGCGGCGGTTGAAGCGATCGGCCACGTAAATGTTGCCCTTCGCGTCCGCGGCGATATTGTGCGGCGTGTTGAATTGCCCGGGTTCCGCGCCGCGGTCTCCCCACGACTTGATCCAGAGTCCGTTCTTGTCGGCCTTGGCGACGCGCGAGTTGATGTAGCCGTCGCTGATGTAGATGTTTCCCTCCGGATCCCACGTCACGTCGGTCACCTGCCGGAAGCGACCGTCTTCCGCGGGGAGCGGCGGCTTGGGATGCTTCACCGGGCCGGTGTCCTCGTCGCTCGCCTCCTGCTTTCGGCCGAACACCATGACCACTTCGCCGGCGGGATTGAACTTGACGACCATGTCCGAGCCCTTGTCCACCGCCCAGATGTTGTCCTCCTTGTCGATGCGCACCGAGTGCGCGAAGGACCAGGCGTAGAGGTTCTTGCCGATCTCGCGGAGGAACCGCCCATCGGGCGCGAACTCGAGCAGTTGCGCGGCGGAGGCGGCATACGCGGGACCGGTCGTATTGCCGCGCGAGAAGACGTAGATGTTGCCCTTCGAATTGACCGCGACGCCGGTCACTTCGCCCAGGTGCATGTCCTTGGGAAGCTTCACCGGATTCGGCACCGATTCGAAATTGATGACCGGCACTTGCTGGGCGAACACGGCGGGAGCGACAAGCACGGCGAGAGCGGCGAACCAGCGATTCATGGGCAGCCTCCGAGGGTGGATATGGACGTGGCGCGGAAGATTCTGGCACAGTGCGGCCCATGAACGGCGCCGAGAGCCTGGTCCGCACGCTGCTCGCGAGCGGAGTCGATACCTGTTTCGCCAATCCCGGCACCTCCGAGATGCACTTCGTCGCGGCGCTCGACGGGTCTCCGGGCATGCGCTGCATCCTCGGCCTCGCCGAGACTGTCGTCACCGGTTGCGCCGACGGCTACGCGCGCATGGCGGGCAAGCCCGCGGCGACATTGCTGCACTGCGGGCCGGGATTCGCCAATGGCATCGCCAACATCCACAACGCGCGCCGCGCGAATGCGCCGATGGTGAACATCGTCGGCGACCACGCGACCTATCACCGCCAGTACGATCCGCCGCTCGCTTCCGACCTCGAGGGCCTGGCGCGCGCGGTATCGCACTGGACGCGCGCGACGCGCAGCGCCGCCACGGTAGGGGAGGACGGCGCCGCCGCGGTGCAGGCCGCGCGCACGCCGCCGGGGCAGATCGCGACCCTCATGCTTCCGGCCGACACTGCGTGGAACGAGGGCGGCGTCGTCGCCGCGGCTCTGCCCGTGCCCGACGCTCCGCAAGTGGCCGATCAGACAATCGCGCACGTGGCGAAAATCCTGCGCACGCGCGCGCCGGCGCTTCTTGTCCTTTCCGGCCAGGCGCTCTCCGAGCGCGGGCTGGCCGCGGCCCATCGAATCGCGCACGCGAGCGGCGCGAAGCTGCGCACGCCGACGCAGGTATCGCGCATGGCGCGCGGGCGCGGGCGCGTCGCCGTCGACCGCATTCCCTACTCGGTCGACGCCGCGCTCGAGGCCCTGGCCGGCGTCGCGCACGTGATCCTCGTCGGTGCCGCGGTGCCCGCCGCGTTTTTCGCGTATCCCGGCAAGCCGAGCCTCGTCGTTCCCGCGAATGCCGAGGTCCACGTGCTCGCCCATGCGCACGAGGATCTCGTCGCCGCGCTGGAGCGCCTCGCCGATGCGCTTGGCGCGGCGCGCGATGCGGCGATTCCCGGGCATGGCGAGAAGCCGCGCGTGGCATCGGGAAAATTCGAGCCGCTCGCATTCGCGTCCACGCTCGCCGCGCTGCTGCCCGAGAAATGCATCGTCGCCGAGGAGGCGGTGACCTCGGGGCGCGGGCTCTTTCCCCCGACTTTCGCCGCGGCGCCCCACGATTGGCTGCAGATCACCGGCGGGGCCATCGGCCACGGACTGCCGTGCGCGACCGGCGCCGCCGTGGCCGCCCCCGATCGCAAGGTGGTGTGCCTGCAGGCCGACGGCGGCGGCATGTATTCGCTGCAGGCGCTGTGGACACAGGCGCGCGAGCGGCTCGACGTGGTGAACGTGATCTTCGCCAATCGCATGTACAAGATCCTGCAGGGCGAGCTGGTCGCCGTCGGCGCCAGGCCCGGCAACGCATCGCGCGATCTCTTCGACCTCTCGCGGCCCACGCTCGACTGGGTGGAGCTCGCCAGGGGCATGGGCGTGGAGGGCGCGCGCGTCGATTCGATGGAAGCGTTCGCCGATACTTTTCGAGCCGCATGCGCCGTGCGTGGTCCCTTCCTGATCGAACTGGTGATTTAGGCCGCATTCCGCGTTAGAGTTGGGAATCCGGATGCTGAAGGTTGATCATGCAACGATCGGTAACATTTCTCGCCGCGCTCCTCCTCGCGTCGTGCGGCGGCGGCGGGGGCGCAGGCTCCGGCAGCAGCCCGGCGCCGGGCGCCGCATTCACGGATCCCGTCACCTATGGCACCGGTCCGCTGATGGGACTCGCGGGGGCGCAGGAGATCACCGCGGTCACACGCCACCAGCTCGCGATCGGCGGCGCCACGCTCAACTACACCGCGACCGCGGGCCACATGACCGCGCTCGCACCGGGCAGCGCCGCGGCCGAAGCGTCGTTCTTCTACGTGGCATACACGGTCGACGGCCGCGATCCCGCGACGCGTCCCGTGACTTTCTTCTACAACGGCGGGCCGGGCTCGGCGACCGTGTGGCTGCATCTCGGCTCGTTCGGTCCGAAGCGGCTCGCGGCGAGCGCGCCTTCGACCTCGGTGCCCACGCCTTTCCCGCTGGTGGACAATGCCGAGAGCCTTCTCGACGTGAGCGACCTGGTGTTCGTGGACGCGGTCGGAACCGGCCTTTCGGAGGCGATCGAGCCCAATAACAATCGCAACTTCTGGGGCGTCGATGCGGACGCGGCGGTGTTCCGCGATTTCGTGATGCGCTACGTGACGGTGAATGGCCGCGGCGCGTCGCCCAAGTTTCTGTTCGGCGAATCGTACGGCACGACGCGCAGCGCGGTCCTCGCCAACCTGCTCGAGGCCGCGGGCGTCTCCCTAAAGGGCGTGGTGCTGCAGTCGTCGGTGCTCGACTACAACAGCAACTGCGGGCTTTTCACGCCGACGACCATTGCCTGCACCGGTTCGATACCGACGTATGGCGCGGTGGGCGCATGGTTCAGCCGCGCCCATCCGACGCCCTCTCTCGCGGGGCTGCCGGCCTTCATCGACCAGGCGCGCGCGCTCGCGATCAACCAGTACGATCCCGCCGTGCGCCGTTTCCTGGCCGCCGCAGCGCCGCCCGACGCGGGGCTCCTCACGCAGCTGGTCAACGCCACCGGCATGCCGCTCTTCCAGTGGCAGGTGCGGTTCAACATGGACGCGACCTACTTCCACGACAATTTCTCACCAGGCACGGTGATCGGCTACTACGACGCGCGCGTGACCGCGCCGGCGGGCTCGTCGCTCGCCGCCGAGCAGGATCCGTCGAGCACCTTCATCACGCCGTCCTTCCGGCAGGCGATCACGCAGTACCTCGGCAACGACCTCGGCTACACGACTCCGTCCAGCTACGTGCTCCTCGGCAACGCCATCAATACATGGAATTTCTCGCATGGCGGTCG
>JBBRQA010000069.1:0-16226 GCA_038227085.1 Burkholderiales bacterium | reverse complement strand
CCGATGCCGGGTCGCCGTGGAAGCCGCCAGCGCCGAGCTAGTCGATCTCTACCACAAACATCACAGAGCTGAGCGTGCCGACCTTGCGCAGGTTCTGGATGATGGTTCCTGGCAGCGCGCCGAAGTACGTGCGCCGGTGGCCGCGAACCTCCGCCTCGTCGTGCACGCCGCCAAGGCTCACGCGCGCGAACTTGCGCCCGGTCGCCTTGGCGATGCTCTGGCCGAGCGAGGTCTTGCCCACGCCGGGCGGGCCGACGAAGCACAGGATCGGGCTGCGGCCCTTGGGATTGAGCTTCCTCACCGCGAGATGCTCGAGGATGCGGCGCTTGATCTTGTCGAGGCCGTAGTGGTCCTCGTCGAGGATGCGGCGCGCCTCCGCGATGTCGATCGCGGCTTGCGTGTCTTGCGCCCACGGCAATTCCACCAGCCACTCGAGGTAGGTGCGGACCATCGAATGCTCGGGCGAAGCCTCGGAGATCTTCTCCAGGCGCTTCAATTCCTTGCGCGCCTGCTTCTCGACGTCTTCCGGCATCTTCGCCTTCGTGATCAGCTTGTCGAGCTCGGCAGTGTCCGCGCCCTCCTCGTCGTCTTCGCCCAGCTCCTTCTGGATGGTGCGCATCTGCTCGCGCAGGAGGTGCTTGCGGTTGGCGTCGCCGAGCGATTCGCGCGTGCGCGCATCCACCTCGCGCGAGACCTTGAGGACCTCGATGCGGTGGGTGAGGAGGTCGAGCATCTTGTCGAGGCGCGCCTTCAGGTCGAACGTCTCGAGAAGCGACTGCTTTTCCTCGGGCGTGATGTCCATCATGCCGGCGATGAAATCGGCAAGCGGCCCCGCGCCCTCGATGGCCTCGAAGGTGGCGACGAGCTCGGCCGGGACCTGGGGCAGCATCTGGATGATCTCGGTCGCACGCTCGCGGAGCGCCCGGGCACGGCCTTCGACCTGCGGGTCGTGCTGCGCGGAATCCTCGATCAGCTGCACGCGCGCGACGGGGAAGGGATAGCCCTCGAGGAATTGCAGCACGCGGAAGCGCTGCAATCCCTTGACGATGGCGTGGTGCGCGCCGTCGGTGGTTACGTAGCGAAGGACGCTCGCGGTGGTGCCGACCCAGTGGAGATCGTCCGGGCCGGGCTCGTCTATCTCGGGATTGGTTTGCAGCAGGATGCCGATCGGGCGCTCCTGGCGCAGCGCCTCCTGCGCGGCGGCGCGCGAGCGCTCGCGCCCGACCTTGATCGGCGCCACGATGCCGGGAAACAGCACGACGTTGCGCACCGGAAGAAGGATCATCGCGTCGTCGGGAAGGGCGCGCAGGGGCGAGCCGCCCTGCCGCTGGGCGTCGTCGGGAGGCAGTTCCATGCGGGACACGCCCTCTGTGGAGAGGGGGCTTGCGGGGGTGGTTTTCGAGGTCATGGTCCGAACGTGAGGGTCCGGACCGGGTGTTTCAAGCGGCCTTTTAAAGGGCTGCCAGGGCCGCCTGGTACACGGCGGGGGCCTCCGCCGACCGGGTCACAGTGGTGCCCAGGTCGTGTACCAGCCCGTCCTTCAATCCGTAGACCCAGCCGTGGACGGCGAGCTCCTGGCCACGCTCCCAGGCGTCGTTCACGATCGTGGTCTGGGAGACGTTCGCCACCTGCTCGATCACGTTCAGCTCGCACAGGCGATCGATGCGGTGCGCGAGGTCCGGCTCCCTGGCGATGGTGTGGTCGTGCTTCACGTGCACGTCCTGGACGTGGCGCAGCCAATTGTCGGCGAGCCCCACGCGATGGTTCTGGAGCGCCGTCGAAACGCCGCTGCACCCGTAATGCCCGACCACGATGATGTGCTCGACCTTCAGCACCTCGACCGCGAATTGCATCACCGACAGGCAATTCAGGTCGCTATGCACGACGACGTTGGCGAGGTTGCGGTGCACGAAGAGCTCGCCCGGGGCGAGGTCCACGATCTCATTGGCGGGCACGCGGCTGTCCGAGCACCCGATCCACAGGTAGCGCGGATGCTGCTGGCGCGACAGGCGCGGGAAGAACTCCGGGTCGCTGCGCCGGATTCTTTCCGACCAGGCACGGTTGCTCTCGAAGAGGTGGGTGAGCGATGCGGACATGGGATGCGGGGTGAAGTATAAACTCCCCCCGTGCCCGACAAAGACTCCCACCACCCCGAAACGCTTGCCGCCCAGGGCCTGGGCCGCGTCACCGCAACCTATCGCGAGATCGTTCCGCCGATCCACGTCGCGACCACCTATGAGCGAGGCGCCGACGGATCCTATCCGGGCGGGCGCGTCTATTCGCGCGCCGACAACCCGAGCTACGACCAAGCCGAGGCGCTGATCGCCGCGCTCGAGCATGCCAGCTCGGCGATCCTCTTTTCTTCCGGGCAGGCGGCGTCGGCCGCGGTATTCCAGGCCCTCCTGCCGGGCGACTACGCGCTCGTGCCGCGCAACATGTACTGGGCGTTTCGCAAGTGGCTGCTGGAGTTCGCGGCGCCGCGCGGGCTGGGGGTCCAGCTCTACGACAATTCATCGCTCGACGATCTCGCGTCCAGGGCGCGCACCCGCCGGCCGAAGCTGATCTGGATCGAGACGCCCGCCAATCCGACGTGGGACATCACGGACATTGCCGCCGCATCGGCCATCGCACGCGAGGTGGGCGCGGCGCTCGCGGTCGATTCCACGGCCGCGACGCCGATGCTCACACGGCCGCTCGACCTCGGCGCCGACCTCGTGATGCACTCGGCGACCAAGTATCTCAACGGCCACTCGGACGTGATCGCCGGCGCGTTGGCCACGCGCGCGGACAGCGAGTACTGGCAGCGCATTCGCTATGTGCGCGGCGGAGGCGGCGCGGTGTTGGGGCCTTTCGAGGCCTGGCTGCTGCTGCGCGGCATGCGCACTCTTCATCTGCGGGTCGCGGCGGCTTGCTCCAATGCGATGGCGATCGCGCGGAAATTCGAGCGCCACCCGGCGCTGTCGCACGTGCTCTATCCCGGCTTGGCCTCGCATCCCGGCCACGCTGTCGCCTCGAAGCAGATGTCTGGCGGCTTTGGCGGGATGATGTCGCTGCGGCTGAAGGCGGGCGAGCAGGCGTCGAAGGACTTCACCGCGAAGCTGCGCGTCTTCAAGCGCGCGACGTCATTGGGATCCGTGGAGAGCCTTGCCGAGCACCGTGCGAGCGTCGAAGGCCCTGGAACGTTGTGCCCCGTGGACCTCGTGCGTCTTTCCGTGGGCATCGAGCACGTGGACGACCTCATCGGTGACATCGAAGGAGCGCTCGCCTAGCGGGCCTCGCACATGAAACGTGAATTGCAGCGAGCGCCCGCGCCCACCGTCGCCGCGGTCGTCCGCGAGCAGACCGGCGTCGCGTGGACGCGCGCGAAGAAGCTCTGCTTCGAAGGTCGCGTCACCGTGAACGGCGAGCGCTGCCTCGATCCGGCGGCGCGTGTTCCCGCGGACGCGGTGGTCGTCGTCGACAAGTTCGCGCCCAAGATCGAGAAGGGCCCGCTCGCGAAAACGGCGATCGTGTACTCGGACCGCGACGTGGTCGTCGTCGAGAAGCCCTCCGGGATGCTGAGCGTGGCCGACGAGCCGGGCAACAAGGAGACGCTGGTCGACTACACGCGGGCGCTATTGCGGCGCGTGGACAAGGGCAGCACCGACGCGGGCCTGGGCGTCGTGCACCGGCTCGACCGGGATACAAGCGGCGTGATGGTGTTCACGCGCACCGCGGAAGCGCAGCGCGTGCTGGCCGCCCAGTTCAAGGCGCACGACATCGACCGCATCTACGTGGCCATCGCGCATGGTGAAGTCGCCGAGGCGCGCATCGAGACGGACCTCATCCTCGACCGCGGCGACGGCTTGCGCGGCTCGTTCGGGCACTTTCGCCGAGCGAAGGGTGGCCTGCCCACGGATGCACGGCGCGCGGTCACGACCGTCCGCCCGATCCAGGAACTCAAGGGCGCGACACTGTTGGAATGCCGGCTCGAAACCGGCCGCCAGCACCAGATCCGCATTCATCTCGCGGAGCAGGGCAATCCGCTGCTCGGCGAGCGTGTCTACATTCGCGACTACTCGGGCCCGCGCATCGAGGCGGCGCGCGTGATGCTCCACGCGCGCACGCTGGGATTCACGCACCCGCGCAGCGGCGAGCGCGTGACCTTCGAGAGCCAGCCGCCCGACGACTTCAACGCGATGGTGAAGTCACTACGGACGCGAACATCTTCGACCAGTCGCTAGGCTTCTTCCATCCCTCGCCGCAGTCGTCGCCCTCGGCGGTCGATGCGACCATCATCACCGCGTCGAGCATCGCCTTGTTGAACGGCTGCTCGTTGGCGAAGCCGAGCCTGCGCTTCACCTCGGCGTTGTCCTTCATCGCAATGCCCGAGCGCGAGAGAACGTACGTGTCGAAGTACTGCTTCTGCGGGTACATCGGGATCTTCTGCGCGTCGAGATACGACTGCAGCGCCTCGTCCTTGAACGGGTAGGGCATTCCCTTCCAGAACGGGTTGAAGAGCCCGTCCCAATGGCTGGGGATGTAGACCTTTGGATGGATCACCGGCACGATCATCTCAGCCACGGGCTTGCCGCCGGTTCCGATCCACGCGTCCACCTGGGTGAGGCCCGCGTCCTTCATCGCCGCGGCGAGGTTGCCGAGCGGCGAGCCGTAGCTCACGCCGTCGACGACGATGTCCTTGTCGAGGTCGAACGCGCTGGCGGAATTGTTCACGAAGAAGGTGAGCGGCCCGTCGGAGCCCTCGATGGTGAACAGGAAAGCGCGATTGCCGCCGCCGTTGGGATAGTCCTCGCCCACGCCCGCGCGCAACCCGCCGCTCGCGTCCGGGACCGGCGGGCGATAGAGCTCGCGCGCGAAGTGCTGGATCGGGTTGCTCGCGTCGCCGCTATGGTTGAAGCGCACCACGCGGATGGTGATGCCTTCGCCGAGCGAGATCTTCTCGCCGCCGCTCACGCCGCGGCATTGCGCGCCGGTGACGCCTTGCGTCGCGGCCTGCAGGCACGACGACGCGCCGCCGATCATCTGCGCGCCGGTCATCTTGACCCACGTCGGCGAATCCCAGCTATGGTCGAAGTGGCTGTGGCCGACCAGCATGTAGTCCAGCTTGTCGGTGCCGAGCACCGCCTCGCGCACTTTCTTGATCGAGGGCTCGTCCACCGCGTAGCCGGCCTTGGTGTACGCGTACTGGTCGTTCGGATAGGCGGGCGGCGCATAGAAGAAGGGCGGTCCGGGGACGCGGGTGATGTACGCGTCCATCATGATCTTCCGGTCGCCGATCTTGAAATACCAGTTGGCGATCGACATCCAGGTCATCTCGACGCTGGTGCCGGCGGCAATGGCGGGCGCGATCGATAGTGCGGAAAAAGAGAGCGCAGCGGCTGCGATGAGCTTGCGGGACATGGGGCCTCCGGAAATGTAGGCGTAATATGCGCCGACAAAGGGGAGGATGCCATGAATAGGATGTTCAGTGCTTTCGGCTTCTGCTTGTGGGTTTTCGCATCGCCGTCGTTCGCGCAACTCATCATCGTCGGAGTCGACAACAAGGTGTACTGGGACGGCGAGGGCAAGCCCGTGCTCTCCCCCCCGGGCAAGGACGCAGTCCTTGTCATCAACATCGCCGACCGCCTGAATCCGCGCATCGTGGGGAGCCTGCCGCTGATGAACTCGGTCTACGGGCCGCCGACCAACCTCGCGATCACGCCCGACGAGAGCCTCGCGCTCGTCGCCAACTCGATGGACTGGGTGCAGGACGGCGCGGCATGGAAGGCCGCTCCCGGAAGCGACATCTTCGTGATCGACCTCAAGGCGAACCCGCCGGCATTGATCGCGACCGTGAAGGGGGGCAAGCAGCCCTCGGGGATGGCGATCAACCGCGCCGGCAACCTCGCCCTCGTCGCCAATCGCGCCGACAACTCCATCACCGTGCTGTCCATTCGCGGCAAGGACGTGAAGGTGGTCGACACCGTGGCGATGGGCGAGCAGGTCTCGGCCGTGGCATTCACCGCCGACGGCACGCGCGCCGTGGCCGCGAAGAACGTCAACAACAAGGCCGCGATGCTTGCGGTGGACGGCGAGAAGGTCACGTACGCCAAGTACGACATGCTGGTGGGCCTCTTCCCCTACAACCTGGGGATCGCGCCGAACGGCAAGATCGCGCTCACCGCGAACAACGGCGCCTCGGGCTCCGCCGATGGAAACATCGACACGGTCGCGGTGATCGACCTCGAGGCCACGCCGCCGCGCGTGATCGACCAGGTCGTCGTGGGCGACGGACCGGAAGGCTTCGCGATCAGCCCGACGGGCGAGATCGCCGTGGCGATCCTGCTTCGCGGCAGCAACGCGAGCAAGTCGGCCTTCTTCTACAACCGCAACGGCTCGGTCGCGGTGCTGAAGATCGACGGCAAGAAGGTCACCAAGGTGGGCGAGGTCGAGGTGCGCGGCCTGCCGGAGGGCGTGGTGTTCAGCCCGGACGGCAAATACCTCTACGTCGGCAATTACATGGACGACGACCTCTCGATCCTGAAGGTCGACGGAACGAGCGTCACCGACACCGGCAAGCGCTTCAAGCTGCCGGGGCATCCCGCGTCGATGCGGGGCGTCGTTCCCTGATGGGCTGAGCGGCAATGTCGCGGCTGTCGTGGCCCGCGCTGCCGCTCGCCGAGTGGCAGGACACCTACGACACGCTCCACATGTGGACGCAGATTGTAGGCAAGGTCGCGCTGGCTACGACGCCGCCGATGCGTCGGTGGAACGGCCGCGGCGTTGTCACCACGTACGATCGCGCGGCGGATCTCGCGAGGTGGGATCGCGACGCGCTCGAGCGCAGGGCACGACGGTGAGGCTTCGCTTTCGAATCCTCGCGGCCACTCTTTGGAGCCTGGCGAATTGCGCGCTGGCCGCGCCCACCATCGGCGGCTGCCCCGTCTTCCCCGCGAACAATTACTGGAACACGCCTGTCGATACCCTGCCGCTGCACTCGAGCTCCGCGAGCTGGGTGAATTCGATCGGTGCGTCCACGCGGCTGCATCCGGATTGGGGCAACGTTCTCGCCGACAATTTCGGCATCCCTTTCGTCACCGTGGCCGGGAGCCAGCCCAGGGTGCCGATCGCGTTCGACGTCAACGGCTACCCCGACGAAAGCGATCCGGGTCCGTTCCCGATTCCGCCGAGCGCGCCGGTGGAAGACGGCGACGCGAGCGACGGCGACCGCCACGTGATCGCGTTAGACACCACCAACTGCATGCTCTACGAGCTTTACTACGCTTTCGCGGTCGGTGGCGGGACAAGCTGGCGCGTGTACTCGTCGGCGAAGTACGACCTGCGCTCGAACGCGCTGCGCCCGGCGACGTGGACCTCCGCCGATGCCGCGGGCCTCGCCATCTTTCCCGGGCTCGTGCGCTGGGACGAAGTAGCCGCGGGCGAGATCGCGCACGCGGTCCGCTTCACCGCGAACGCGATCTGGGGGCGCGCCAACAACAATCCATACTACCTGTGGCCCGCGCGGCACTGGTCCGGGAGCAGCAGCGATTCGTCGCGCCCACCGATGGGCGCGCGATTCCGCCTGAAGAGCTCGTTCGACATCTCGCGGTTCGACACACGAACGCAGGTGATCCTGCGTGCCTTCAAGAAGTACGGGATGGTGCTCGCCGATGCGGGCAGCAACTGGTTCTTCCAGGGCGTCTCCGACACGCGCTGGCCGGACGTCGTGTTCGACGACCTCAAGTCGATCGCCGGCAGCAACTTCGAGGCGGTGGATACCTCGGTGATGCAGGTGGATCCCAATTCGGCGGAAGCGAAGCAGGCGGCAAGCTCGCCGGTGAACGTCCAGGGGCTCTGGTGGAATTCGCCGGCGTTCTCGGAATCGGGATGGGGCATCAACCTCACGCAACAGGGCGACGTTCTGTTCGCTACGTGGTTCACCTACGACACCGACGGCAGCGGCCTGTGGCTCGTGATGGCGAACGGCGCGAAGACGGGCAATGCCTCCTACTCCGGCGCGCTCTATCGCACCACCGGGCCCGCGTTCAGCGCGAGCCCGTGGAACCCTTCGCAGGTGAGCGCGACTGCGGTCGGCTCCGCGAGCTTGACCTTCAGCGATGCGAACAATGGCACCTTTGCATATACCGTGAACGGGGTGTCGCAATCGAAGCCGATCGTGCGCGAGGTCTTCGCTTCGCCGGTGCCCACGTGCGTGGCGGGCGAAACGTTCGCGGCGTCATCGAACTATTCGGATCTGTGGTGGCACGCGCCCGCGCTCTCCGAATCCGGATGGGGCGTGAACATCACGCACCAGGGCGATGTCCTCTTCGCGACGTGGTTCACCTACGACGCCAACGGCAAGGGCCTCTGGCTGGTGATGTCGAACGGGACGAAGACCGGCGCGCGGAGCTATTCCGGCGCCCTTTACCGCACTACGGGGCCGGCCTTCAGTGTGGTTCCGTGGAATCCCGCCCAGGTCGTCGCAACCCCGGTCGGGACCGCGACCTTCACCTTCAGCGATATCCGCAACGGAATGTTCGCCTACATCGTTGACGGCATCGCGCAGTCGAAAGCCATCACGCGCGAGGTGTTCGCCATGCCGCCGACGGTCTGCAACTGAGGTTCGCGCCTTCCACGATCTCCCCCGATACCACAAGCCAATTCCGCATTCGATCGACTAAGATGCCGCGTGCACGACCCCGCCGCCCTCTGGCGTAACCGCGACTACATGCTCCTGTGGGGCGGGCAGGTGGTCGCCACGCTCGGATCGACCGCCTCCTCGATCGTCATCCCGCTCCTCATCTTGGGATTGACCGGCTCGCCGGAGGCCGCCGGCATCGCGGGCGCGCTGCGGGCCTTGCCCTACCTCGTGTTCAGCCTCCCGGTCGACGCGCTCATCGATCGCTGGGATCGCAAGGCGGTGATGATCCGCGCCGACATTGGGCGCGCCATCGTGGTGGCCACCATTCCGGCGGCGATCGCGCTCGACATGCTGACCGTCGCGCAGATCTACGCGGTGTCGCTCATCGAGGGAAGCCTGTGGGTCTTCTTCAACATCGCGGAAGTGGCGGCGCTCCCGAGGGTGGTCACGCAAGCGCAGCTCCCGCAAGCGGCCGCCTGGAACGAGGCGGGGTTCGGCGTCGCGAACATCGTCGGCCCTTCCTTCGGCACGGTGCTCTACCAGGCGTTCGGCCGCAGCGTGCCCTTTGTCGCCAACGCGCTCACCTTCGTGGTCTCGATCGTCTCGCTGATGCGCATCAAGGCGCCGTTCCACACCGAGCGCGCGGCGGCGCCGGCGCGAAACCTGCACGAGGAGGTGATCGAGGGGCTGCGCTGGCTGTGGAGCAACCGGCTGATCCGCTTCATGGCGTTCCTCACCGGCGGGATAAACCTCATCAACGCGGCCACGCCCCTCATCATCATCGTTCTCGCCAAGCAGATGGGCGCCGGCGACGCGGCGATCGGCGTCATCTTCAGTGCCGCAGGGATCGGCGGCATCGCGGGTTCGCTAGTGGGCGGGCGCATCCAGCGGCGATTCACCTTCGGCCAGGTGATCGTCGCGGCGATGTGGCTCGAGGCGATCGCGTTTCCGCTGTACATCGTCGTGCCGTCGTACGGGCTGCTCGCTGCGGTAGCCGGCATCTCGAGCTTCCTCGGGCCGGTCTACAACGTGGTGCAGTTCAGCTACCGGCTGTCGATCATTCCCGACCGGCTGCAGGGCCGCGTGAACAGCGTCTTTCGCCTGCTGGCATTCGGGTTCATGCCGATCGGGGCCGCGTTATCCGGGGTGCTGCTCGAGCACCTGGGAGCCACCGGGGCGGTCACGATATTCGCCGCATGGTTGGGGGTATTGGCGGTGGCGAGCACGTTGAATCCGCACGTCCGCCACGCCGCGCCGGCGAAGGCGATAGATCATTTGGGGGTATAACGGCTCGCGTCATAGCGGGTGACGGGGTCACCCAACCAGCGCCGGATTCTTCCGTCCACCAGCCATACGAACACCGCGAGCACGATCGCCCCCATCCCCCAGCGCATGAGGCTCGCGGCGGCCGCGGCGTCGAGCGCCGGCATCTGGAACTTGCGCAGGTCGGCGAAGCGGTCGGTCATCCAGTGCCACCCGGTGTGCGCGATCAGCGCCGAGAGGATGATCACGCCGATCTTCTCAGGCAGGTAGCGGAAGAGGAGGTTGAGGACCGGCACCATCACCAGCAGCACGGCGACCTGGCCGATCTCGACGCCGACGTTGAATGCGAGCAGCGCCGTCACGAGGTGCGATCCGGCGAACTGCAACGACTCGCGCAACGCGAAAGCGAAGCCGAAGCCGTGCACGAGCCCGAATCCGAACGCGATCATCCAGCGGCGCAGCGCATTCGCGCCCACGATGTTCTCGAGCGCCATGTAGACGATGGAGGCGGCGATGAGCGTCTCCACCAGCGGCGGGAACCAAAGCCCGTCGGGTGCGTAACCGAAGGCGGCCGCCATCAGCGTGATCGAGTGCGCGATCGTGAACGCCGTGGCGATGACGATGAGTGGGCGCAGCCGCCGGAAGGGGATCACCAGGCACGCGATGAACAGGAGGTGGTCGGTGCCGTCGAGGATGTGGAAGAAGCCCAGCTCGACGAAGCGCAGCGCCGCCTGGTGCCAACGCGGATCGAGCCGCACCAGGTCAGAATCGCCGTGGATCTCGAACGCACGCTCGACCCCGCCCGGCGGCAGGAAGCGAATGACGGTGAGCACCTGCAACCCGAGGCGCGAGAGGCGCGGGTGGATCGAGAAGTCGGAGCGGTCGGAGGCGATCGGGTACTCGAGCAGCACGTCGAGGTATTGCTGCTTCCAGTAGAGATCGAGGTCGCCAGGCAACGGCGGCAAGCGGACGTTGGCCAACGCCTTCTCGTAGGATGTGAAGGAAGTGTCCGAAGCAAGCGCCACGCGCACATCCGCGATTCGCGGTGCGGGCAGCCGAGTGTCGCTTTCGTAGACGTCGATGTTGTCGAGGAGCCAGAGCTTGACCGCGGTGCGCAGCGGCCCCTCCGCGTGCGGAAGATCGAGATAGCCGGGGCCTCGCACCGGCACGTCCGCCTCGCGCATCGCCGCCATTGGCACGCGCACCAGCAGGTGAAGCTCCCGCCCCTCGGGCGTCACGAATGCCTGCACCTTCACGTCGCTCGGGATGTCGTGTGCGCAGGCGATGCGGGCGGCGAACGCGAGGACGATCCCGGCGAATAGCGCCCATCTCAAGATGGTTTTCTCCCTTTTCGCGGCAGGCATACAATGCCATGAAATAACGAGGAGAGACCATGAAGAGCGCACGACGCAATATCGTGATCGGCGCCGCATGCGCGGTGACGCTGGTGGCGCTGGGCTGCGGGCAGGCGGTGCTGCAGAGCCGCGCCGACGGCCGCATGGTCGAGGCGCCGCGCTTCGAGGTCGATCCCCTCTGGCCCAAGCCGCTACCGAACCACTGGCTCCTCGGCATGACGATCGGCGTCTGGGTCGACGACCAGGACCACATCTGGATCATCCATCGCGGCGCCGCGACGCTGAACGAGAACGAGCGCGCGCTCGACTTGAAGAACGGCGAGTGCTGCACTGCGGCGCCGCCGGTGCTGGTGTTCGACCAGGCGGGTAACCTGGTCCGCTCGTGGGGCGGTCCGGGCGCGGGATACGAGTGGCCTCAGTCCAACCACGGCGTGCACGTCGACTACAAGGGCAACGTCTGGATCGGCGGCAACGGCGACAAGGACGCGCACCTCCTCAAGTTCACCAAGGACGGCAAGTTCCTCATGCAGGTGGGCAAGATGGGCACGCTCCTCGGCAGCAACGATCCCGAGAACTTCGGACGCGTCGCCAAGATCTGGGTCGATCCGAAAACGAATGAAGCGTACGTTGCCGACGGTTATCGCAACAAGCGCGTGGCGGTGCTCGATGCCGACACCGGCAAGATGAAGCGCTATTGGGGCGCGTACGGCAACAAGCCGGACGACACCGACCCGGGAAAGTACGATCCTTCGAAGCCGCCCGGAAAGCAGTTCCGCAATCCGGTGCATTGCGTCGAGCGCACCAACGACGGGCTCGTGTACGTATGCGACCGCCAGGCCGACCGCGTGCAGGTGTTCAACCCCGACGGCACTTTCGTGAAGGAAGCGTTCTTCGCGAAGAACACGCTCGCCTCGGGCTCGACGTGGGACATCGCGTTCTCGAAGGATCCCGCGCAGAAGTACATCTTCCTCGCCGACGGCACCAACGAGAAAGTGCGCGTCGTGCTGCGCGACACGCTCCAGGAGATCTATAACTTCGGCGACGGCGGCCGCCAGCCCGGGCAGTTCTTCGGGGTGCACAGCATCGCGACCGATTCCAAGGGCAACGTGTATACGACTGAGACCTACGAAGGCAAGCGCATCCAGAAGTTCGTCTACAAGGGCATCGGGCCGGTGCAGGCGGGCGAGAACGGGGTTAACTGGCCGCGGAGCTGACTCTCCCTCCGTCTGCGTTTCGCCGGTATTGATCCGGCGGCGACTTGCGAGCGCTTCGTCCCGCAATGGCAAGCGCCGCGACGATCAGGATCGAGGCGACCGCGAACGTGATGCGCATTCCGGTGGCCGCAAACACTGCGCCCATGAACGACGCACCCGTGACGAGCCCGAGATTGCGCGACAGGTTGAGCATGCCGGAGACAACTCCGCGCTGGTCGGGGGGAACGTCCTTCATGACCGCGGTGTTATTGGCCGTCTGGAACAACGCGTAGCCGACCGTGATCACCACCATCGGGACGATGTAGCCCGGGATGCCGAGGGTCGCGAGCGAAAGGGCGAAGCAACCGGCCGCGATTCCCACGAGCCCGGCGATGGTCATGCGTTGCGCGCCGAAGCGGTCCGCAATTCGACCGGCCGGCACGCCGGTCAGCGCGGCCGCCATCGGACCCACCGACATGACGAGCCCGATGAGACCCGCTTCGAGCCCGAGCGTCCGCGAGAGGTAGAACGGCCCAACCACAAGCGTGGCCATCATCACCGTCGAGACGAGCCCGCTCGTCGCGAGGCCGGCGCCCAGCACGCGGTCGCGGATCTTCGACAATTGGATCAAGGGCGATTTCGCCTTCGTCTCGGCGAGCACGAAGAGGCCGGCTCCGAGGAAGGCAGCGGTGAGCAGGGCGATGTTGAGCGCGCCGAAGCTGCCGCGCCCGATCGTCATGGCCAACGCATAGGCGGCGAGAGTAAGGGCAAGCAAGAGCGTGCCGATGTGATCAAAGCGGGCGCGCGCGGGCGCCGGGCGATCGGCGGGCAGGCAGCGATGCGCGAGAAGCAAAGCCAGGATGCCCAGCGGCACGTTGACGAGGAAGATCGCGCGCCAGTCGAGCGCAGCGATCAGCACCCCGCCCAGCGACGGGCCGAGCGCGGTGCCGATCGCCGACATCGTTCCCAGGAGTCCCATCGCGCTGCCGGTCTTTTCCTTCGGCACGGTGTCTCCGACGAAGGCCATGGTGAGCGCCATCATCACGGCCGCTCCGAGGCCCTGCGCCGCGCGCGCTGCGATCAGGAGGCCGAGCGTGGGCGCGCCGGCGCACAGGATGGAGGCCAACGTGAACACGAAGACCCCGGCTAGCAGCAGGCGCCGGCGGCCGACGATGTCGCCCAGCCGCCCGACGCTCACGATCAGCGTGGTGACGGCGAGGAGATAGGCAATCACGATCCACTGGACTTGCTGGAAGGGCGCATCGAACGCCCGCGCCAGCGTCGGAAGCGCCACGTTGGCGATGCTGGTGCCGAGCGCGGACAGCAGCATGGAGAGCGAAAGGGTTGCGAGGATGGGGTTCATGTGCCAAGGCTAGGCGCTTGCGTGACATGGCGGAAGGCGCATCATTTGCACTTTATCCATGCACCGGACGCCATATGCCGAATCCCGATCTCAATCTGCTGGTCACCCTTGAAGTGCTGCTCGCGGAAGGCAGCGTCGCGCGCGCGGCGCGGCGCTTGCAATTGAGCCCCTCTGCGATGAGCCGGGCGCTGGCTCGCTTGCGCGAGACGATGGGCGATCCGCTGCTGGTGAGGGCAGGGCGCGGCCTCGTCCCCACGCCCCGCGCGCTCGAGCTCCGCGAGCGGGTCGGCCAGCTCGTCGAGGACGGGAAAGCAGTTCTACGGCCGATCGAGAGGCTCGACCTCGCGCAACTCGTCAGGACGTTCACGCTGCGCACCAGCGAAGGCTTTGTGGAGAACTTCGGGCCGCAACTCATCGCGCGCGTCGGCGCGGAGGCCCCCAGGGTGCGCCTGCGCTTCGTGCAGAAGGTCGACAAGGACAGCGTCCCGCTCCGCGATGGGGCGGTCGACCTGGAAACCGGCGTGGTGGGAAAGGCCGCGGCCCCGGAGATGAAAACCCGAGCCTTGTTCCGGGACCGCTTCATCGGCGTTGTGCGCCGGGGGCACGCGCTCGCCAGGGGCAAGGTCACTCCCGCGCGTTATGCGGCCGGCAAGCACATCTCCATCTCGCGGCGCGGCCTCGACCGGGGGCCGATCGACGAGGCGTTGGACCCCCTCGGGCTGCGAAGGGAAATCGCGACGATCGTCGGCGGCTTGTCGACAGCTCTTTCTCTCGCCCGCGCTACCGACCTCATCGCCACCGTCCCCGAGCGGCACACCGGAAACTTGCGCGCCGGAATGCACAGTTTCCCCCTTCCTTTCTCCGTGCCCGGGATCACCCTGTCATTGCTCTGGCATCCGCGAATGGATTCGGATCCGGCGCATCGGTGGTTGCGTGGATGCGTGCAAGGGGCTTGCGTTATTAATCCAAATGGGTGAATAATGCGGCCATGGACCTCGACCACACCCTGACCGCCCTCGCGGATCCCACCCGCCGGGCCATCCTCCAGCGCCTCTCCCGGGGCGAGGCGCGCGTGACGGAGCTTGCGGAGCCGTTCGACATCTCGCTCAACTCCGTCTCCAAGCACATCCGCATCCTCGAGCGCGCCGAGCTGGTGCGCCGCCGCGTGTCGGGACGCGAGCACTTCCTCACCTTCAACCCCGCACCGATGGAGAGCGCCGTGGAATGGATGGAGCGCCACCGCATCTTCTGGACCGAGAGGCTCGACGCCCTCGAGGCGGCCCTGCGCGCGGAGGACGCCGTGCAGTCCGCGAAGGAAAAATCGAAATCATCCACCAAGCCAAGGAGAAAGAAATGAACGACATGACCCGTTCGAAGCTGGGGACGTCGCCCGCACCCGCCACGGTGCGCATCGAGCGCCTCCTCCCCGGGCCGATCGAGCGCGTGTGGGCCTATCTCACCGAACCCGACAAGCGCGCGACGTGGTTCGCGGGCGGCGTGTTCGACCTGCGCGCCGGCGGCACGGGCAACCTGCATTTCGACCACTCGAACATCTCCCGGGAGAAGACGCCCGAAGAGTACAAGAGCAAGAAGAGCGATTGGCCCTGCACCATCACGCGCGTGGAGCCCCCGCGCCTCCTCGCCTACACGTTCGGGCCCGCGGGCCCCGATTCGGAAGTGACATTCGAGCTCGAGCCGCGCGGAAAGGACACGCTGCTCGTCGTCACCCATCGCCGCATCGTGGACCGCACGACGATGGTCGGTGTCGGCAGCGGCTGGGACGCGCACCTCGGCATCCTCGAGGATCGCCTGAATGGCGTCGAGCCGCGGCCCTTCTGGACCACGCACGCGAGGCTCAAGCGCGAGTACGAAGTGAACTTGAAATAGGAGACGAACATGAGTGAATTGGTGTATCCGAATGAAAGCATGGAGTATCGGAAGGCGCGCGAGGCATTGCTGAAGGACGAGCAGGCGCTGGTCGACAAGGTGAAATCCGTGGCGGCAAAGCGCCGCACGCTCCCACTCGGAGGAAAGTTGAAGGACGACTACGCCTTCAAATGGGCCAACGACGGGAAAGTGGGGGAGAGCGTGAAATTCTCCGAGCTCTTCGGAGACAAGGACACGCTGCTGCTCTACTCCTTCATGTACGGGCCGAACTGGGACAACCCGTGTCCTTCGTGCACGTCGCTGATGGACGGGTTCGATCGAAGCTCGTACCAGGTCACTCGGGACGCCGCGTTCGCCGCGATCGCCAAGGCCCCGGCGGAGAAGATCAACGCGTGGGCGAAAAAACGCGGATGGTCGCAGATCGCGCTGCTTTCGGGATTCGAGTCTCCCTTCCAGGCCGACTACAAATGCCAGGGGGACTCCGACGACATGCAATGGCCGGTGATGCACGTCTTCCGGAAGGAGAAGGGAAAGATCTTTCACTT
>JBBRQA010000068.1:0-16858 GCA_038227085.1 Burkholderiales bacterium | reverse complement strand
CCCATCTCCTCGGCGAGCGTCGGCTGGTAGCCCACCGCGGAAGGCATGTGGCCCAGCAGCGCCGACACCTCGGTGCCCGCGAGAGTGAAGCGGTAGATGTTGTCGACGAAGAAGAGGATGTCGCGGCCCTCGTCGCGGAAACGCTCGGCCATCGTGAGGCCGGTCAACGCGACGCGCAGGCGGTTGCCCGGGGGCTCGTTCATCTGGCCGAACACCATCGCCACCTTGGACTGCGACAGGTCCTCCTGCACGATCACCTTGGCATCGCTCATCTCGTGATAGAAGTCGTTGCCCTCGCGGGTACGCTCGCCCACGCCGGCGAACACCGACAGGCCGCTATGCTGCTTGGCGATGTTGTTGATGAGCTCGAGCATGTTCACGGTCTTGCCCACGCCCGCGCCGCCGAAGAGTCCCACCTTGCCGCCCTTGGCGAAGGGCGCCACCAGGTCGATAACCTTGATGCCGGTTTCGAGAAGCTCCACCGAGGGCGATAGCTCGTCGAATTTGGGAGCGGCCGCGTGGATCGAGCGGTGCTCGTCGGCGTTGACCGGGCCGCGCTCGTCGATCGGGCGGCCGAGAACGTCCATCACGCGTCCCAGCGTTGCGGGACCCACCGGCACCGAGATCGGGCCGCCGGTGTTCTTCACCTTCATGCCGCGGCGCAATCCGTCGGAGGAGCCCATCGCGATGGTGCGCACCACGCCGTCGCCCAACTGCTGCTCGACCTCGAACGTGAGGCCCTTCTCGGCGAAGGAGTTGCCTTCCTCGACGAGCGTGAGGGCGTCGTAGATGTGCGGCATGCTTTCGCGCGGAAACTGGATGTCGATCACCGCCCCGATGCACTGGACGATCTTGCCTTCGCTCATTTGAGTCGTGCTCATGATTTCTTCCTAACGATGGATTCTTAGACGGCCGCCGCGCCGCCGACGATTTCCGACAGTTCCTTGGTGATCGCCGCCTGCCGCGCCTTGTTGTAGACCAGGGTGAGGTCGTCGATCACGCTCGAGGCGTTGTCGCTCGCGCTCTTCATCGCGACCATGCGCGCCGACTGCTCGCTCGCGATGTTCTCGGCGACCGACTGGTAGATGATCTGCTCGACGTAGCGCGTGAGGAGCTGGTCCAGCACCGCGCGCGCGTCGGGCTCGTAGAGGTAGTCCCAGTTCTTGCGCGAGGCCGCCTTGTCGTCGCGCAGCCGGTCGGCCGGCAGCGGCAGCAGCTGCTCGATCACCGGCTCCTGCTTCATGGTGTTGATGAAGCGCGTGTAGACGATGTACAGGGCGCCGATCTTGCCCGCGGCGTAAGCGTCGATCTGCACCTTCAACGGGCCGATCAGCTTTTCCATGTGCGGAGTGTCGCCGATGCCGGTCACGTGCGAGACGACATTGCCGCCGAAGCGCTGCATGAAGCCGAAGCCCTTGTTGCCGATCGCGGTAAGCAGCACGCCGCGGCCTTCCCCCTGCCACTCGCGCACCTTGTTCAGCAGCAGGCGCAGCGCGTTGGTGTTCAGGCCGCCGCACAGCCCCTTGTCGGAGGTCACGGTGATCACGCCCACGTCCTTCACGCCCTCGCGGCGCACCAGGAACGGGTGTCGATACTCGGTGTTGGCATGCGCGAGGTGCGCGACGATGGTGCGAATCTTCTCGCCATAGGGGCGCGCGTGGCGCATGCGCTCCTGCGCCTTCCTCATCTTGGAGGCGGCGACCATCTCCATGGCCTTGGTGATCTTGCGCGTGTTTTGCACGCTCTTGATCTTGGTGCGGATTTCCTTGCTGCCTGCCATTTAAGCGCCTTTGACTTTGCTCTCTGTCACGACCCGTTGAGCGGCGGGAACCGTCCGCTCCAACAGGCGCCCCGCTATCCGCAAACTAGTACGTTGCATTCTTCTTGAAGTCTTTAATGGCCTCGTGAAGCTTCGCCTCGTCGTCCTTGGTGAGGTCCTTGGTCGACTCGATGCGATCCACGAGGTCGCCGAACTTTCCCTTCACGTAGTCGCGCATCGCGCGCTCGGCGGAGAGGGCCTTGGCCACGGGGATGTCGTCGTAGTAGCCGTTATTGACCGCGAAGAGCACCAGCGCCATCTCCCACACCTGCAGCGGCTGGTATTGCGGCTGCTTCATGAGCTCGGTCACCATGCGGCCGCGCTCGAGTTGCTTGCGCGTGGCTTCGTCCAGGTCGGAGGCGAACTGCGCGAAGGCCGCGAGCTCGCGATACTGCGCGAGCGCGAGGCGCACGCCGCCACCCAGCTTCTTGATGACTTTGGTCTGCGCCGCGCCACCCACGCGCGACACCGAGATGCCCGCGTTGATGGCGGGCCGGATGCCGGCGTTGAAGAGGTCGGTCTCGAGGAAGATCTGGCCGTCGGTGATCGAGATCACGTTGGTCGGCACGAACGCGGACACGTCGCCCGCTTGAGTCTCGATCACGGGAAGCGCGGTGAGGGAACCCGTCTTGCCCTTGACCGCGCCCTTGGTGAACTTCTCGACGTATTCCTCGTTCACGCGCGCGGCGCGCTCGAGCAGGCGGCTGTGGAGATAGAACACGTCGCCGGGATACGCCTCGCGGCCCGGCGGGCGGCGCAGCAGCAGCGAGATCTGGCGGTACGCCCACGCCTGCTTGGTCAAATCGTCGTAGATGATGAGGGCGTCCTCGCCACGGTCGCGGAAGTACTCGCCCATGGTGCAGCCCGAGTACGGCGCGATGTACTGCATCGCGGCGGGATCCGACGCGGTGGCCGCGACCACGATGGTGTAGGCCATCGCTCCCGATTCCTCGAGCTTGCGCACCACGTTGGCGATGGTCGAGGCCTTTTGGCCGACCGCCACGTACACGCAGATGAGGTCCTTGCCCTTCTGGTTGATGATCGCGTCGACGGCCACGGCGGTCTTGCCCGTCTGGCGGTCGCCGATGATGAGCTCGCGCTGGCCGCGCCCCACCGGAACCATCGCATCGATCGACTTGAGGCCGGTCTGCACCGGCTGGGACACCGACTTCCTCGCGATCACACCCGGCGCGACCTTCTCGATCGGCTCGGTCATCTTGGCGTTGATCGGGCCCTTGCCATCGATCGGCAGGCCCAGGGAGTTCACCACGCGCCCGATAAGCTCGCGGCCCACCGGCACTTCGAGAATGCGCCCGGTGGCCTTCACCGTGTCGCCCTCCGAGATGTGCTCGTAGGCGCCGAGCACCACCGCCCCCACCGAGTCGCGCTCGAGGTTCAGCGCCAGGCCGAAGGTATTGCCGGGGAACTCCAGCATCTCGCCCTGCATCACGTCGGCAAGGCCGTGGATGCGGCAGATGCCGTCCGTCACGGAGATCACGGTGCCCTCGGTGCGCTTCTCGGCGGCGACCTGGAGATTCTGGATCTTCGACTTGATGAGCTCGCTGATTTCGGAAGGATTGATCTGCATTTGCTATTGACTCCTGGGCCCGGTCGGTCGACCCGGCGAATTAACGAGTGAGCGCCGCGGCCATCTGGGCCAGGGCGTCACGCACGGAAGCGTTGATGACTTGGTCGCCGATCTGCACGCGTGCCCCGCCCAACAACTGCGGGTCCACGTCGACCTCGGCTTCGACTTTCTTGCCGTAGCGCTTCTCCAGGGCGGCGACGATCTCGTCGCGCTGCGGGTCGGAGAGCGGCTGCGCGCTGGTGATCTTCGCGCGGAGCACCTTGTCGTGATCGTGTTTCAGCTCCTCGAACTGCTCGGCGATCGAGCCGATCAGCACCTCGCGGTGGTTGTCGACGAGGAGGGCGACCAGGCGTTTGGTGATCTCGTCCAGCCTGCCGCCGGCGGCCGCGTCGAAGATGTCCTTCTTCTGCTGCGCGTTCACCTTCGGGTTGAGCAGGACCGAATACATCTGGTCGTCCCGCGCGGTGGCCGCGGCCAGCGCGAGGCTCTCGGCCACGGACCCGAGCGCGTTCTTCTCGAGTGCCGAGCGGAACGCGGCTTCCGCGTAGGGGCGCGCGACGGTTGCGGTCTCGGCCATGGCTTAGAGCTGCGCCTTCAATTGGTTCAGCATGTCGGCGTGCGCCTTGGCGTCCACCTCGCGGCGCAGGATCTTCTCCGCGCCGCTCACGGCAAGCGCGGCGACCTGCTCGCGCAGCACCTGCTTGGCGGAATGCACTTCCTGGTCGATCGACGCCTTGGCCGCGGCGACCAGCCGGTCGCCCTCGCTCTTGGCCTGCGCCTTCGATTCCTCGATGCGCTGGCTGGCAGCCTTCTCCGCGGCCACCACGATTTCCTGGGCGCGGGTGCGAGCCTCGCGCAGCAGGACTTCGGTCTGCTTCTGCGCTTCATTCAGCGAGGAGCGGCCGCGCTCGGCCTCGGCGAGCCCATCGGCGATGTTCTTCTGTCGCGTTTCGATCGCGCGCAGAAGATACGGCCAGATGTACCTGTGGGTGATCCAGATGAAGAGCGCGAAAACCGCGGCCTGCGCGATCATCGTTGCGTTGAGATTCATGGAACGTCCCTTTGGGGGATTGGGGTCGCGTTAGCGGATCTGCGACAGCAGGGGGTTCGCGAAGGCGAAGAACATCGCGAGGCCCACGCCGATGATGAAGGACGCGTCGATCAGGCCGAGGAGCAGGAACACCTTCGCCTGCAGCTGGGGCATCAGCTCCGGCTGGCGCGCGGCGCCTTCCAGGAAGCGGCTGCACATGATGCCAACGCCGACGCAGGCGCCGAGGGCGCCCAGTCCGATCATGAGGCCGATGCCGACGCCGGTGTAGGCCTGGATCATCGCGATCATCTGGAGTTTGTCCATTCTCTTTTTCCTTTCGGTAATGAAGTGAGGCTTGGCTTTAAGGGATGCGGGGAATCAGTGGGTCTCGTGCGCCATCTGGATGTAGACGATGGTGAGCATCATGAAGATGTAGGCCTGCAGGCCCACGATGAGGATGTGGAAGAGGGCCCAGATGACGCCGAAAAACACGCCGAAGACCCAGCCGACGATGCCGGCCGTGGCGAGCAGCCAGAGCAGCAGGAAGATGATCTCGCCGGCGTACATGTTGCCGAACAGTCGCAGGGAGTGCGACAGCGGCTTCGAGATGTACTCGACGATGTTGAACAGGAAGTTGAGCGGCCAGAGAAGCGGGTTGGCTCCGAAGGGCGCGCAGAAGAGCTCGTGGATGAAACCGCCCACGCCCTTCTCGCGGATGGCGAGTCCGATCATCAGGACCCACACGGTCAGCGCGAGGGCGAACGTCGTATTCACATCCGCCGTCGGAACCACCCGGAACCCGTGGTGCGCGCCCAGCGCTCCGGTGACGGTGCTCACGAGGTCCGCCGGAAGGAAGTCCATGGAATTCATCAACAGCACCCACACGAAAACCGTCAGCGCGAGCGGCGCCACGAACTTGTGCGGATCGCCGTGGAAAATCCCCTTCACCTGGCTGGTGACGAATTCGAAGATCAGCTCCACCGCGGCCTGGCGCCTGGTCGGAACCCCGGACGTAGCCCCTTTTGCGACCCACCAGAAGAATCCGAGCCCAACGAAGCCCAGCGCCACGGCGACGATGATGGAGTCGAGGTTGTACGACCAGAACCCTTCACCTTTCGTCAGAAACGTGAGGTGGTGGCTGATGTACTCGGAGGGATTCTCGTATTGGGCGGCCATGCTTTTTTCTTCGATTCGTTTACTCGTCCCCGGCAGGCCGGGGGGTCTTGTGTTCGTCGATGTCGCGCACCGCAATCGCCGCCGCGAACACCGCCACCGTGACCACGAAGCTCGCGAAGAACGCGGCGTGCACGATGCCACCGTAAATCTTGAGAACCAGCAGGAGCCCGACCAATATCAGGGCGATCTTGATCGCCTCCGCCCTGAATATCGTCCGCAGCGCCTCCCCGGCCGTTCTCGCTTCACCCTGCGCGGCCCGCCATCCGTACACCCAGCCCGCCACGATGTTGACGGCTCCCCCGAGGGCGGCGGAAATCGCGCCGTTCGTTCCCCACAGGAAAGCTGCTGCCAGCGTGAGACTTGCCGTGGCGATGACCTGCCACTTCAAGACGATTCGGATGGGCCTCGGTAATGGCCGAAATTGCATGAGGGCCCGCCAAGCAAAACCGCACAATTATATCGGCGGCAAGGGTCCAGCGTCAAAAATTATCGCGGTGCAGCATTGAAGGTCAGGGGCGCTTCAACTTCTTGATGAGTCCCTGCAATTCGTCGAGGCTGGCGTACTCGATGAGCAGCGACCCCCTGCCCCCGCGCCGTGGCTTCAGCCGCACCTGCGCGCCGAGCGATTCGGAAAGATCTTCCTGCAGGCGGCGACTGTCCGGGTCGAGGCGCGGTTCGACGCTTCGCGCGACCTTCGGCGCATGGCTCGCCTCCTGCACCAGACGCTCGGTGTCGCGCACCGACAGTCCCTTCTCGACGATCTGGTGAGCCAGCTCCAGCTGGCGCGGCTTCGACAGCGCGAGCAACGCGCGCGCATGGCCCATGTCGATGGCACCATCCTGCACCAGCGCCTGCACCGCGGGCGCGAGCTCGAGGAGGCGCAGCAAGTTGGTGACCCCGGTGCGCGAGCGGCCGATGGCGCGCGCCACCTCCTCGTGCGTGAGGCTGAACTCGTCGATGAGGCGCTTCAGTCCCGACGCCTCTTCGATGGGGTTCAGGTCCTCGCGCTGGATGTTCTCGATGAGGCCGATGCCCAGCGCCGCCTCATCGGGCACCTCGCGGATCACCGCGGGAATGCGCTCGAGGTTGGCGATCTTCGCGGCTCGCCACCGGCGCTCTCCGGCGAGGATCTCGTATTGCGAGTCGCCCACCGGGCGCACCACGATAGGCTGGATCACGCCGCGCGCGCGGATCGATTCGGCGAGCTCGCCAAGCGAGGCCTCGTCCATGCGCGTGCGCGGTTGGTACTTGCCGGGACGCAACGAAGACACGGGAAGCTGCGCGAGCGTGTCTTGCTCTTCGCGCCCCTTGGTGTTTCCCCCGAGGAGCGCGTCGAGCCCGCGTCCCAGGCCTTTGTGGCGCGCGGTCACGCGGCTTCCTCGGTCACGGCGAAGCCATTCCTCTGCAGCAGCTCGCGCGCGAACTGCAGGTGCGCGAGCGCGCCCTTCGAGGCGGGGTCGTGGAGCAGCACGGGCTTGCCGAACGACGGCGCCTCCGCGATGCGGATGTTGCGGGGAATCACGGTGTCGAAAACCTTCTCGCCGTAATGGCGCTTCAACTCGTCCGAGACTTGCACGGTGAGCATGCTGCGCGGGTCGTACATGGTCCGCACCAGCGCCTCGATCTCGATCTTCGGATTGAGGTTCTGCTTCACCTTGCGCAGCGTCCCGACCAGGTCCGACAGCCCCTCGAGCGCGTAGTACTCGCATTGCATCGGGATGATCACCGCGTCGGCGGCGGCGAAGCCGTTCACGGTGAGCATGTTGAGGGCCGGCGGACAATCGATCACCACGAAGTCGTATCCCTGCGCGGGCGCCGTGAGCGCGTCGCGCAGGCGATACTCGCGCCGCTCCATGCCGATCAGCTCGACCTCGGCGCCGGCGAGCTCGCGATTGGACGGAACGATGTCGTAGTTGCCTTCGCACGTCCGTATCGCGTCCCCCATCGTGTGCTCGCCGAGGAGCACGCCGTAGACGGTCTTGTCGCACGCGCTCTTGTCCACGCCGCTGCCGGTGGTCGCATTGCCCTGCGGGTCGAGATCGATCAGCAGCGCCCGGCGTCCGTAATGCGCGAGGCTCGCCGCAAGGTTGACCGCGATGGAGGTCTTGCCGACGCCGCCTTTCTGGTTCGCAACCACGAAGATGCGCGGCATCACGCGGCCTCGACGAAGACGAGGTGGCGCTTGGCCTCGAGCGTCGGCACGTGCAGCTCGAGGACGCGCGCCACGCGGTGCGTCGCGGGCACGCGCGCGATCTCGTCGAACGGATACACGCCCTTCATCGCGATGAGCTGTCCGCCGGGCGCGACCAGGTGCTGCGCCTGCGCGACGAAATCGCCGAGGTCCGAGAAGGCGCGCGAGACCACCGCGTCGAACTTTCCCTCGGGGCGCCAGTTCTCCACGCGGTCGCACACCACTTCGACGTTCTCGAGGCCGAGCTCGGTCTTCGCCTGCTGCAGGAAGGCGCACTTCTTGTGGCTGGAGTCGAGCAGCGTGACACGCGCATCGGGGCGCACGATCGCGATGGGAACGCCGGGAAGTCCCGGGCCCGTACCGACGTCGACAATGGCGCGCGCGCTCTCCACGTGCGGAAGTACCGACAGGCTATCCAGCAAGTGCAGCACCACCATCTGCTCGGTCTCGCGCACCGCGGTGAGGTTGTGCACGCGGTTCCACTTCGCGATGAGGTGGAGGTGTTGCTCGAGGCGCTCGCTCGCCGTGGCCGGCAAATCGACCCCCATGGCCGCGAGTCCCTCGGCGATCTGCGTGGCGATGCTCATGCGTGGTTCTCTCGTGAGGCGTCGGCGAGCGAACGCCGCTTGAGATAGACGAGGAGGAGAGACACCGCGGCGGGCGTCACTCCCTGGATCCGCGATGCCTGTCCGATGGTTTCGGGGCGGTGTTGATTGAGCTTCTGCGTGACCTCCTTGGAAAGGCCTCGCACCGTCGAGTAGTCGAGGTCCCCGGGCAGGCGCACGCGCTCCTGCGAAAGCTGGCGATCGACTTCACCGCGCTGCCGTTCGATGTAGCCCGAATATTTGGCAGAGATCTCTACCTGTTCGGCGACATCAGAGCGAGCGTCGGCGGCCTGGGCCTCCATCCAGGGCTTGAGCGCGCCGTAGGTCACCCCCGGACGGCGCAGCAGGTCGAACAGCGAATACTCGCGCTCCATCCCCTGCCCCAACACATCTATCTGATTTTTAAGGGGAATAATTGCGGGCCGCGCCCATGTGGTCTTCAACCGGGCAGTCTCGCGCTCGATCCCCGCGCGCTTTTCGCTGAACGCCGCCCAGCGGGCGTCATCGACGAGTCCGAGCTTGCGTCCAATTTCGGTGAGTCGAAGGTCGGCGTTGTCCTCGCGCAATTGCAGGCGGTATTCGGCGCGGCTCGTGAACATCCGGTAGGGCTCGGACACCCCGCGCGTGACCAGGTCGTCCACCAGCACGCCCAGGTAGGCCTCGTCGCGCCGTGGGCACCAGCCGGCCAGACCGCGTGCCATCAGCGAGGCGTTGAGGCCCGCGAGGAGCCCTTGCGCCGCGGCTTCCTCGTAGCCCGTGGTGCCGTTGATCTGGCCCGCGAAGAAAAGGCCGTCGATCACCTTCGTCTCCAGCGTCGCCTTGAGGCCACGCGGATCGAAGTAGTCGTATTCGATGGCATAGCCGGGCCGCAGGATGTGTGCTCGCTCAAGGCCGGGAATTGTGCGCACCAGCGCTTGTTGGACGTCGAAAGGCAGGCTCGTGGAGATACCGTTGGGATAGAACTCGTGGGTCTCCAGCCCTTCGGGCTCCAGGAAGATCTGGTGGCTGCTCTTGCCGGCGAAACGATGGATCTTGTCCTCGATGGACGGGCAGTATCGCGGGCCGACGCCTTCGATGACTCCGGTGAACATCGGCGAACGGTCCAGGCCCCCCCGGATGATCTCGTGCGTCGCCTCGTTGGTATGGGTGATCCAGCAGCTCACCTGGCGCGGGTGCATGGCGCGCGTTCCCTCGAACGAAAAAACCGGCTCTGGCCGGTCGCCCGGCTGCTCGGCAAGCTTGGAGAAATCGATGGAACGCCCGTCGATGCGCGGCGGAGTGCCGGTCTTCAACCGCCCGACCGGAAGCTCAAGCTCGCGCAGGCGCGCGGCGAGCGATAGCGACGCAGGCTCGCCCGCGCGCCCGGCCTGGTAGCGCGACAGCCCCACGTGCACCAGCCCGCCCAGGAAAGTCCCGGCGGTGAGAACAACCGTGTGGGCGTGAAAGCGCAGGCCAACGGAGGTCACCGCGCCCGTGACCCGCCCGCCCTCCACCACCAAGTCATCCACAGCGGACTGGAACAGCCAAAGGCCAGGCTGGCACTCGAGGCGCCGGCGAATGGCCGCTCGATACAGGGTGCGGTCGGCCTGGGCGCGGGTCGCGCGTACCGCCGGACCCTTGCTGCCGTTGAGCGTTCGGAACTGGATGCCCGCCTCGTCCGTGGCTATCGCCATAGCGCCGCCGAGCGCATCGATTTCCCGCACCAGGTGGCCCTTGCCGATGCCGCCTATGGATGGGTTACACGACATCTGGCCGAGCGTTTCCAGGGCGTGCGTGAGAAGAAGGGTGCGAGATCCGGCGCGCGCGGCGGCCAGCGCGGCTTCGGTGCCGGCATGGCCGCCACCTACCACGATCACGTCGAATCGGTCCGGAAAGTCCATCGCCTAGGGTTCAGCGGGAAATGAAAAAAGCCGCGCAGGGAAGGTCGGAATTCTACGGGAAATGGAGCTTCCGCCCCACTGTTCCACGTGGAACGGCCAGCGCGGGCTCAGTGCACCGTGTTCCACGTGGAACGTCACTTGGCGATTGTATACGTGACGTAGGCAAGTACGCACAAGTAACCCGGCTTATCCACAGCTAATCCACAATATAGGCCGCGTCAAGGGGCAGAATTAACCATATCTTGTGCCCTCGCTCTTGACCGAAGCGCTCGACTGGGAGCAGAGTAGCCGCCAGCAGGTTGCAAGAAAAACGCCCCGACGGTCGGGGCGTTTGAGGGTCGGTGCGGTGGCGGAGTGGTCGAACGCAGCACCTTTGCACGGGGCCTCGCCTTACGGCGACATCACAGGTTCGAATCCTGTCCGCACCTCTGCACCTGCTACTTCCTTCTTGGGCCGAGAAGCCTACTCTAGGCTCTCGCACCCCTGCAATGTCCTGCGTCACTGTGCAGCATCGCCGACTAACCGTGAGGTTTCATCCGGATTAAACCTGATCTATCCGGGTTTGTCCAGACCATTCCTGTAAAATCCTTTGCGTGTCCCAACCTAAGAATCGTGGCGGTCGGCCCAAAACTCGCGTTGGTGGCAAGCACGTAGAGGTATGGTTCTCAGATAGACAGATCGAACTGTTCAACGTGCTAAGAAACGTGTCTCAGTACGGGCCGCCTCCGTTTCAAGCCGTGGTTGAACAGGCAATAGAGAGATTCATAGCGACCGAATTGAAGAAGCCCGACGTAAAGGACGCGGTCGCGAAATACGACGCGGCCAAGCCGAACGTGGTGAAGTTGCGCAATGTGAAGCAATCCAATGGCGAATCGTAAGAGGCCAGAAGACTTACCGCGGTTGATAAGCCCGGACGATGTTCTTCGGGTAATGCTCAGTACGCCGCCGCATCCGCATATCAAGCCAAAGAGCGTGAAGCCGCGCAGCAAGAAAAAGGCGCCTAAGTAAAGGCCCATTTGCTGGCGTAGCATTTCCTCCCCATGGAGGAAAACAAAAAAACATCGCAGGGTGCTACCCGTTATCGCATGTTCATCGACGATACGGGCAACGTTCACCACACTGCGAGCAACCATCCGCAGACCCGGTACGCGGGCATAACAGGCGTCATCTTCGAGTGGAATTACCTGCATTCCACGTTTGATCCGGGGATGTTGAGGCTGAAGGAACGCCACTTCGGCATCGACCAGAAAACACTCAAACCGCCGCTACTGCACCTGCGAAAAATGAAACGGGCGATGCCCCCGTTCGGCTGCTTGAGCGACATGGGCGCAAAGGAGCATTGGGAAAAAGCCTGCTTCAGCATGTACAGGCGCGCGCAATACCAAGTCATCACTGTCGGCGTGGACAAGGTGGCGTTCTATGCCAGGTATCCGAACTGGCAAGGTAGTTTCTATGAAATGTTGGTCGGCGATGCCATCGAGCGGTACTTCTACTTCTTGCGCTATCGAGGTGTGGGCGACGTGATGGCCGAGACAGTCAACAAAGACAGGGACCAAGAGCTGCGCGCTTTGTACGAGCGGTTTTATGAGCGCGGCACAGACCACATACCGGCGGAACGGTTGCGGCCCGTTCTGACCAGCAAGGAGATCAAGATAAAGCCGAAGGCGGCGGATGTGCAGGGGCTACAGATGGCGGATATGCTCGCCAGCACTTGCTTTGCGCATCAACGTCGCTTACATGCCGACGGGCCGCACTTCGACGAGTTCGCGATGGCCGTAGCCCAACTCATGGAGACTGAAAAGTTTTATCGCAAGCCGTCCGGGGACCCGAATGGCTATGGCCGCGTATGGCGGCCCTGAAACTAAACAGCCCCCTTTCGGGGGCTGCCCAAGCAACCTAGCTTGTCCCTCCAGATTTCGCTGGATTGCCTCAATTATGAGGCCCCCTGTTCACGAAATCAAGGCTTTGTCAACAACCTATGCACAGACTTATCCACCGGGCTTTTTCCGCTTCTTGCGCTCAAGCATTCGCTTCTTGGACGCGACGAGTATTTTCATAAGTTAACCGCTTGCCGCTGATGCCCTTGAGTGCAATGTCGGCGCGTTCTTTATCGGTCACGCCAAGCGCGGCGCGGTTGTTGTAGCGGAAATCGAACTCCGCGACGTACCGGTGAAGGTGTTGCGCCGCGCAGTGTTGGTACACGCCGCGCATACCACGCTTGAAGATCGAGAAGAATCCTTCGACCGTGTTGGTGTGGACGGAGGGATCCGACCGGCGAACGTACTCCTTCGCCTTGTGGTTCACCGTTTCATGGCCCGCAAAGTAGATGCGAACGGGCGAATAAAAAACGCTTTCGTCAGTGAGGATGCGCGCTTCGTAAGAAATGTTCTCGTCAAGGATGCCGCGAAGGTGACGCCACTGCATATCGTCCACGACCATGCTGCGTGTTTGACCCGTAGAGCGATCCAGCAACGAGAGGATGCGGTTCTTGTCAGCAGGCCCGCTCTTGGGGCGCGGCTTGGTCGGGTCCTTGCCAAAGTAGGTTTCATCAATTTCGACGCCACCGCCGCCACTGCCAAACGGCACGGCAAACGAACCAGAGCGCATCGCTTCGCGGATACGATGGGACATAAACCACGCGGTCTTGTACGTCACGCCAAGGGCGCGATGCAATTGGTGGGCGCTCATGCCTTTCTTGGACGAACAGACGAGCTGCATCGCCAAGAGCCACTTGTGGAGCTTGATCTTGGAACGCTCGAAAACCGTGCCGACCGTGACCGTGAAAGGCTTGCGGCAGTCGCCACAGAAATACAGGCCGGGACGATGGGACTTGCCCTTTAGAAGGCTGTTGCGCTCCGTGCCGCCGCAGTGGACACAGATAGCACCATTGGGCCAACGGATCGCCTCCAAGTGCTGGCGGGCTGCTTCTTCGTCGTTGAATCGGGCTTCTTGGTAGAGGGCGTCGGCCATGGCTGCATTTCCTTCTTGGTATGGCTCAAATCATCCTCCTTCAATCTGCGTATGTCAAGTATATAATCGCCACGTCACTTGCCGATGCAGAAACGCGAAAAAATCTCGCCTAGTAGCTCGTCCGCGCTGACGTCGCCGGTGATGCGCCCCAAGGCTTGCTGCGCCATCCGTAGGTCTTCCGCATATAATTCAAAGGCTTGGGCATTTCCTTGTGCAGATAGCAAGTGCCCACGCGTCTCATCGAGAGCCGCCAAATGGCGGGTCCGGGCCATGAAAAGCCCCTCGCCATGCGGCTTCCAACCCGCGACCTCGAGTAGCCACGCGCGCAGCGTATCGATGCCGGCGCCAGTTTTCGCCGACACGCGCAACACCTCTTCGCCGCCCACCTTGGCCGGCCCTGCGGGTTCCCCGGTCAGGTCCACCTTGTTCGCTACGCGCGCCACCGGCATCTGCGCAGGCAAACGAGCGAGGAGCCCACTTTCCTCGACGCCGGCCTCGCGGCCGCTCTCGGTGACGAAGAGCGCGGCGCCGGCGCCCTCGACCGCGCGCCAGGTGCGCTCGATGCCGATGCGCTCGATCTCATCGCCGGGCGCGCGCAGCCCCGCGGTGTCGATCAGGTGGATGGGGACGCCCTCGAGGCTCACCGTCGCGCGCACGTGGTCACGAGTCGTACCGGCGATCGGCGTGACGATCGCGACATCCTCGCCGGCGAGACGGTTGAGAAGGCTCGACTTGCCGACGTTTGGACGCCCGATGAGAACCACGGTGAGGCCCTCGCGCAGCACCGCGCCCTGCCTCGCCTCGGCCATCAGAGCGTCGAGCTGCGCGCGCAACCCTGCGAGCTGCGAACGCTGGGCGCTCAGGTCCGCGGGATCGATCTCCTCCTCGGGAAAATCGATGCAAGCCTCGACGTGCATGCGCAGCCGAGTGAGCCCCTCGACGAGCGCGTGCACGCGCCGCGAAAACTCACCGGTGAGGGAGCGCGCGGCGCTGCGTGCGGCCTCGGCGCTCGACGCGTCGATCAGGTCCGCGACGCTCTCGGCTTGCGCGAGATCGATGCGATCGTTGAGGAATGCGCGGCGCGTGAACTCACCGGGCTGCGCCAAGCGCGCTCCCAGCTCCACGCAGCGGCTCAGCAACTGCTGCATCACGACCGGGCCGCCGTGGCCCTGAAGCTCGACCACATCTTCGCCGGTGTAGGAGTGCGGCGCGGCGAAGAGGAGCGCGATGCCCTCGTCGATCACGGCACCATCGGACGCGAGAAATCGGGCGAGCGTCGCGTGACGCGGCTGCGGCACGGAGCCCGTCACCTGGTTCGCGATAGAGCGTGCGAGCGCGCCCGAAATGCGCACGACGCCGATGCCCCCCCGGCCCGGCGGCGTGGCGATGGCGGCGACGGTGTCGCCGCCGGCTTTCAGCGCCGGGCTTTCGCCTTCGCCTCGGCCGCGATGGTCTTGTTGATGTGCCACTGCTGCAGGATCGTCAGCAGGTTCTGCACGACCCAGTAGAGGACGAGGCCCGCCGGGAAAAAGAGGAAGAACACGCTGAAGACGATCGGCATCATCAGCATCACCTTGGCCTGCACCGGATCGGCGGGCTGTGGGTTCAGCTTGGTCTGCACGAACATCGACACCGCGTAGATCACCGGCAGGATGAAGTAGGGATCCGGCGCGGAGAGGTCCTGGATCCACCCGAGCCAGGGCGCGTGGCGCAGCTCGATAGAGGCGAGCAGCACCCAGTAGAGGGCAATGAACACAGGGATCTGCACGACGATCGGCAGGCACCCGCCGAGAGGATTGATCTTCTCGGTCTTGTAGAGCTCCATCATCGCCTGGTTCAGCTTCTGGCGATCATCGCCGTAGAGCTGCTTCAGCTTCTCCATCTTCGGGCCGAGCACCTTCATCTGCGCCATGGAGCGACCCGCCTTCGCGTTGAGCGGGTAGAAGATGAGCTTGATGATGATGGTGAGGATGATGATCGACCACCCCCAGTTGCCGACTACGCTGTGGATCCACTCGAGGACATAGAAAAGCAGGCTGGCGGGACTATGGAGCCAGCCGTAGTCGACCGCGAGCTTGAGCCCCGGCGCCACCTTCTCGAGTGTCTCGGTCTCCTGCGGGCCGATGTAGACCGGCACGTCGACGCTGGCCGTCGCGCCTGGTGCGATGGTGCCCACCGGAGTCACGACTCCCGCGGTGTAGAAATCGCCGACCTTGTTGGTGAAGTACTCACGCTCCATCCCCGTCTTGGGAAGCCAGGCCGAAACGAAGTAGTGCTGGATGATGCCGATCCAGCCGTCCTTGGCCTTCGTCACGTGGGTCTGCTTGCCCTTGGCGATGTCTTCGAACGAGACCTTGTGGAATTTCTGCTCGTCGGTGTAGACGGCGGGCCCGGTGAACGTCGTCACGCCCGCGAACTTGCTGGTCTGCGCGGCCTGCTCGCTGGGCGGATTCGCGTCGCGCAGGAACTGGTAATACGCGAACGGCGCGAGCGGCTTGTCCGACTTGTTTGCGATGTCGTAGGCCACGTCGATCACGTAGCTGCCGCGATGGAAGGTGTAGCGCTTGGTGACCTCCGCGCCGTTCGCATCGTGCGCCTTGAGAGCGACTTCGACGCTGTCCTTGCCGTCGGGCAACGAATAGGAGGGCTGCGCCGCGTCGTAAGCGCTCTTGTGCGTGGGCAACCCCTCGCCCAGCAACCCCGACTGCGTGACGAAATAGTGCTTGGGGTCCGGCTCCATCAGCGTGAGCGGCTGCGTGCGGTCGAGCGCCGAATGCACCTTCCTCATGGTCATGCGGCGGATGTCGCCGCCCAGCGTGTTCAGCTCGACGTCGAAGAGATCGGTCTTGACCGTGACCGGCGTGCCGGTCGCGTTCGTGACGGCAGTGGCCACGGGCGGCACCGGGCTCGGCGCGCCAGGGCCTGCACTCGGCACGGTCGGCGCCGGCACCCCGCCGGGGGTGCTTGGCGCGGCGGGAATGGTGCTCGTGGCCGCAGGCCCGATCTTGGGCACGCTCTGCTTCTGCCAGGCCTCCCACAGGAGGAGCGACGAGAAAGCGAAGACGGCGAGAGCGATGAGGCGTTGCGTATCCATCATGGGGGTAGCGGGCTCAGGGCACCGGGTCGAAACCGCCGCGGTGCCACGGGTGGCATTTGGAGAGGCGTCGCAGGGCGAGCCACGATCCGCGCAGGGGACCATGCTCTTCGATCGCGTGCATCGCGTACTCCGAGCAGGTCGGATCGAAACGGCATTGGTTTCCCCACCACGGGCTCAACAGGTACCGATAGGCGCGAATCACGAAAAGCATGAGGCGCGTCATTCAGCGGGAGTCGTTCTTGGCGAGTTGGTCGAAGAGGGTGCGGATCTCGGCGAACACCGGCTCGGATCTGGCCGCGTCGAAGCGCTCGCGCAACGATACGACGCAATCGAGGCCGGCCTGCTTGGCCACATGGCGACGGAAGGTGTCGCGCACAAAGCGCTTCACGTGGTTGCGATCGACGGAATGGGGAACGAGGCGGCGGGTGAGCGCGATCCCCAGGCGCGAGATACCGGGGCGCCCGGGAGCTACATGGAGGATCGCGAAACGCCCGCGCAGCTT
>JBBRQA010000067.1:0-16902 GCA_038227085.1 Burkholderiales bacterium | reverse complement strand
GCCATGGACATGCCCCGTAATGCCTTCAAGCACGCGATCCGCGCCGGCCGGCAGCAGATCGGACTGTGGCTCTCGCTCGCCGATCCGTACAGCGCGGAGATCGCCGCGGGCGCGGGCTTCGACTGGATCCTCATCGACGGGGAGCATTCGCCCAACGACCCGATCAGCGTGCTACCCCAGTTGCAGGCGGTCGCGCCCTACCCGGTCACGCCGATCGTGCGCCCGGCGTGGAACGACAAGGTGCTGATCAAGCGCTACCTCGACGTCGGCGCGCAGAGCCTGCTCGTCCCATACGTGCAGAACGAAGACGAGGCGGCCGCCGCGGTGGCGTCGATCCGTTATCCCGGCCGCGGCGTGCGCGGCGTGGCGGGCGTGACGCGCGCCTCGCGCTTCGGACGCGTCGCCGATTACGCCAAGCGCGCCGAGGAAGAGCTTTGCCTCCTGGTGCAGATCGAGACGCGCGAAGGCCTCGACAACCTCGACAAGATCGCGCGCATGGACGGCATCGACGGCGTCTTCATCGGCCCGGCGGACCTGGCCGCGGGGCTCGGCCACCTGGGCGAGATCACGCACGCAGAAGTGCAGTCGGCCATCAAGGACGCGATCGCGCGCATCAAGGCGTGCGGCAAGCCCGCGGGCATCCTCACACCCGACGAGACACAGGCGCGCCGCTACATCGATTGGGGCACGACCTTCACCGCGGTCGGCCTCGACGCCGCACTCCTCGCACGCGAATCCGAGAAGCTCGCGGCAAAGTTCAAGGAGTAGATCGTCTTCGCGTTCACCACGCCGCGCCACCATGCCTCGGCTTGATCTTGCTGAGCATTGCGGTCCTCCTTCGATCCCGGGGGCATCACGTCGGACTGGACCAGTATTGTCTTCGCGTTCAAGCGCGTGGTGCGTTATGCCGACATGAGGAATGTCGAGCACCATTTCTTCAAAAGAGGCGACGGAAACTACAAGGGGGACGGGATCATGATCACCCGCAGGAGCGGGTTCCCCTACGGCATCGGCGACGCGCGGATCGACGATCCATTCGAGCTGTATTCGGTGATCCACCGGCGCTGGACGGCGTGGAAGGCCGCGAAGGCTTCCTCCTTCCCCGCGGGCCGGTGACCACTTTCGCGCGGCCGGTCTCGCCCACGGTGTGCGCTTCGACGGCAGGTCGTCGAACCGTCATACTGCCGCTTCTTCCCTCTGCAAGACCAGCGCCTTGAATCCTGGGCTCGGCTCATTTTTATTCGCGGCGATGGTCCTGCTGGCGGGGTGCTCGGTGTTTTCGCACCCGCACGAGCTCGATCCCCGGCCGCTGGAGCCCGGCAGCCTGCCGGCACCCGACGTCGCCGTGGAGATCGCCGGCCTCGAGCCCTGCACCGACTCCCCCGATCACACGCTGCGATTCAATTCGGGCCAGCCCGTGACCGTGCTGGTTCACGGCTGCAACGGCTCCGCGGGGCGCTTCCGCTCGCTCGCGCAGCTCTACGCGTTCCACGGCCAGCAGGCCGTCTGCTTCGGCTACGACACCCGCGAGAGCCTCGTCGCCAGCTCCGGCAAGCTGATCGCCGCGCTCAGCGAGCTGGCCGGGCGCCTGCGCGACCGCGAGGTCGCCGTCATCGGACACAGCGTGGGCGGCCTCGTGGCGCGCAAGGCGATGGAGGCGGAGCGCCGCGGCGACTGGAAACGCAGCGACGTGAGCATCAGCCTGGCGACGGTCTCGTCGCCATTAGGGGGAATCGCGGTCGCCGCCACCTGCGGCTCGAAGCCGATGCATTGGCTCAGCCTGGGAGCGGTCCCGGCCATGTGCTGGGCCATCAGCGGGGACAGCTGGGACGAGATCACCCCGGCGTCGAGCTTCATCCGCGAGCCGGGGCCGTTGCTCGACTCGGTGCGGCGCTACGTGAAAGTCGTCACCGACGAGCGCGCCACTTGCCGGCGCCGCAACGAGGCCGGAGCCTGCCTCGAGAGCGATAGTGTCTTCAGCGTCGCCGAGCAGCACCAGCCGGTGATCGACGCGTATCCGCGGCTCGCGAACGTCGAAGTCGCCGCCGGCCATGTCGAGATCGTGGGATACAAGGAGGCCCCCCCACGCAAGCTCCTCGCGATCCTGCAACAGCAGGGGATGCTCGGACCCACGCCGCCGGGACGTGCGGCCGCCCTGGAGCGACTGCTCGCCGAGCTCTATTGAGGGCTGCGCGGTCGTTGTATTACCCCGCCTCCGCTCTGAAGAGCGCAGAACGATCCCCCATCGCCGGTGTCTGGATAGCACGGATTGAATCCGCCCCCACCCAGGAGAACCGTCATGCGACCCATGCATCGAATGATCATTGCCTTGTTTGCGGCGCTGAGCCTTGTCGCCGGGGGCGGATCCGTCCTCGCCCAGGGCAAAGGCAAGGACAAGGAACACGCCGAGAAGAAGCAGCACAAGCACCACGACGGCAAGTCGCTCCTCGGCGACAAGATCAAGTCCAACGGCAAACACTTGTTGCACAAGAACGGCAAGTTCACCGCCGCCGCCGACGTGAAGAACGGCAAGGTCGCCGGCGTCACCGTGACCGACGACAAGGGCGCCGTCCCCGTCAAGAAGTACAAGACCACCAAGAAGATGGCCGAGCTTCCGGCGAGCGGCTTCCAGACGGTCGCGTACAACGTCGCGCAGTCGACATATCTCGGCGAAACGTGGATCGGCTACTCGTACTACGACGAGTACGGGAACGAGGTGATCTACTGGTTTCCGTACGACATGATCCTCGACGGCGACACTGGCGCGATCGAGTACATTCCGGTGGTCTGATGGTTCCTTCAGCGATCGCCCTCACAGGCTAGGGCGATCGCTGGCGCTCGAGGGTGTGCTCGATTTCCGCACGCTCGCCGAAGCGCGAAGTGCCCTCGGGCGCGCTATTCCTCTGCGGGCTGATGGATTGCGCAGGCGTTCTGACCACGGCCGGCCCCTAAGGACCGGCCGCTACGTCATCGAACCCATCCCGCGCCCCGAGGCATGCCTCGAGCGGGCGCGAATGGGCGGCGACCCGAAATCCTCGTTAGGCGGGCCGCGCACAGCCCGCGAAGTCGCCGGACGGCCCGTTCCCGGGCCGATCCCTTCCTAGATCATCAGCCACGCGCGCATCGCTGCCCGCGCTTCGTGCTCATGGCGCAAACGCCTCGCGCGCCACTTCCATTTCAGCTTCATCGTTCTCGTCGCAGTATTCATCGCCGTATTCCCATTTCGTTTCGCGGTTGCAAAAGCACGAAGCCCGGAGGTTTTTGTCTCTCCGGGCTTCGCTGGGGAATCGAAATCGACGATCGATTTGCTATTCCGCGGTTCTCCGGGAGACGGCGCAATCCATTACCAGGCGCTCGGATCGCTGCGCGTGGCAGGATCCAAAGGCTGCCCAGCGCGCCTTGGTCGGTTGGTTGATGGATGTATTCATCATGTCTCTCGGAAAAAACCTCGTGTGCCTGTTGATGATCGAATGCTGCCATGCAGCATCGAGGGCGTCAACCCCCTTTTGAACGATAATCACGCTTCGTCACAAGGAGAATTTCCATGAGCACCTCGCTTCGCGCCGCCGCCGCCGTCGCAACCCTCCTCGCCGCTTTCACCGTCCCCGCGCAGGCCCAGTGGCCCGACCACCCGGTGAAATGGATCGTGCCGTTCTCTGCGGGGGGCGCCAACGACCTCATGGCGCGCGCCGCCGCGCAAGGCGTTGCCAAGGCCATCAAGCAGCCAGTGGTGATCGAGAACAAGCCGGGGGCGGGCGCGGCGATCGGGGCGGAGTACGTGGCCAAGGCGAAGCCCGATGGCTACACCTTCCTCGTCGGCGCCGCCGGCGTCGTGACCAACAGCATGATCCGCAAGGACATGCCGTACGCGGACACCGATCTCGTCCCGGTGGGCATGATCGCGGTCGCGCCCTCCGTGATCGTGGTCAATCCCAACATTCCCGCCACCAATATGAAGGAGTTCGTCGCCTGGGCGAAGAACCAGGGCGACAAGGGCGTGAACTGGGCCACCGCCGGCACCGCGAGCACGCCGCATTTCGTGGCCGAGATGCTGAAGGAAGCGGGCGTCACCAACCTCAACATCATCCCGTACAAGAGCGGCGGCGAGAGCGTGACCGCGGTCATCTCGAGCAACGTCGCCGGCACCTCGGAAGCGAGCATCGTCGTGATCCCGCAGATCAAGGCCGGCAAGATGAGGGCGATCGCCACCACCTATGACTCGCGCATCACCTCGTACAAGGACATCCCCACCACCAAGGAGCAGGGCTTCCCGGGCGTGAAGATCGGCCACTGGGCCGGGCTCTTCGCGCCGAAGGGCACGCCGCAGCCGATCATCGACAAGATGAACGCCGAGCTCCTCGCCGTCGTGAAGAGCAAGGAGTTCGCCGACAAGATGATCCCGCAGGGCATCGAGCCCGCGCCCTACACGCTGCCCGCGTACGTCGCCTTCCTCAACGCCGAGCGCGAGCGCCTTGGCAAGATCGCGAAGTCGGCCAAGATGGTCGCGGACTGACCTTGTATTCGGTCAAGGAAATCTTCTACACGCTGCAGGGCGAGGGCGCCAACGCCGGCGTCCCCGCCGTCTTTTGCCGATTCGCCGGATGCAATCTCTGGTCCGGCCGCGAGGAGGACCGTGCGCTGGCCGCGTGTAATTTCTGCGACACGGACTTCGTCGGCATCGATGGCGCGGGTGGGGGCCGGTTCGAAGATGCGGAATCGCTCGCCGCCGCCGTCGAGCGCGAATGGCGCCATCCGGGCCGCGCGCATCGCTTCGTGGTCTGCACCGGGGGCGAGCCGCTGCTGCAGCTCGACCAGGCGGCCATCGACGCCCTGCACCGGCGCGGATTTCGCGTCGCGATCGAGACCAACGGCACCATCGCCCCGCCCGCGGGCGTGGACTGGGTGTGCGTGAGCCCGAAGGCCGACATGGCCCTCGCCCTCGAGTCGGGTGACGAGCTGAAGCTGGTCTTCCCGCAGGCGAAAGCGCCACCCGAACGCTTCGAGGCGCTGGATTTCGAGCACTTCTTCCTGCAGCCCATGGACGGACCCGCGCGCGAGGCCAACACGCGCGAGGCGATCGACTACTGCCTCGCCCATCCGCGCTGGCGCCTTTCCCTCCAGTCCCACAAGATCATCGGCATCCGCTAGCCCTCCATGGAAGTTTCTTACCGATTCGGCTTCGACGCCGCGCATCATTTCGACAATTTTCCCGATGGTCACCTCTATCGCGGCGTGCACGGACATTCTTTCCAGGTGGAAGTCGCGCTGAAGGGCCGGCCCGATACCGCCACCGGCTTCGTCGCGGACCTCGGAGAGGTCGAGGCCGCTTGCGCCGCGGTGCGCAAAGACCTCGATCATCGCGTCCTGAACGACATCGAAGGCCTCGACAAGCCGAGCCTCGAGAATCTCTGCCTCTGGATCTGGGGCGCGCTCGCGCCCCGCTTCGCGAATCTCGCGCGTGTCACGGTGCGCCGCGATTCCTGCGGGCAAAGTTGTTCCTACACCGGCCGTTACGAGTGATTTTGGAACTGTCTTTGTAAGCACGCGGTCGCACTATGGAGAGCCGCGCTCGCTGCAACGAGCTGTCCTACAAGTTCACCCTCCCCAACGGCGCGGCGCCGTCATTCGTAGTGTCATCGCGAAAGGAGTCCGCCGTCATGAGGCCGCCGTCCAGTCCTTCGGGCAACAACGGGAATTCCCAGCGAACGCGCACGCGCGGCGCGATCCGCACCCACCTCGGGCGCAAACGCACCGGGCCACGCAACCGCATGCTGAAGCACAGCACCCTCGACCACATCAGCGAGATCACCGGCGCGGAGCGCCATCGCCAGGAAGATCTGTTCGACCGGCTGTCCGGGAGCTTCGAGGATCTCTTCCAGCAGGCGGGCGAGAGCACGCTCGCCGCGTTCGACCACGCGCTCGACACCGCCTTCGATGGCCTCGTGGCAGCGGGTGAATTCACCGCCGAGAATGGCGATCGCCTGCGCCAAGACCTGCGCAGGGACGTCCTGCATCGCGACACTCCGACTCTCACCTTCCGCACCGGCGACATCACCAGCGCGGGCACTCTTTCGTGCGCGGGTTGCAACTGGACCATCATCACCACGCGCACGACGGTCTTGCCGCCCGGCCCGCAATGCTCGGAGACCGCGTTCCACAAGACGGCCTGACCCAGCCGCCCGCCAAGGTCGAGACGGAGCGGCTCCTCGGCATCACCTCGGACTGCATCGCAGGGGGCGACTGGTCCTCAACATCTCCGTTCTCCTTGGTCGTGGTTAATATCTGGCATGAGCCCCTCCAGGCCGGCGTCTTGAAGCTCTCGATCGTTCTTCTCTCCCTTGCCGCGTTCGCGAGCGCGGCTTCGATGCGTGTGACGGACGCTCTGTTGCCGCGCATCGCGTCGGATTTCGATATCGGCATCGCGACGGCGGCCGCGGTGGTGACCGGGTTCTCCGTCGCGTACGGCTTGATGCAGGTGCTGTTCGGGCCGCTCGGCGACCGCTTCGGCAAGCTGCGCGTGATCGGGTACGCCTCGGGCGTGGCCGCGTTGGCGTCCGTGGCGTGCATGCTCGTTCAAGGTTTCCACGCCCTCGTCGTTGCGCGCATCGTGGCGGGCGCCTTCTGCGGATGCATCATTCCACTCGCCATGGCGTGGATCGGCGACGTCGTCGCGTACCAGCAGCGCCAGGCGGTGCTCGCGCGCTTTCTCCTCGGGCAGATCACAGGCCTTGCCGCGGGCACCGCCGTGGGCGGATTCGCCGCCGAGCACGCCACGTGGCGCTGGCCCTTCGGAGTGTTGGCGCTCTGGCTCGCGGTCACCGCAGTGCTCATTTCAATCGCCGCGCGTAGCGATCCTGCGCCACGCTCCAATCCCGAATCGCACTTCGCGCGCGATGCCGCGCGCCTTTTCCGAGCCCCGTGGGTGCGCGTGGTGGTAGGGACCGTATTCACCGAGGGCATGCTGGTATTCGGAGCGCTCGCGTTCATCCCTACGCATCTGCATCTCACGCGCGGGGCCAACCTTTCCACCGCCGGTCTCGCGCTGGTGCCATACGCGCTGGGGGGCGTGGCGTTCGCGCTCTTCGCGGGGCGCATCGTGCGCTTGCTGGGCGAAGTGCGCCTGGCGCTCGTCGGCACGGCGCTTCTCGCGTCCGGACTCGTCGTCGTCGCGGCGGCACCGGACGCGCGCTGGGCCGCGTCGGGATGCCTCATCGCGGGGCTGGGATTCTATGGATTCCACAACACGCTTCAGACCAATGCCACGCAGATGGCGCCCGCAATGCGCGGCGTGGCGATGGCCATGTTCGCGTCTCTCTTCTTCCTCGGCCAGTCGGTCGGCGTCGCAGTAGCCGGCGTTCTGGTCCAGCGCATCGGGACGATGCCCGTGATCTTCGGCGCGGCACTCGCGGTGATCCCGGTGGGCATCACCTTCGCCAGGCTGCGGAAGTCCCACGCCGCGCGCGAAGCGTCTCTGGCGACCTAGCGAAGGCGACTTTCGATTCATTCGGCGCCGTCCGACCGCGATGTCGATAGAATCACGCTCAATCAAGGAGAACTCCATGACCAACACCCTGAGGGCCGCCGCCCTCGCGCTCGCGTGGCTCTCGCTCGGCGCCTTCGCGCAGTCCTGGCCCACCAAGCCGGTGAAGATCATCGTGCCGTTCGCCGCCGGCGGCCCCGCCGACATCTACGCGCGCATCGTCGGGGAAAGGCTGCAGGCCGCGCTCGGGCAATCGTTCGTGATCGAGGACCGCCCGGGCGGCGGCGCGATCATCGGGACCGATGCGGTCGCCAAGTCTCCGCCCGACGGCTATACGCTCCTCATGATGTCGAACACGCATACCGTGAACGAGTCGCTGTTCGCCGAGAAGCCCTACCAGCTCATGCGCGACCTCGTGCCGGTGGCGCCGGTCAACTACTCCGACCTCGTGATGGTGGTGCACCCTTCGGTGCCCGCCGCGAACCTGCGGGAGTTCCTCGCCCTCGCCAAGGCCAAGCCGGGCGAGCTCAACTACGCCTCGTCGGGCCCGGGCACGCCGTACCACATGGCGGGCGAGCTCCTGAAGGCGATGGCGGGCGTGGATATCGTTCACGTTCCGTACAAGGGCAGCGCCGGCGCACGCACCGACGTCCTCGGCGGCCAGGTGCAGATGATGTTCGATGCGATCACCACGATGGCGCCCAACGTGCGCGCCGGCAAGCTGCGCGCGCTCGGCACCTCCGGCAAGGTGCGCTCGGCCGTGCTGCCCGAGGTGCCGACGGTAAGCGAAGCCGGGGTGCCCGGCTACGACGCGGTGATCTGGCTCGGCATCATGGCGCCGGCTGGCACTCCGCGCGCCATCATCGAGCGGCTCAACAACGAGATCACGCGCGCCACCAACTCTCCCGAGATGAAGGAGCAGTGGGCGAAGCAAGGCGCGGTGTCGATGTCGATGACACCCGAGGAGTTCGCCCGCTACCTGCGCGAAGACATCGAGAAGTGGGCGCGCATCGTGAAGATCTCGGGCGCGAAGCCCGACCAGTGACCGCGCTTCATTTCGTGAGCGCGGGCGCGGCGCAGGGCCTGGTGGCGCGGATCGCGAAGGCGGAAGGCGTCGAGGTCGCGGGGAGCTTCGGGGCGGTGGGGGCGATGCTCGAGAGATTCCTCGCGGGCGATCCTTGCGATGTGGTGGTCCTCACGCGTGCGCAGGTCGCGACGCTTGGGGAAAAGGGCGCGATCGTGCCGGGCACGCAGGGCGATCTCGGCGCGGCGCCCACGGCGCTCGCGGTTCGCGCGGGCGACGCGGTGCCCGATGTCCGCGATGAGGCCACGCTGCGTGCGGCGCTCCTCGCCGCCGATGCGATCTACTTCCCCGACCCGGCGAAAGCCACCGCGGGCATCCACTTCGCGAAGGTCCTCGATCTCCTCGGCATTCGCGAGGCCGTTGCCACCCGCGTGAAGAATTTCGCCAACGGCACCACCGCGATGAAGGCCATGGGCGAAGCCGGGGGCCACCCCATCGGCTGCACCCAGGCCACCGAGATCCTCGCTGTCCCCTCCGTGCGCATGGTCGCGCCCCTGCCGAAAGGCTTCGACCTCGCGACCGTCTATACCGCGGCCGTCAGCGCCAACGCCCCGCACCGGGCGCAGGCCGAATCCTTCGTGCGCAAGCTCGTAGGCAAAGACCTGTCGAGCACCCGCCTCGCGGCGGGCTTCGAATAAATGGTGTCAGGTACGACTTATCAATTTGTACCTGACACCACTTATCAGGCGGCTTCGCCGGCCGCGTGGCCCGAGGCCCAGGCCCACTGGAAGTTGAAGCCGCCGAGGTGGCCGGTGACGTCCACGCCCTCGCCGATGAAGAAGAGGCCGGGCACGGCGAGCGCCCCCAGGGTCTTCGACGAGAGGCCGCGCGTGTCGACGCCGCCAAGGGTCACCTCGGCCTTGTTGTAGCCGAGCGTTCCGGAGGGCTGCACGCGCCAGTCCGCGAGGAGTGCAGCGGCAGCGTCGAGCGCGCGATCGGAAAGCTGCACCACGGGCTTGTCGAGGCCGTGCGCCTCGCCCCACTGCTGCGCGAAACGCCTGGGCAGGCGCTGCGCGAGAAGCGTGGAGAGACTCGATTTCGAGCGCCGTTCCTCGCTGAACCATTCGCGCACGTCCACTCCCGGCAGCAAATCGATGTGAATCGGCTGCGAAGCGTCGTTCGACTGCCAATAGGACGAGACCTGCAGGATCGCCGGGCCGGAAAGCCCGCGATGGGTGAAGAGCAGCGCCTCGCGAAAACGCCCCGCGCCGCACCAGGCCTGCGCATCGAGCGATACGCCCGACAAGTCTCCATAGCGCACGAGGAGCTCCGGGTCGAAGCTCAGCGGCACGAGCGCGGGCTTCGGGGCAACGATCGCCAGCCCGAACTGTTCCGCGATCCGGTAGGCGAATGGCGTCGCGCCGATCTTGGGCACCGTGAGCCCGCCCGTCGCGATCACCAGCGACGCGCAGCGCACCGGGCCCATCGCCGTCTCCACGAGGAACCCCCTCCCCTCGCGCCGCACGCTGGTCACCGCGCACGGCTGGCGCCATGACACGCCGCCCTTCGCGCACTCCGCCACCAGCATGTCGATGATCTGCTTCGCGCTCTCGTCGCAGAAGAGCTGCCCCAGCGTCTTCTCGTGATAGCGGATGCCGTGGCTCTCCACCAGCGCGATGAAGTGGCGCGGCGTGTAGCGCGCCAGCGCCGAGCGGCAGAAGTCGGGATTGCGCGAGAGGAAATTGCGATGCGTGGCGTGCAGGTTGGTGAAATTGCAGCGCCCGCCCCCGGAGATGCGGATCTTCTCGCCCACCTTCGCGTAGTGGTCGATGAGGACGACCGAGCGCCCGCGTTGACCGGCGGTGGCGGCACACATCATCCCGGCCGCGCCCGCGCCGATCACCACCACGTCGCAGGCTTGCTCGCTCATCGCTTTCCGCGCTTCGTGTTCTTCGCCTTCCCGGCAGCGCACACCTTCGCGACGCGCGCGCGAATGATCTGCGCCAGGCGCGCGGCGTCACGCCCCGGAAACTCCGCGTCGGCAAAGGAGATGTAGAGCTCGGCGATGCGCTCGCTGCCTTCACGCAGCGGCAGCGCCTTCAATACGCCCTCGCGGAGCTCCGGCAGGATCGTTTCCTCCGGCAGCCACGCGAACGCGAGGCCCATCGCCACCGCGCGGATCGAGGTGGCCTTGTTGCTCACCGTCCAGCGCAGGTCCACGCCCGCGACCTCGCGCTGGCGCTGGGTGCCCGTGTCGCGGATGAAGATGCGCCTGTGGCGCCGCAGGTCGCGCTCGGTGAGCGTGCGCCCCAGGCGATGCAGCGGGTGCGAGGGATTGGCGACCGCCACGAAGCGCACCGGCATCAGCGCGGTGCTGCTCGCGCCCTCGACCTGCGAGCCGATCGCGATGTCCACCTTGCCTTCGGCGAGCATCTCCTGCGTCCCGGTGAGCACGGTCTCGAAGATCTCGATGCGCGTCTCGGGACGCTCGCGCGCGAATTCCTCGAGGCATTCGAGCAGCAGCCACGTGGGGAAGATACTCTCGACCGCGAGCCGGATCTCGGGCTGCCATTGCTCGGCCATGGCCGCGGCGCCGCGCTCGAGGAGCGTCGCCTCTTCCAGCAGCGTGCGCGCGCGCCGGTAGAGCACCTGCCCCGCCTCGGTCAGCGCCGCCTTGCGCCCGTGGATCTCGAAGACCTTCACGTCGAGCAGCGACTCAATCTTCTGCACCGCGTAGGTGATGGTGGACTGGCTCTTGTGAAGCGACTGGGCGGCCTGCGCGTACCCACCCGCCTCGACGACGGCCTGGAGCGCGCGCCATTGCTCGAGGGTGATGCGCGGGGCGTCGGCCATGGTCGAACCATTCGATAGATAAACGCCAAATTTTGCGCTTTTTTATCGACTCGGTAAATCCAATAATAGGTCGATGCGAAACACCCAGGAGATACCGATGAAAACGCTTCTGCAGATCCAGGCCAGCATCTTTTCCAACGGCGGCGAGTCGAGCCGCCTCGCCACGCAATTCGTGGACCGCTGGAGCGCCGCCAATCCCGGCGCCGAGGTGATCCGCCGTGACCTCGCCGCGCAGCCAGTGCCTCACCTCACCGCGGAGCGCTTCCAGTCGTTCCTCGCCAAACCCGAGGAGCGCACGGTGGAGCAGCAAGCGGTGGCGGGTTTTTCCGACGGCCTCATCGACGAGCTCGAGCGGGCCGACGTGATCGTGCTCGGACTTCCGATGTACAACTTCGGCGTGCCGTCCACGCTCAAGGCGTACTTCGACCACGTGGCACGCGCGGGGAAGACGTTCAAGTACACAGCGGCCGGCCCGCAGGGATTGCTGAAGGGCAAGAAGGCGGTCGTATTCGCGACGCGCGGCGGCCTGTATGTCGGCACGCCCCTCGACAGCCAAACCGGGTACGTGCGCGATTTCCTGCGCTTCCTCGGCATCGAGGACGTGGAGTTCGTCTACGCCGAGGGCCTCGCGATGGGCGATGCGGCGAAAACCGACTCGCTCGGCAGAGCCGCTCGTACCGCTCACTCCCTCGTACAAGGGCAGGAGACCGCGGTCGCCGCATAGCAGGGGGTGGGGACGCTGGTAAGATTCCAGCGTCCCTTTCGTTTCATCTCCATGTCGCGACATCCCCCATGGCTCCTCGCCGCGCTGCTGTCCGCCAGCGCGGCCTTCGCGCAGCTGCCCGCGGCGCCCACCGCGCCCCCGCCCGCGCTTTCCAACGCCGCAGAGCGCGTCTACGACCTCGCCAAGCCGCGCATCCTGCAGATCCGCACGCTGCTGCAGGCGGCCGGGCGCCAGTCCACGCTGGGCTCCGGCTTCCTCGTCACCGCCGACGGCCTCGCGATCACCAACTACCACGTGGTCTCGCAGTTCGCGCTCGATCCGAAGACTTACCGCCTCGAGTACCTCGCGCCCGATGGCGCCAAGGGCACGCTGAAACTCCTCGCCTTCGACGTGCCGCACGACCTGGCCGTGGTGAAGGTCGAGCGCGCGGGCCTGCCCTACTTCGATTTCGACCCGCGCGCCCTCGAGGACCGACTGCCGAAGGGCGAGCGCATCTACGCGATGGGCAATCCCCTCGACCTTGGCTTCACCATCGTCGAGGGCACTTACAACGGCCTGGTCGACAAGAGCTACGACGAGCGCATCCATTTCTCCGGGGCGATCAATCCGGGCATGAGCGGCGGGCCGGTCGCCGGGAGCGATGGCAGGATCGTCGGCGTGAACGTCGCCAAGCGCCTCGATGGGGAGCAGGTGGGCTTCCTCGTCCCCGCGCGCTTCGCCGCTGCGCTCCTCGAGCGCGCGCGCAAGGGCCCGGCGCTGGTCTTGGACAAGGCGCGCGAGGAAGTGGGGCGCCAGCTCGACGGCTGGCAAGCTGCGTTCTACGATTCGCTCAAGGGCCAGGGCTTTCGCACCTCCAACCACGGCCCTTATCGCGGCCTGGAAAGTGCGGCGCCGTGGATGACGTGCTGGGCCTCGACCAACGCCGACCAGTTGCCCAAGCCCCGCACCGCGGTCAACACCACGCGCTGCTCCAGCGCGACCGGCATCTTCGTCTCCGACAAGATCCTCACCGGCCGCGTGGACGTAAGTTACTCGTACTACAAGTCGATCGACCTCAACGCGTTCCAGTTCTCCAAGGAACTCTCGCAGCGCTCGTGGGGCTTCGATCGCAGCGGCGGCAAGCGCCTCACCGAGCAGGAATGCCGCGACGATTTCGTCGACGCCGGCGGGGGCGCCCGCCCGGCCTTGCGCGCCACGTGGTGCATGCGCGCCTATCGCGAGTTCGAGGGCCTCTACAACGTGACGCTGCTCGCCCTCACCCAGGACCGCTCGCGCGAGGCGCTCCTCGCCCAGCTTTCCATGCAGGGCGTGTCGTACGCCAACGCGGTCGCCCTCGGCCGGCGCTTCCTCGAGGCGATCGAATGGGCGCAGTGATGTGGATCGAGGTCCTGTCGCGTCATGGCGACGTGGCGCAGCGCCAGCGCATCGAGGGAAGTGAGGCGCGCATCGGGCGCGCCTTCGACAACGACGTCGTCGTGGACGACCCGCATGTAGCGCCACACCACCTGCGCATCTATCGCGGCGAAGATGGCGAGCTGGCTGCCGAGGATCTCGGCAGCCTGAACGGGCTCTATCCCGAGCACGGCGCCGCGCGCGCTACACACCTTCCGCTCGCGAGCAATCCTGGCATCCGCATCGGGCGCACCATCCTGCGCGTGCACGACGCCGCGCATCCCGTGCCCGCGGAAAGGCTCCTCACTCCACCGCGCGCGCACGCGCAATGGGCCGGCGGCCTGGGCGCCGCGCTGCTGCTCGCGCTCCTGGCGCTCGAGTGGCTGAACCTCACCTCGGAGCCGAGCGCCAACCTCATGCTGCTGCCGCTCCTGGGGTTCGTCACTATCCTCGCGCTGTGGACCAGCGTGTGGGCGATGCTCTCGCGCATCTTCTTCGGGCAGGCGCGCTTCGCGCTGCAGCTTCGGATCGCCGTCACCGCGTGCATCGCGCTCCTGGCATGGGACCAGATCAGCGAGTCGCTGTCCTTCTCGTTCGCGTGGCGCGAGATAGCCGAGTACGCGGGGCTGGGGGCCTGGGCGGTCCTCGCGGCAGCCTGCTTCGCGCACCTGCAGACGATCGGGCCGCGCCACATGCGCGCGGCGATGGGCCTGGTGGTCGCGTTGATCGGCGCCGGCGCCGCGCTGCAGTATCTCGGCAAGTCGGAGACGCGCAAGCTGATCGGGCAACGCGCGACGCTGGGCGACCTGCGCCCGCCCGCCTTCCGCCTGGTGCCGCTCGCGAGCGCGGATGATTTTTTCAAGAAGGCCGACGCCGCGCGCGTGAAAGTGGATCTCGCACGCGTGAAGGAGCCGCCTACGGGCGGCGTCCTCTCTGAGCTCGAAGGCTCGGATTGACCGCGCTCAGGTGATGGGCGTCTGCTGGTAGAGCACGTTGACCCAGCGCGCGCCACGCTTCACATAGAGCGAGCTCACCCACGCGGGGCTGGGCACCGCGAATCCGCCGCATGTGGTTTTCTGCTCGGCGCGATAGGCGAGGAGCGCCGTGTCTTCGGCCACGCGCGTGAACTTGAAACTGTCCACGGCATAGCTCTCCACCTTGCACGCGGAGCTGCCCACGCCGGCCACGATGTCGGCCTTGCCGAGGATCCCGCGCGGACCGACTTCCACGTGGTCGTCGGAGAGAAAGCCCGCGAAGAACCCGGCGTCGTGCCCTTGCCACGCGACCCACGATTGTTTCTCGAGCGCGACGAGCGTGTCCTTGAGCGCGGGGGCAGTGCTTCCCTGCGCGAGCGCTGCGCAGGTTGCGACGAGGCAAAAGCTCCATGCTCGCTTCGGACATCTCATTTCGTTCTCCGCGGAGGTTGTTCGGATAGCCAGCGTTGCGCGTCCGCGAGATCGTGGAAGAGGCGCACGTTCACGCCTCGGTTCAGCGCGACGGTCTCGGCGAACTTCATCTTCGACGGGTCGCGGCCGTGGCCGGAGTGGTCCACGTAGGCGATCCTGCGCAGCTTCGCCGCCATCGCTGTGCGCTGCGCGACCACGTCGAAAATGCTCGACGAATCGAGGCTCGGGCCGGCGAGGTTGAACTCGAGGAGCAGCGAGCTATCCCCCGACTTGGAGATGGCGTCGAAGGCTTCGGTAAGAAACCGTAACGCGTTCGCGGCGTTGTGCGCGCCCGTCACGGTGGCTTGCAGGTAGCCCGGGTGCTCCGTGATCACAAGGCGATAAGGTTTGGGTTTGTCCACTCGTCGATTTTCGGCGCGCCACCCGCTGGGGTCAACCGAAGAAAGCTCAGGCGTCTTCCTTGCGACCGTCGGCCCTCTTCGAGAATTTCCCGATCAGCTCGGCCGCCTCTTTCGAAGAGCTCTCCTCGAGAGCGCGGCGCTTCTCGGGCGAAAGTCCCTTCTCCGGATGCAATTCGATCTCGCGCTTGCGCTGCTTGCGCCGGCGCAGCGCGGCGCGCGTGTACGGAATAACCGCCCACGCCGCGCCCCCGTCGAAAGGGCCGATGGGCAGGAGCGCCACCGCCATCAGGAACAGGTTTCCGAAGATGAAGACCGAAAGCATCGTCGAGACGACCATCGATGCGAGCGGGTAGTCGTGCAGGTCGAGCATGTTGCGCAGCGCGAGCGCGATCGCCAGGATCGCGAGCTGCGCCGCGACGCCGGCCCACGCCACGACGATCGAGTAGCCCTGCGAAGCGTAGCCATAGGACGTCCTGCCGTGCAGGGCGTAAAGCGAAATGCTCTCGATCGGAATCTTTCGGCGGCGCAACGCGAAGACATGGCCGAACTCGTGGGCGACGAGCAGCGTGAAGTACGCCACGAACGCGATAAGAGTGGCGGGAACGCTCCGAAAAGAAAAGTAGAGCCACACCAGGACGAAGAGGACGGTCCAGTGCATCACGACGGGGATCCGCCCCCAGGTGCCCAGCGGCCAATAGTTCTGTTCCATCCCACCAGCCTACCGCATCAGGAGACCGTTTCCTGTGTCGATTCGCTTCGGCGCCACGCGGCGGGCGGCGACCGCGGTGAGAGGGCAGCGCCAGCGATTGAGAGCAAGGAATCCAACGTGTTGTTAGGCAGCACCTGCCACCTCAAGATGCTTGACCAAAACTCGATTCTCGTATGACTTCCCTTCGAATGCGTAACTCGTTGAACCCATGTCGGTGTATCCCAACGCTTGATAGAACGCCAACGCCCGCGCGTTTCCAGCCCAGGCCGTAAGCCAAAGGACATCAAACCCAGCCTCTGCGCAAAGGATCTCGGATTCGCGCAGGAGCCTTCGTCCCAATCCAGCGCGCTGCGCCGATGGCTGAACATACAACCGCACAAGTTCCATGCCCTTGCGGCCGTTCACGTCGACAGGCGCGGAACGGTCCCTTGTGCAGATTTCTGCGAACCCGATCAAGCCTTCGCCCTGCTCCGCCAGGATGAACCAGCAGTCTTTGTCGGACAGTCGCTGTTCGAAGCGGTCTGGCGAGTATTGAGATAGGGCCTCACGCGCGATGTCCGATCGGACTCCATTCGTCGCATAGGTGTCGAGAAAGACCTGGATTGATAGAAGCCCGATGCAGGTACCATCACCGGATGCGCCCCGCCGAAGAGTTGGATGCTTCAAGCTTGCTCAGTATTTCCTGTGAAGCCTAACGTTCGAGGTGAGCGGCCGGCCCATCATGCTTCGCGGTCCGCTCCAACGGGCTGTTAGCCGTCACTTCTTGCTCGATCCGTAAGCTTCCCCGCCGCGTAGACATTCTACAAGTGGACTTTTCTGGCAGGATTTATCGTCCAGGGAGGTTCAATGAAGAAGTCGAAATTCAACGAGTCGCAGATCGTGGCGATCTTGAAGGAGGGCGAGGCCGGAGTTC
>JBBRQA010000066.1:0-16969 GCA_038227085.1 Burkholderiales bacterium | reverse complement strand
GAGGCCGCGCAGCAATTGCGCGAGCTCGGCGGGCTTGGTCTCGAGCTGCTTCAGCGCGATGCCGGCGTCGCGATCGGCGAGGAAGCGCGCGTTGGCCGCCTGCTCGTCGGCGACGAACCACGGCAGCGGAAAGAGGATCGAGGCGATGCCGGCCGCGCCGATCTCGGCGACGGTGATGGCGCCCGAGCGGCACACGAGCACGTCGCACCATGCGTAGCGTGCCGCGATGTCGTCCAGGAACGGCAGGACCTCGCCTTTCACGCCGGCCTTCTCGTAGGCGCGACGCAGCCCCTCGTAGAGCTTGACGCCGGCCTGGTGCACGACTTCGGGACGCTCTTCAGGAGCCATGCCCGCGAGCGCGGCAAGCACGAGATCGTTCATCGTCTGCGCGCCGAGGCTGCCTCCGACCACCAGCAGGCGCAACGGGCCGGCGCGATTCGCGTACCGCATATCGGGAGGCGCGAGCGCGGCGATCTCCTCGCGCACCGGCGTGCCGAGCCAAAGCACGCGCTTCGGCTTGGGCAGCGCATTGGCCCACTTCTGCGCGACCTTCTGCTGGAAGGCCCCTTCCATGCCGACCACGACGCGATCGGCCACGGGCGCCAGCACGCGGTTGGTGATGCCGGCGACGGCGCCGGGCTCGTGCACGACGAGTGGCCTGCCCCAGAGCGCGGCCATCATCCCGCCGGGAAACGCGACGTAGCCCCCCATCGACAGCACGACGTCGGGGCGGATGCGGAAGATCGCCATTGTCGACTGCCAGAACGCGGCGAGGATCCTCACCGGAAGCACCAGCCAGGCCGCGATGCCCTTGCCTCGCACGCCGCTCATGTTGACATTCACCATCGGATAGCCCGCGTCGCCGACGAGCTTGTTCTCCATGCCGCCGGGCGTGCCCATCCAGTGCACCTTCCAGCCGCGCGCCGCCAGCTCGCGCGCGATCGCGAGACCCGGGAAGATGTGGCCGCCGGAGCCCGCGGCCATGATGAGGATGGTGCGGCTCACAGCGAGCCTCCCCTCATGAGGTAGCGGTTTTCCCAGTCGATGCGCATCAGGATCGCGAGCGCCATGCAATTCACCACGATGCCGGTGCCGCCGAACGAGAGGAGCGGCAGCGTGAGGCCCTTGGTCGGCAGCAGCCCCATGTTCACGCCCATGTTGATGAAGGCCTGCGAGGCGAGCCACACACCGATGCCCTGCGCGACGAGGGCTGCGAAATAACGCTCGAGGCTCGCGGCCTGGCGCCCGACCGCGAACGCGCGGTGCACCAGGAAGAGGAAGAGCGTGATCACGGCGGCCACGCCCGCGAAGCCGAGCTCCTCGGCGATCACCGCCAGCAGGAAGTCGGTGTGCGCCTCCGGGAGGTAGAAGAGCTTTTCGACGCTTGCGCCGAGTCCCACGCCGAGCCATTCGCCGCGCCCGAAGGCGATCAGCGAGTGCGACAGCTGGTAGCCCTTGCCGTACGCGTCGGACCATGGGTCCATGAAGCCGAGGATGCGTTGCAGGCGATAGGGCGACGAGACGATCAGCACCACGAAGGCCACCGCCAGCAATGCCGCGAGACCCGCGAACAGGCGCCAATTGAGCCCGCCGAGGAAGAGCACCGCCATCGCGATCGTCGTCACCACCACCAGGGCGCCGAAGTCGGGCTCGCGCAGCAGCAGTGCCGCGATGAAGGTCATCACCGCGAACATCGGCAGGAAGCCCTTCTTGAAGTCGTCCATGAAGGCCGCCTTCCGCACCGTGTAGTCGGAGGCGTAGAGCACGACGAAGAGCTTCATCAGCTCCGAGGGCTGGAAGGTGCCGATGCCCATCGAGATCCAGCGGCGCGCGCCGTTCACCTCGCGCCCGATGCCGGGAATGAGCAGCGCGACCAGCATCGCGGTGCCCGCCATAAAAAGCCACGGCGACGCCTTCTGCCAGAGCCAGAGGGGAATGCGAAACAACGCCGCGGCAAACGCCAACCCGACAACCAGGTAAATCGAGTGGCGCACGAGAAAGTAGCTGGGCCGGAACCCGGTGAAGCGCTCCGCCTCCGCCATGGCGATCGACGCGGAATACACCATGACGAGCCCGATGGCGCCGAGAAGCACCGCCGACCAGAGCAGCGCCTGGTCGAGGCTGGAATCGCGGCGTCCCGGGTTGTAGAGCATCAGTGCGCCATCCGCGCGGCGACAGCGCGCGCCGCGGCGGCGAACATTTCGCCGCGCTGGTGGTAGTTGCGGAACATGTCGAAGCTCGCGCACGCAGGAGAGAGGAGCACGACATCGCCGGGCGAGGTGAGCGCGAATGCGGCCTTCACCGCGTCTTCCATCGAGATGGCGTGAGCGACCGGCACGCCGGTGGCCGCCAACGACGCGGCGATCGCGGGCGCGTCGCGCCCGATCAGCACCACGGCGCGTGCGTGCTGCCGCACGGCGGGCGCGAGCGGGGCGAAGTCCTGGCCCTTGCCGTCGCCGCCCGCGATCAGCACCACGGGAGCGCGGAAGCCTTCGAGCGCCGCGACCGTGGCGCCGACGTTGGTGCCCTTCGAATCGTCGTAGAAGCGCACGCCGTTCGCCTCGGCGACCTGCTCGACGCGATGGGGCAATCCCTTGAACTCGGCGAGCGCGCGGATGAGCGGGGCTTGCGGCGCGTCGATCGCGCAAAGCAGCGCGTGGGCGGCCATCGCGTTGGCCGCGTTGTGGTAGCCCTTCATCGCCATCGTGTCGAGCGCGATCAGGTCGACGTCGCCGCGGCGCAGCTGCGTGGCGGTCGCGTCGAGGCCCCACTCGCGGCGGCCCTGGGGCACGCCGAGACCGAAGGACAGTGCACCCTCGTTCGACATCGCGCGGCTACGCGCGTCGTCGCGGTTCACCACGCGCGTCTTCGCGTGCCGGAATATGCGCTGCTTCGCGGCCGCGTAGTCCTCCATGGAATCGTAGCGGTCCATGTGGTCCTGCGTGAGGTTCAGCATCGCCGCCGCATCGAGCGCGAGGCTCGACGTGGTCTCGAGCTGGTAGCTGGAAAGCTCGATCACGAAGAGCTCCGCGCCCGGACCCTCGGGCGAGTCGAGCGCGTCCAGCACGGGCAGGCCGATGTTGCCGGCGACGACGGTGCGGTAGCCCGCGGCAACGCCCATCGCACCGGCCAATGCCGTGACGGTGGACTTGCCGTTGGTGCCGGTGATTCCTAGCACTCGGACCTTTCCCCGGCGGCCGAGCTCGCGCGCGAAGATCTCGACGTCGCCAACCACTTCAATCCCGCGACCGAGCGCGGCGCGAAGGACTGGTTCGCGCAGCGCAATGCCCGGACTCGCAATGACCGTGTCCACGCCTTCCAGGAGCGCTTCGTCGAAGGCTCCAAGCGCAACGGCAACGGCGGGGTTCTGCGCGCGAAGCGCTCCCAGGGACGGAGGCGCCGCTCGCGTATCGGCGGCACGCACGCGCGCGCCACGCGCCGCGAGCCAACGAACGCTCGAAAGCCCCGTGTCACCCATCCCGAGAACCAGGACACTCCTGCCTTGCCATTCATTGGTCACCTCGTCGATTGGCCGAAAGAGTTCACGGTTTTCATCATCAGCGCAGCTTCAAGGTAGACAGGCCGAAGAGCACCAGCATCATCGTGATGATCCAGAAGCGCACCACGACCTGGTTCTCCTTCCAGCCCTTCAACTCGTAGTGGTGGTGCAGCGGCGCCATGCGGAAGATGCGTTTGCCGGTCAGCTTGAAAGAAGCGACCTGGATCATCACGGAGAGCGTCTCGACCACGAACACGCCACCCATGATGATGAGCACCACTTCCTGCCGGACGATGAGCGCGATCATCCCGAGCGCCGCGCCCAGCGCGAGCGCGCCCACGTCGCCCATGAACACCTCGGCGGGATACGCGTTGAACCAGAGGAAGGCGAGGCCCGCCCCGGAGATGGCGCCGCAGATGATGGCGAGCTCGCCCACGCCCGCGATGTAGGGGAACGCGAGGTACTTGGCGAACACCACGTTGCCGGAAACGTACGCGAACACCGCGAGCGCGGAAGCGATCATCACGGTCGGCATGATCGCGAGGCCGTCGAGCCCGTCGGTGAGGTTCACGGCGTTGGAGAAGCCCACCACCATGAAGTAGCCGATGATGACGAAGCCCACGGCGCCGAGCGGCAGGGCCACCGTCTTGAAGAAGGGCAGGATCAGCTCGGTCTGCTGCGGCAGCTTCGCGCTGTATGCGAGGAAGGACACCGCCGCGATGCCGAACACCGACTGCCAGGCGAGCTTGGCTTTCGCAGACAGGCCCTTGGGGTTGCGGTGAACGACCTTGCGCCAGTCGTCCACCCAGCCCACGGCGCCGAAGCCGAGCGTGGTGATGAGCACGATCCACACGTAGCGGTTGGCGAGGTCCGCCCACAGCAGGGTCGTCACCGCGACCGACACCAGGATCAGAGCGCCGCCCATGGTCGGTGTGCCGCTCTTGACGAGGTGCGTCTGCGGGCCGTCGTCGCGCACCGCCTGGCCGATCTTGTAGGCGGTGAGCTTGCGGATCATCGCGGGCCCGACCACGAAGGAGATCGCGAGCGCGGTCAACGCGGCGAGCACCACGCGCAGCGTGATGTAGGTGAAGACGTTGAAGGCGTGCAGCTTCGCGTCCACCGAGAGCCATTGCGCCAGCTCATATAGCATGGCCGTCTCCCTTGCCCGCGAGCGCGTCGGCGACGCGCTCCATGCGCATGAAGCGCGAGCCCTTGACGAGGATCGCCGCGCCGCCCGCCGCCTCCCGCTGCGCCGCCTTGGTGAGCGCATCGATGTCGTCGAAGTGCGCGGCGCCCTTGCCGAACGCCTGCACCGCGTGGCGGCTCGCCTCGCCGAGCGCCATCAGCGCGTCGATGCCGGCGTCGCGGGCGAAGGCTCCGACTTCGGCGTGCATCGCCGCGGCGTCCGCGCCGAGCTCACCCATGTCTCCCATCACCAACACCTTGCGGCCGTGCTCCTGCGCCAGGACCTGTGCCGCGGCCTTCATGGATTCGGGATTGGCGTTGTAGCTGTCGTCGATGACGAGCGAGCCGCCAGGCCCGCGGCGGCGCTGCTGGCGGCCCGGCACGCCGCCGAAGCCCGCGAGGCCGGCGCGCATCGCGTTCAACGGAATATCGAGCGCGACGGCGACGGCGCATGCGGCCATGGCGTTGCGCACGTTGTGCTCGCCGCGCACCTGAAGCGTCACCGTGAACTCGCCGCGCGGCGTGGTGAAGCGAACGTCGCGCCCCGAAAATGACGCCCGCACCATCGCCTTTTCGCTGAATCCGAAGGTGACGACGCTGCGGGCGCCGTTGAGCGACTTCCAGTAAGGCGCGAACGCCTCGTCCTCATTGATCACCGCCGTGCCGGAGGCGTCGAGCCCCGCGTAGATCTCGCCCTTCGCATGGGCGATCGCCTCGACGCTGCCGAGGATCCCCACGTGCGCGCGCTGCGCGTTGTTCACCAGCGCGACGGTGGGGCGCGCGATGCGCGCGAGGTAGTCGATCTCGCCCGCGTGGTTCATGCCCATCTCGATCACCGCGTAGCGATTGGCGTCGCGCAGCCTGAGGAGCGTCACCGGCATGCCGATATCGTTGTTGAGGTTCCCCCCGGTGGCGAGCACGGCGTTCGGCGCGACGGTGTGCGCGACGAGGATCGCGGAGATCATCTCCTTCACCGTGGTCTTGCCGTTGCTGCCGGTGAGCGCCACCAGCGGGATCGCGAAGCGCGAGCGCCAGTGGGCGGCGAGGCGCCCCAACGCGATGCGCGTGTCGGCCACGACCACCTGCGGCAGCGGCGAGCCCGGCGCCACGTGACGCGAGGTCAACGCCGCGGCGGCGCCGCGGCGGAACGCCTCCTCCACGTATTGGTTGCCGTCGAAGTGCTCGCCGCGAAGCGCCACGAAGAGGTCGCCCGCGGCGACCGCACGGCTGTCGGTGGTGACGCCCGAATAGCGCGCACGGCCGTGTGCCGAGCCCTCGATCGCGCGCGCCGTTTCGGCGAGATCCATCATGTACCCGGTACCCACGTATTCGTCCCCGTTCATTGCGCCACGCCGCGCCAGTCGGCGAGCGCGGCGCTCGCCACCTCGAGGTCGCTGAAGGGATGACGCACCCCGGCGATCTCCTGGTAGGTCTCGTGGCCCTTGCCCGCGAGCAGCACGACGTCGCCCGGCCGCGCGTGGTGGATCGCGGAAACGATCGCCACCTGGCGATCCTCGATCGCCTCGGCGTCGCCGGACACCCCCGCCATCACCTGCGCGATGATCGCGTCCGGGTCCTCGCCGCGCGGGTTGTCGCTGGTGACGATCACGTGGTCGGCGAGACACGCCGCGGCCTGGCCCATGAGGGGGCGCTTGCCCGCGTCTCGATCGCCGCCGCAGCCGAACACGCACACCAGTTGATGCCCCGCCGCCACCGTCGGGCGCAGCGCCTCGAGGGCTTTCTCGAGTGCGTCCGGCGTGTGGGCATAATCGATGACGACGAGCGGCGCCGCCCCGCCGCCCACGCGTTGCAGGCGCCCCGGGACCGGCTCGAGCGCGCTCACCGCGGCGAGCGCCTCCCCGAAGGTCACACCCGAGGCCAAGAGCGCGCCCATCACCGCGAGGAGATTCGAGACGTTGAAGGCGCCGAGCACGCGCGCATTCACTTCGCCCGAGCCCCATTCCGAGTCGACGTGGAAGCGCACGCCCGCTTCGGACAGACCCACGTGGCTCGCGTGCAGGCGTGCGCCCTTGCCGAGGCCGTAGGTGATCACATCGCCCGAGACACGCTCGGCGAAGGTCGCACCCCAGTCATCGTCGATATTGATGACCGAATGCTGGAGGCCGCGCGCGGAGAACAGGCGATATTTCGCCTCCGCGTAGGCCTCCATCGTGCCGTGGTAATCGAGGTGGTCGCGCGTGAGGTTGGTGAAAACCGCGACGTCGAACTTGATGCCGGCCGCGCGGTCTTGGTCGAGCCCGTGGCTCGACACTTCCATCGCGACCGCGCGCGCGCCGCGGCGCAGGTAGTCGGCCAGGAGGCGCTGCAGGACGATCGGGTCCGGGGTGGTGTTTCTGGCCTCGCTGCGCTCGCCCACCAGGCCGTTGCCCAGGGTGCCGATGACCGCCGAGCGGCGCCCGAGGCCGTCCAGCGCGCAGGCGACCCATTGCGACACCGAAGTCTTGCCGTTGGTGCCGGTGACGCCCGCCATCCAGAGCGACTCGGACGGGTTGCCGAACACGTGGCCGGCGATGGTGGAAATTTTTGCGCGCAAGTCGCGCACGCCGAGGTTGGGCACACCCCAGCGTTCGTTCCATTCGAAGCCCTCGCGCTCCCAAAGCACGGCGGCCGCGCCGCTCGCGATCGCATCGGCGATGAACGCACGCCCGTCGCGCAGCGTCCCGGGATACGCGACGAAGATCGAGCCCAGCTTCACCGCGCGCGAATCGGCGGTGAGGTCGGCGAGCGGCACGCCGAGCTGGGCCAGGCGATCGAGGAGGCGCGTGCCTTCGGTGCGCACGAATTCCGCGGCGGCGATCATCCCGCCACCTTCACGGCGCCGGGGCGCTCCGGCTGGGGCACCATCACGTTCAGGGTCCCGGGCGCGTCCGGCGGCACCGACATCATGCGCAGCGCGGCGCCCATCACGGTGGAGAACACCGGCGCGCTCACGTCGCCCCCGTAGTACTTGCCGGCGGGCTCGTCGAGCATCACCGCGATGATGAAGCGCGGGTTGGTGACGGGACCGAAGCCCACGAACGACGACACATACTTTTTCTCGGCGTAGCCGCCCAGCTCCGCCTTGTGCGCGGTGCCGGTCTTGCCGGCGACGCGATAGCCCGGGACCTGCGCACGCGGCGCGGTGCCGCCGGGCAGCACCGCCATCTCCATCATGCGTGTCACCTGGTCCGCGGTCTCGGCGGAAACGATGCGCTTGCCGATCGGGTGCGACTCCTGCTTGAGGAGCGTGAGCGGCAGGATTTCGCCCGCGTTGGTGAAGATCGTGTAGGCCCGCGAGATCTGCAGCAGCGACACCGACAGGCCGTGCCCGTACGCCATGGTGGCCTGCTCGATCGGCCGCCACTGGGTCCAGGGCTTGAGCTGCCCCTTCGCTTCTCCGGGGAATCCACTCTGCGGCGCGACGCCGAAGCCCAGCTCGCGATAGAGGTTGCCCATGGTCTCGGCGGGGATCTGCAGCATGATCTTCGCGCTGCCGATGTTCGAGGACTTCTGGATCACCTGCGCCACGGTGATGAGGCCGTTGGGGTGCGAGTCGTTGATGGTCCATTTGCCCATCGTCATCGCGCCCTGCCCGGTCTGGATCAGCGTGGTCGGTGTGACGATGCCGGCCTCGAGCGCCGCGGCGACGGTGAACGGCTTCATCGTCGAGCCGGGCTCGAAGAGATCGGTCACCGAGCGGTTGCGCGTCTGCCTGCCGGTGACGTTGGCGCGGTTGTTGGGGTTGTAGTCGGGCTGGTTCACCAGCGCCATCACCTCGCCGGTCTTCGCATCGAGGATCACCATCGAGCCGCCCTTGGCGCGGTTCTGCTCCACCGCGGCCTTGAGCTCGCGGTGGGCGAGGAACTGCAGGCGCTGGTCGATGGCGAGCGTCACCTCGTCGCCGTCGCGCGGCGCGCGCAGGCTCTCCACGTCCTCGACGATGCGGCCCTTGCGATCCTTGATCACCTTTCGCGAGCCGGGGGTGCCCGCCAGGCGCGACTCGGCGGCGAGCTCGATGCCCTCCTGCCCCTGGTCCGCTATGCCGGTGAAGCCCACCACGTGCGCCATCACTTCGCCTGCCGGGTAGTAGCGGCGGAATTCGCGTTGCTGGAACACGCCCGGGACGCCCAGCGCCATCACCATGGACGCCTGGTCGGGCGAGATCTGGCGCTTGAGATAGACGAACTGGCGATCCTTTCGGGCAATTTTCTGGCGGATCTCGTCGGCCGGCATGGCGAGCGCCTTGGCGAGCGTGCGGATCTTCGCGTCGTCGACGTCGTCCAGCTCGTCGGGAGTCGCCCAGATCGATTCGACCGGCGTCGAGATCGCGAGCGCCTGGCCGTTCCTGTCCTTCACCGGACCGCGCGAGGCCGGCAGCTCCAGCACGCGCCCGTAACGCGCCTCGCCCTTGGCCTGGAGGAAGTCGGTGTGCATGCCCTGCAGGTAGAAGGCGCGCGCGGCGAGCGCGGCGAAGCCCACCATCACCATGATGAGCACGAAGCGCGAGCGCCAGCCCTCGAGCTTCAGGCGCAGCTGCGGGGTGCGCTTCTCGAATTTCATCGCGCGGGCTCGCCGGCGCGCGTGTCGAGGGTGACGATCACGGTGTTGGAGGGATCCGGCAGGCGCATGCCGAGCTGCTTCGCCGCGACCGACTCCACGCGCTTGTTAGTGGCCCACGTGCCTTGCTCGAGCTGCAGCTGGGTGAACTCGTCGTCCAGCTTCTTCGCGGCGTTCTGCTCGCTCTCCAGGTCGTTGAAGAGCCTCCGCGCGTGGTGCTGCGACGTGATCACGCTCAACGCCGACATGACGATGAGGACGAGGCAGACGGCGTTCATCCTTCCCACTAGTTCTTCTCCGCGACTCGCAGCACGGCGCTCCTCGCGCGCGGGTTGCGCGAGATTTCCGCGTCGGAGGCGCGGATCGCCTTGCCCACCGTGTGCATCTCGGCGGGTGGAATGTCGGCGGCGCGAATCGGCACGCCCTTCGGAAGGTTGTCGCCGGTGGAGCGCTCGCGCATGAAGCTCTTCACGATGCGGTCCTCGAGCGAATGGAAGCTGACCACCGCGAGGCGACCGCCGGGCTCGAGGAGCGCGGCGGCCCGCGGCAGGGTTACCTCCAGCTCTTCAAGCTCTTGATTGAGGTAAATCCGTAGAGCCTGAAAGGTCCTTGTCGCCGGGTGTTGCCCCGGCTCGCGCGTGCGAACCGCGCGACCCACGATCTCGGCAAGTTGCCGGGTGGTGGCGACAGGCTCGCGGCCCCTTGCATCAACAATCGCTGCTGCAATCGATTTAGCAAACCGTTCTTCCCCATATTTGAAAATCACCTCCCTGATTTGTTTTTCTGAAGCCGCCGCGAGCCACTCTGCGGCGGTTTCGCCGCGCGTCGTGTCCATCCGCATGTCGAGCGGACCGTCCCTCATGAAGCTGAAGCCGCGCGCCGCGTCGTCGAGCTGCGGCGACGACACGCCGATGTCGAGCAATACGCCCGCAACGTGCCGAATCCCGCGGGCGTCCAGCGCCTGTTTCATGGTCGAGAACCTTGCGTGGATCAGCTCAAGACGCGGATCTTCGAGCGCGCCAGGCGCAAGCGCCGCGGGGTCCTGATCAAAAGCGAGAAGTCTTCCGCGAATACCGACACGGGCGAGGATGGCCGCGCTGTGCCCGCCGCGGCCAAAGGTGCCATCGACGTAGGTTTTGTCTTCGCGGACGTTAAGGGCAGCAACTGCTTCTTCGAGAAGGACCGGGACATGGGATACCTCGCTCACGGGGGAAGGGGAATGACGACTGGAGCCGCGCTCTCTTGGTGGAGCGGCGTCGGACCCGAAGTCGTCAGCCGCGTCACAGAGAGAAGTTCTCCATCCCCGGAGGCAAGCTCGTACCGCCTCCGGACCTCAGGGCCTCGAGTTGCTGGTTCCACAGCTCGAGATCCCAGATTTCGTAATGGCTTCCCTGCCCGACGAACATCACCTGGCGCGTGATGTGCGCGAAGTCGCGCAGCTCGGGAGGAATGAGGAGCCGTCCCGCGCCGTCGATCTCGACGTCCTGCGCGAAGCCCACGAGCAGGCGCTTCCAGACGCTGAACTGGCGATCGAGGCTGGGGAACGACATCACTTGGGCGCGAATCGGCTCCCACGCCGGGGTGGGATAGAGCAGCAAGCAGCCATCGGGGTGCGCGGTGAGCACTAGCTTCACCGTTCCACCCTGCGTCAATGGATCCCGGGTGCGCGTAGGCACGGCCATTCGCCCCTTCGCGTCCAGGTTGACTTGCGCCGCCCCTTGGAACACTTCTTCCCCCACGTTTTCCCACTTCCGCACACTGTAGTGAACCGGCTACACCTCGTCAAGGGAAATAACTGGCAATTTTTTCTTGTGCGACAAAGGGTTAGCGTGGGTTTCTCGCCCCAAACCTAGGACAGTGAAACTCATCTGAATCAATGGGTTGTAAAACGGAGTGAAGGTAATGTCACAAGAATGTGACAGGCCCGCCGGGAGGGCGGCTTGCATGTGGAGGAAAAAAAAACGGGGCGCCTCGGCAGTGGGACACCCTCCACGCAGACTGCGCGATCTACTGCTTGGCGATGAGATTCGCAAACCCGGAGTCAGACGGGGGTGGCCACAAACTCAGGCGCCCGGCAATATCCCCGCCGCGCGCGCGCCAGGCCGGCGGCGGCGATCAGCGTCACGGCGCCGAACAACTGCTGCACGCGCTTGGCGGGCAAGCGATGGATGGCGATCCGCCCCACGAACATTCCCGCGACTGCGCCGCCGACGAAGGGCCCCACCGCCCGCGCCCGTCAGCCCCATCACCGCACCGACAGCGAGGCCCAGGATCATGGCGGTCATCGCGAAAGCCCGGTTTGCGCCACGCTTCAGCCTTGCCGCGCTTGGTGCATCGCCGCGCAGAACTCCTGGAGGTCGTCGGGGATTTCGTCGGGGCACACGCCACATTGGCGATTGCCGGTGACCGCGTAGTCGATGAAACGCGGGTACGGCAGGCCGAGCGCCGCCATGATCGCCTCGAATTCCTGGAGGGTCTTGCCGCCTCCGAGGCGTGGATTGCGCCGCATTTCCTGTGCGATGCTCGATACGTGACGCCCATGATAGTCGTGGCCGGGATAGACGAGCGTGTCCCCGGGCAGGGTGAAGAGCTTCCCGTGGACGCTCCCGAATAGCGTGGCTGCGTCGCCGTTCTGGAAATCCGTGCGCCCGCAGCCGTCGATCAGCAGCGCGTCGCCGGTGAGGACGCGGCCGCCCACGCGATAGGAGAAGTGATCGTCGGTGTGTCCGGGGGTGGCGATTCCTTCGAGGCGCACGCTTCCCACCTCGAGCGGCCGCGACTCGTCGATCAGCCGATCGACGCAGGCAAACGAGTCGGCGGCGGGAAAGACGATCGCGCTCCCCGTCTCGCGCTTCAGCCGCGCCGCCGAGGTTATGTGGTCGGCATGCACGTGCGTCTCGACGGTGCAGGCGAGCTCGAGGCCGAGGGATCGCACCACCTGCAAGTCGCGCTCCCACGCCGGCAGCACCGGATCCACCAGGATGGCGCGCCCCGTCGCCTCGCAGCCGAGGAGGTAGGTGTAGGTGCTGGAGAGGGGCTCGAAAAGCTGGCGGAAGAGCATGCGGACATTATACTTGCTAATCATCTATAAATCTATATACTGTTTTCATGCCCATCGACTGGCAAGGCTTCACTCCGCTCGCCGCCCTGGCGGGGGGGCTCCTCATCGGCATCGCGGCCCTGATGTTCGCGGTGCTCGCCGGGCGCGTGGCAGGCATCAGCGGCATCCTCGGCGGCCTGCTGCATCCGGCATGCCAGCTGCCGCAGGGAGAGCTGTGCGTCGGTGACCTCGAGGAGACGACCGGCATTCACCAGCCGACGCTTTCCCAACAGCTGGGCGTGCTTCGCGCCGAGGGCCTGGCCGCGACGCGGCGCGAGGGCAAGCAGATCTTCTACTCGCTCGCCGATCCTGGCACGCTCGAGGTACTGCGGATTTTGTACCATCGCTACTTCGGGTAGCGATCCTTGATAGAATTTTCGGCGTTGCTCCCGGAAACAGAACCACCCCCATGGCACGCGTCGAAGAGCTGTCGGTCGAAGAGATCCGCAAGAGGTACCTGCAGGGCCAGGAACCGATCTCCCAGCAAGTCCTGAACCGCCTGCAGCGCGACTCGCGCCAGGGCGTGCAGCGCCTCTACGCCACCCTCGCCAAACGCTTCGAGAAGGTGCGTGACGAGCGCGTGCGCCTCGACGCGATGCGCCATTTCGAGATGGTGCTTTGGAAGTCGGGCATCCGGGACATCGCGGGCGTGGACGAGGCCGGCGTCGCGCCGCTCGCCGGGCCGGTGGTTGCCGCCGCCGTCATGTTCCACCCCGACACCGAAATCGACGGAGTCGACGATTCCAAGCGCCTCGACCCGCAGGCGCGCGCCGAGCTCGCGGTCGAGATCCGCGCCAAGGCCTCCGGCGTAGCGGTCGGCATCGGCACCGTCGAGGACATCGACACCGTGAACATCTACCACGCCTCGCTCCTCGCCATGCGACGCGCGGTCGAGGGCTTGCCGCGCGCGCCGCAACACGTGCTCGTGGATGCGCGCACCGTGCCTGGCATCCCGATGCCGCAGAACGCGTTCAACAAGGGCGACGGCCTCAACTTCAGCATCGCGGCTGCGTCCATCATCGCCAAGACCGCGCGCGACGCGATGATGGAAGCACTCGACCGCGAATACCCCGGCTACGGCTTCGCCACCCACAAGGGCTATCCGACGCCGGACCACCGCGAGGCGCTGCTCAGGCTCGGGCGCTCGCGCGTGCACCGCATGTCCTTCCCCGTGCTCCATGAATGGTTCGGCGAGTATTCGCCGGGGTTCTACGCGTTGAAGACGCGGCTATTCGAGGCGCAGTCGCGCCCGGCGCTCGCGGAATTCGAAACCGCGCTGAAGGCCGGGGCCGCGGAACTCACCGAGGCCGAATGCAGGAAGCTTCGCCTCCTGGTGGGCCGGCGCTGGAAAACCGTCGCAGCGTAGGAGTCGTCCTGCATCCATGCGCCGGATAGAAGGGGAAAGTGTCAGGGCGGGCATTCGCTCCGCGTCTCCCTACACCCCGTCAAAAAAAGGAACAGCCATGGGAATCTTCAGCGCGATCCTCGATAAACTCCGCCATCTCGGCGGCGGCGGGCAGGCCCCCTCGGCCGCGCCCCAAGCGCAGCAGTTCGATCCCGCCAAGCAAGCCGCCCCGCTCCAACCCTCGAACGCCATCCAGGGCGTCGACGTCGATGAGGTGCTGTCGCAGCTCGCGGCGAAGAGAGGCGGCGGCGGAAACTATCGCACCTCGATCGTCGATCTCCTCAAGCTCCTCGACCTCGACTCCAGCCTCGACGCGCGCAAGGAACTCGCCACCGAGCTCGGCGTGAACGCCGGCGCGCCCGGCACTGCGGAGCAGAACATCGCCCTGCAGAAAGCCGTCATGAAGAAGCTCGCGGAGAACGGCGGCAAGGTGCCCGACAGCCTCCGGAACTGAACGCACGCATCCATGCGCGCCAGGCGGGCGGAGCTCGCCCGCCTGGAAACAGTCCCACTGCGGTGGGAGTAAGCTCCTCGAGCCGTCCTAACGAGGAGACGCCATTTCCAGGTCGATCTCGATGTCGCGATCACCGGCTTTCGCCCGGATCGTCTTCGTCGTCCCGTCGCGCTTCGTGTCCACCACCCTCACCTGCATCCGGTGCAATGCGCCGAGTGCCGCTCTCTTCACCTGCGCCTGGGGCCCACGGCGACGCACCCTTTCAGGGCGATCGCCGCGAGGGCCAGAGAACCGATCAATGCTCTTTTCATGCATCAATGATTGGGCTCAACCTTGCGCAAATATGTGAACCGCGTCACAAAGCGACAAATACACGCGTTTTGTCGCCGCGCACCGACGGCATGACGCGCGCGGTCACCCCGGGCGCCGGTAGCGCTCCGCCGCGATCCGACCCCAATGGATGCCGTCGGCGCGCATCTGCAGCACGCCGGGGAAAGTCGCGGGCGTGCCGGCCGGCGTGGTGATGTCGCCGCCCAGCAGCACCGCGTGCAGTTGCACGAGCGAGGGGCGCACGATGTTGTAGCTCTGCAGCGCGTCGCGCGCGAGCATGAGCGCCATCTTCACGTCGTTCCAGCCCATCGCGCCGGTGGGCGGCTCGATCACGACGATCTCCGGCATGAAGTCCTTGCCGGGGTCGACGGGGGATACGAGATGGACCGGGGCGCCTTCGTGCAGCGCGCAGGCGAGCGCGAGGATGTTGTCCTCCGAGCCGGCGAGCCTCACGAACGCGGCGGCGATTCGAAGGGCGGCGGGATCCGGATCGTGTTCGGCGCTCGCGAGCGGCGCTATCGACAGCAGCACGGATCCGGTGAAAGCTTGCATCGCTTGTTTCATCGTGGTCTCCCACGTGCGCCGGATGATTTTTTTATGGGTGCTGCGAGACCATCCTGAACGAAGCGGTTCGCGGATGGATGTGAAGAAAATCACATTCCCGCGAAAATGACCCTTTCGTCGCCGCAGTGCGACAAACTGGCGTGCACCGTCACATCTCGCGGAAAGGGTGCGCGTACGGCTGGCTCACGGCGAGAAACTCGGGCCGGTCCTTCAGGCGCAGGATCACGTGGCCCTTCAGGTCGCGCCCGACGCTCTCCACCGCGTAGGTGAGCGCAACGGCCGTCGAAAAGGGCTTTCCGACGAGCGCCACGGTTCCGCGACCAAACCGCGGATCACGGGACGAATGAGAAGTGAAGCAAGCCGATAAGCGGGATTCTGTTACGGCCCTTGCGGGCTATGACGGTCATTCCTCTAGGCCCTGCGTTGCCGCAGGGCTCGAGCCACCTACCCGCAGACTCGGTGGGCCACGTCGTCGTCTGCCTACTTGATGTTGCTCCGCGTAGAGATTGGCCGTTTCAACCGGACTTAACCGGCTCGTCTCTGTTCCTCTAATCCTCACCTCACGGTGGACGGGAGTTACCCGCTACGCTGCCCTCTGGAGTCCCGACTTTCCTCTGTGCGACGTAAGTGGCACAGCGACCGTCTGGCTTGCTTCACACGGGCATTTTACGCCCTGCGCCCGCCTCGACCGGTTCGGTCGCCGCGCCGCCCGGAGCAGCGGCGGCGAGCCCCTGTGCCGGCGCCGCAGCTGCGCGCGGCAGCGTGAACCGGAAAGTGGAGCCCTGCCGCTCGACGCTCTCGACCGTCACCTTGCCATCGTGCGCCTCGACGAACGTCTTCACGATAGCCAGGCCGAGGCCGAGCCCTTCCCGCTCGGGGTCGGTTTCCAGCGCCTCGAACACCTTGCCGATGCGATCGCGTGAGATGCCGGCGCCGTTGTCCGTGACCCAGCATTCGACCGGCTCGCCGCCGTTGGCGGCGCGCGCCCCAATCGTCACCTCGCCCCCGGGCGTATACGTGATCGCGTTGGCGACGAGGTTCTGGAATACGCGCCGCAGCAAGCCCGCGTCGGCACACACATCGAGGTCGTCGGGCACCTGGTTGACGATGCGCGTGGCCGACTTCGCGGCAAGGGGCAGCATGTCCTGGACGAGCGATTCGACGAGCGGCCAAAGCTCGAAGCTGCGCCGCTCGACCTTCACGCCCAGCTCGGTGAGCATCTGCGTGTTCTCCTTGAGCACCTGGGCCACCAGGGAATCGAGCTGCTTCGCGTTGCGGCCCAGTGTTTTCAGGAGGCGCGCGCTTTCCGGATCGAGGCCGGCGGCGGGCAAGCGTTGCTCGAGGATGTGCGCGGAGAAAGTAATGGCGCTCAACGGCGTGCGCAGGTCGTGTGCCACGAAAGCGAGGTGCTCCGCGCGCCTGCGCCGCACCTCGCGCGCCTGGCATTGCGCGAAGGCTTTCACCGCACCCGCGATCGCATCGTCGAACGCCCGATTGAGGATGCTGCGCGAGTTGCCGCGCAGGTCGACTTCGAGACGCTCGCCGAGCTCATGCACGCAGTCGCGCAGGATGTTGTACTCCGCCACGACTTCCTCGATGTCGAAGCCGTCGGTGAAACGCTGCAATCCATGGGCCGAGGGGCTCGCCGCCTCCTCGAGTTCCCCGGGGGCCTTCAGCGAGGCGAGCAGCGCCGACGCCAGCTCGGCGAGCCACACCGGCATGTGATCGTTCAAGGTCGGCAGGTCGAGGTGGGAAGCCGAGGGCAGCGCGCGAACTTGCTCGCGCCAGCGTGCGAGCACGGTGTCGCGCTCTTCGAGCAAAGCCGTCGCCAACCGATCGAGAGTATTCACGCGAACTCCGGATAATGGGTGTCGG
>JBBRQA010000065.1:0-16978 GCA_038227085.1 Burkholderiales bacterium | reverse complement strand
CAGGCGGCGCTGAAGGATCCCAACGTCATCGCGAAATTCGCCGAGCTAGGCGCCGAGCCGGTCGCGCAGAGCCTCGCCACGCAGGATGCGCTTCGAGCGCAACTGAAGAGCGAGATCGAGAAGTGGGGCCCGGTGATCCGGAAGGCCGGGGTCTACGCGGATTAGGCGCGACAAAAAAAAAGTGCCCCGCCGGGGTCACCGGCGGGGCAAACCGCTCTCGGAGGAGAAACGTCGGCCTCGCGGCCGACGTTTACTGCAATGCAGCAATTGTGCCAATCACGCACGCCATTCAATTTCAAATAGTTAGCCGATCCGGCGAATTCCGCTTTCGTCGATCGCGTATCGCTTTGGTGCGTCGAAGGCACCATGATGGGCCTAGGAATTTTTTCCTTTCGCGTTCGCGAAGAAAGCCACGACGCGCTGAAGGTCAGCGTCCACGTCGTCGCCAGGCTCGAACGTCGGCCCGAAGCGCACGCAGCGCGCCGCGTAATCGAGGGTCGCGAGCACCACCGGCACCCGCGCGCCCCTGGCGATGTGCAGGAAGCCCGACTTGAACCGCGCGCCGCGCGCGCGCGTTCCCTGCGGCGCGATCGCGACCACGCTCCGCGCGGCGCGTTCGATCGCGCACACGGTGTCGCTCACCACGCCGTGGGAAGCGCTGCGGTCCACCGGCACGCCGCCCAGCCAGCGCATCAATCCCTCGATGGGCCAGCGAAACAGCGTGTGCTTGCCGATGAAGGTGATCTTCAGGTCGAGCGCGAACATGGTCGCGATGCCGACCGCGAAGTCCCAGTTGGAAGTGTGAGGAGCCACCGCCACCACGAACTTGGGAAGGTCGGGGATCTCGCCCGTCACCCGCCAGCCCATGATTCGCAGGAGCGCGCGTCCCAGGGAACGAAGCCCGGCGCTGCCGCGGCGCGGCACCGACTCGCCGAGGCGCGGCAACGCGATCACGCGAAGAGCGCGGCCGCGGCCTTGAGGTCGACGTTGCCGCCGGAAATGATGATGCCCACGCGGCGGTCGCGCACGTCGATCGGACCGGACATCACGCCCGCGGTGGCGAGCGCGCCGGTGGGTTCCACCACGAGCTTCATCCGCTCCCACAGGAAGCGCATCGCCTCGACCAGCTCGGCATCCGTGACCGTGATCACATCCTGCACGTGCTTCATCACCAGGGGAAAGGTGATCGCCCCGGGCGACTCGGTGCGCGCCCCGTCGGCGATCGTCTTCGGGTTCTCCACGCGCTGGATCGTGCCGGTTCGAAACGAGCGCGCGACGTCATCGCCCGCGGCGGGCTCCACGCCGACGACGCGGATGCCGGGGGACAGGTGGCGCGCGGCTATGGCGCTCCCCGACAGCAGGCCCGCGCCGCCGCAGCACACGAAGAGGTCGTCGAGCGCGCCCACGTCCTCGAGAAGCTCCTTGGCGGCGGTTCCCTGCCCGGCGATCACATGCGCGTGGTCGAAGGGGGGAATCACGACGGCGCCCTTCTCCGCAGCGATACCGCGCGCGACCTGGTCACGGTCCTGCCCCGCGGCGCGATCGTAGAACACCACTTCCGCCCCATAACCGCGGGTAGCCGCGACTTTCACGGCGGGGGCATCGGCGGGCATCACGATCACCGTGGGAATTCCGAGCAGGCGCCCGGCGAGAGCCACGGCCTGGGCGTGGTTGCCCGAGGAGAACGCGACCACGCCGCGCTTGCGCGCCTCGCCCTCGAGCTGCGCGAGCGCGTTGTAGGCGCCGCGAAACTTGAAGGCGCCCATGCGCTGCAGGTTCTCGCACTTGAAGAACGCCTGCGAGCCGGTAAGCGCGTCGAACTGGCTGGAAGTGGCCACCGGCGTGCGGTGCGCCACGCCCTCGAGCCGTGCCGCGGCGGCGGCGACGTCGTCGTAGGTGACCGTGCCCGCCGCGCTCACTCGAGCGAGATCTTGCCGTCGAAGGCGATGTCCAGGTCGGTGCCGTCGAGCGTGAGGGTCACCTTCGCCGGCAGCGTCTCGTTGCCCTTCAACTTGCCCGCGGCCATGGCGCGCTCGATGGCGGCCTCGATCTCGCGCTGGGAATTGACGCCCACCATCTTCAGGAACTTGCGGATGCTCATGTTGAACGCATCGGGGTTCATCGCTCTCGCCTCCTCGTGCCGCTAGCGCGGCGTCGTCACCGCGCTCAACGCGTCGCGCAGGGTGTCCTCGGCGAGCGCGTTGACGCTCTCGGCGAGGATGTCGGCCTCGGTGGCGACCTTCTCGGGCAGCTTGCTCGAGTCCATCACCGCGACGAACTGCGCCGCGGCGCCGGCCACGCGCAACAGGCGCGCGCGCTCCGCCATCAGGATCTCGATTTCCTTGCTCAGCATGAAAGTGCCGGTGCTGCTGGTGTCTACCGCTGTGGTCATGAAGAACTCCTGTTTCGAAACACGATTCTACCCGCGCGCGGCTAGTGCCTCGCGTGGAGGGGGAGGCTGGTGACCAGGTTCTGCGGCTTCACGCGTAGCGTGCGATCGGGCCGGCACGCGAGCCCCAGGTAGACCGGGCGGCCCGCCATCTCCGGCGCCGCGTCGGACGCATTCCTGAACTCGAGCCGGAAGAGCGCCACCATCCGGTCGAGATCCGCGGGCGCCACGTCCTCATCCCGGTAAAGCGCGTTAAGGATCGACGTCGAGTCGACGTCGAGGCCCACGTGCCACCGCCAGCTTTCATCATCGATGCGCTCGACCGGCGCGATCGTGACGTCGGCCCCCGCCAGATGGCGCACCCAGAGCTCGAGCACGCGCGCCAGCGCGGCCACGCCCTCGCGCCCCGGCGTGATGTCGAGCGCGAAGCTGTGCAGCTCGTCGCGCATGAAATAGAGCGCCGCGTTCTCGTGATTGAGGACGTCCATCTTGACCGCGGGCATCTCGGTGTTCTGTTGCTTGAGGAGCCGCCCCACGTTGCCGAAGCCGCCGGTCTCGGCGAACGCCTCCAGCGTCTCGCTATCGGCGGCGAGCGCCTGGCCGCCCTCTGTGCTCACACGCTGTCGGCGGAAGAGCATCTCCCCCGCGCGGCACAGCCATGGGTCTTCGCTCCCGTCGAGGATGGCGCGCGTGATCGCCATGGTGAGCGCGTCCACGAAGGGCGGCGCGAGGTCGACGGCATCGCGGCGATAAAGATCGAGATACACGCTCTCCAGCGAGGGGTGCTCGAGCACGCGATCGCGGAAGCGCAGGAACTCGGTCCAGTTTTCGCGCGCGTCCTCGTCCTCGATCGCGGCGAGGTCGTGCGCCTCGACCGGCGCGAGGGGATTTCGCAACATGCGATGGTGCAGCAAGCGCTCTCGCGGCCCGGCGTCGTGCGGGGGCTGGAGCTCGTCACCTTCGACGAAGCGCACCAGCCAGGCGTCGGTGGCGACGAGCCCCGCGGGCCCGCGCTCCAGGAAGCGGAAGCCGCTCGAGGCCCAGAAGTCCTGTGCCACTACGACCCGATCGTCGCGACTTCCGGCAGGGGAAACCCGTTGAAGTTGCTCGCGTACGCGGTGGTGTAGGCGCCGGCGTTCTTGATGAAGATGAAGTCGCCGTCCTGGAGATCGGCGGGGAAGAGCTCCTCGCGCATCACCACGTCGACGGAGTCGCAGGTGGGGCCCGCCACGTTCCACGAGACGGGCTCGCCGTCGCGGTCGGTGTAGATGTTGTAGCGCAGGCCCTCGGTAGTCTCGATCACGCCGCCGAAGACGCCCGCGTCCCAATACATCCAGCGCTGGTTGTTGCGTGTCGCCGTGCCGACCACGCGGCAGATGAAGTAGCCCGCGTCGGAGACGAGGTAGCGCCCCGGCTCCGCGATCACCTGGATCTCGGGGCCGAAATGGCGCAGCTCCTTGTTGATGAGCTCCGCGATGGTCTCGATCGAGGGAATCGGCTTCACGTGGCGCACCGGGTAGCCGCCGCCCAGGTTGAGCAGGCGCGGCCTCAGGCCCACGGCGCGCATCGAGGCGAACACCTTGCGCGCGCGCTCCATGCCCACGCGCCAGTTCTCCGGGTTGAGGCACTGCGAGCCGACGTGGAAGGTGACGCCCGCGAGGTCGGCCTGGCACTGCACCGCGGTCTCGATGCACTCGGGGACGTCGCTCATGTGCGCGCCGAACTTGCCGGCCAGCGGCCAGTCGCTGCCGATGTTGGGCGCGTCGATGCGCAGGTACATCTTGGCATCCGACTTGACCGCCTTCACCTTGCGGATCTCCTCGACGCTGTCGACGACGAACCATTCGACGCCCTTGGCGGAGGCGTATTCGAGGTAGGCGCGCGACTTCATCGGGTTCGAGTAGAAGACCTCCGCGGGCGGCACGCCGAGCCCCATCAGGATGTCGAGCTCGGCGATCGAGGCGATCTCGAAGCCGGCGCCCTCCTGGATGAGGACCTTCAGCACGCGCGGGTCGGGATTGGCCTTCACCGCGAAGTGCGGGCGCACGCGCGGCAGCGAGGCGCGGAAGCGCTTCGTCTTGTTGCGCACGATATCGAGATCGACGATCAGCACCGGCCGCTTGTAGCCGTGCTTGGCGAGGAATTGCTTGACCCGCGTGAAGTCGAGGCTGACTTCCGGATGCGAATCGAGGGGGAACTCCGGCTGGGGCCGGATCTTCTTTATCGTGGCGGTTCGGGGCATCGGGGTCTTCCGTGACGAGTCGAGGCAATAGCGGGCAGCGAGCGCCCTCCGGCGGAGCCGGCGGCATTCGAGGCGCAGTAGTTCCTCGCTCCTGTCATGATGACCTCCTCATTTTTGCGCGAAGTATAGGGCAAAAATCCGCGCGTGTCGGGCTTTTTTTGGTCGTTTTCCGGCCGGAATCGTTCCGCGAATGTTGCATATCAAATCTTGGGGAGCGTCACGCCTTCCTGGCCCTGGTATTTGCCGCCCCGGTCGGCGTAGGAAGTCTCGCACACCTCGTCGGATTCGAAGAACAGCATCTGCGCGACACCCTCGTTGGCGTAGATCTTCGCCGGAAGCGGCGTGGTGTTGGAGAATTCGAGGGTGACGTAGCCCTCCCATTCGGGCTCCAGCGGCGTTACGTTGACCACGATCCCGCAGCGCGCATAGGAGCTCTTGCCGAGGCAGATCACCAGGACGTTGCGCGGGATCTTGAAGCGCTCCACGGTGCGCGCGAGCGCGAACGAGTTGGGCGGGATGATGCAGACGTCCGCCTTCAGGTCCACGAAGGACTTCTCGTCGAAGTTCTTCGGATCGACGATGGTGGAGTTGATGTTGGTGAAGATCTTGAATTCGTTGGACGAGCGCACGTCGTAGCCGTAGCTCGAGGTGCCGTAGGAGACGATGCGCTTGCCGTCCACAGCCCGCACCTGCCCCGGCTCGAAGGGCTCGATCATGCCGTGCGCGGCCGCCATTCGCCGAATCCACTTGTCGCTCTTGATCGTCATGTCGTCCTGCTCGCGGAATTGAGCGGCGACTTGTCGTCCGCTCCAATGATCGCCCCGGTGGTATTCATCGGAAAACGCTACTTAGTTGTTTTGAATGACGATCTTGGGGAAGACAGAGGAGCGATCCTCGGACTGGCGCGCGATGCGCGCGGCGACCTTGCGCGCGATGTCGCGGTAGATGGCGGCGATCGGGCCCTCGGGGTCCGCCACGACGGTGGGCTTGCCGGAATCGGCCTGCTCGCGGATGCGGATGTCGAGCGGCAGCGAGCCCAGGAGCTCCACGTCGTAGTCCTTGCACATCTTCGCGCCGCCGCCGGAGCCGAAGATGTGCTCGGCGTGCCCGCACTGCGAGCAGATGTGGATCGCCATGTTCTCGACGATGCCGATGATGGGGATCCCCACCTTTTCGAACATCTTGAGGCCTTTCCTGGCGTCGATCAGCGCGATGTCCTGTGGCGTGGTGACAATCACCGCTCCGGTGACCGGCACCTTCTGCGCGAGCGTGAGCTGGATGTCGCCGGTGCCCGGCGGCAGGTCGACCACCAAGTAGTCGAGATCGCGCCACTTCGTCTCGGTCAGGAGCTGCTCGAGCGCCTGCGTCACCATCGGGCCGCGCCAGACCATGGGCGTGTCCTGCTCGATCAGGAAGCCCACGCTCATCGCCTGGATGCCGTGGCCCTCCATGGGTTCCATGGTCTTGCCGTCCTTGGAGGCCGGGCGCCCGGTGATGCCGAGCATCACCGGCTGCGACGGGCCGTAGATGTCCGCGTCGAGCATGCCGACCGTGGCGCCCTCGGCGGCCAGCGCCAGGGCGAGGTTCACCGCGGTGGTGCTCTTGCCCACGCCGCCCTTGCCGGATGCCACCGCGATGATGTTCTTGATCCCCGGCACCAGCTTCACTCCCCGCTGCACCGCGTGGGAAACCACCTTGGAGACCACGTTGACGCTCGCCTGGGAGACACCGGGGACGCTTGCAAGCCTCGCGGAGACCTGCTTCCTCACCGTCTCGATCACACCCCGCGCCGGGTAGCCGAGGACCACGTCCAGGGCGACGCGCTCGCCCTCGACTTTCACGTTCTTCACGCTCTTCGATTCGACGTAGTTGCGCCCGGTGACCGGGTCGATCAGCTCGGAGAGTGCTGCGAGGATGTCCTGCTCGGAGGGGGCCATGCCGTGGGTACCACGCGGAAGGAGTTGCAACGCGCGATTTTAAAGCAATTTGATATGATCGCGGAGCCTCGAAAAACCAATCAATGCCCCGCAAGCTTTTCGTCACCACGGCGCTCCCATACGCCAACGGCCCGTTCCACATCGGGCACATCATGGAGTATGTGCAAGCGGACATCTGGGTCCGCTTTCAGCGCTTGCAGGGCCACAAGGTGAATTTCGTGTGCGCCGACGACGCGCATGGCGCCCCGATCATGCTCAAGGCCGAGGCCGAGGGCATCACCCCGGAAGAGCTCATCGCCCGGGTCGCCGAGTCGCACCGGCGCGACTACCAGCGCTTCGGCATCAGCTGGGACAACTTCCACAGCACCCATTCGCCCGAGAACACCGAGCTGTCCTCGGAGATCTTCCTCGCCCTGCAGAAGGCGGGCTTCATCGACACGAAGACGATCGAGCAGTTCTTCGACCCCCTGAAGAAGATGTTCCTGCCGGACCGCTACATCAAGGGCGAGTGCCCCAAGTGCGGCACGAAGGACCAATACGGCGACTCCTGCGAGAACTGTGGGGCGGTCTACGCGCCCACCGACCTGAAGAACCCCTACTCGGCGCTCACCGGCGCCAAGCCGGTCCTGAAGAAGTCCGAGCACTTCTTCTTCAAGCTCTCCGACCCGCGCTGCGTGGAGTTCCTGCGCGGATGGACCCAGGACGGCAAGCTCCAGCCCGAGGTGTCCAACAAGGTGCTCGAATGGCTGGACGGCGGCCTCAACGACTGGGACATCACGCGCGATTCGCCCTACTTCGGCATCGAGATCCCCGGAGCGCCCGGCAAGTACTTCTACGTCTGGCTGGACGCCCCGATCGGCTACCTCGCCTCGCTCAAGAACTACCTGGGCAAGAAGGGGCTCGATTTCGACAAGTACCTGGCCGATCCGAAGGTGGAGCAGATCCACTTCATCGGCAAGGACATCATCTATTTCCACACCCTGTTCTGGCCGGCGACGCTGAAGTTCTCCGATCGCAAGGTGCCCGACAACGTCTATGTGCACGGCTTCCTGCAGCTCTCGGGCGAGAAGATGTCCAAGTCGCGCGGCATCTCGGTGAGCCCGCAGCGCTACGTGGAGCTCGGGTTGAACCCGGAGTGGGTGCGCTATTACCTCGCTGCCAAGCTGAACGCCCGCGTCGAGGACCTCGACTTCAATCCCGACGACTTCCTGGCGCGGGTCAATTCCGACCTGGTCGGCAAGTACGTGAACATCGCGAGCCGCGCCGCGGGATTCATCGGCAAGCGTTTCAACGGAGAGCTGTCCGCCGAGCCGCTGTCCGCGGGCCGGGAGCTCAAGCACAAGATGCGCGGCAACCTCGCCGCGCCCGTGCCCGACGACGAGCAGGCGCCCGCCATCCTGTTCGAGGTGAAGAGTTTCGCCGACGCCATCGCCGCCGACTACGAGGCGCGCGAGTTCAGCAAGGCGATTCGCCAGATCATGTTCCTGGCCGATCGCGTGAACCAGTACGTCGACGAGCAAAAGCCCTGGGAGATCGCCAAGGAGGCGGGACAGGACGGCGCGCTGCAATGGTTCTGCACGCTGTACCTGGAGCTCTTCCGCATCCTCACCATCTACCTGAAGCCGGTGCTGCCCAAGGTGGCGGAGGACGTCGAGGAGTTCCTGGGCTTAAAGCCGCTCGCCTGGGAAGACGTCGGCACGCCGCTGAAGCCGGGCCACAAGGTGCAGCCGTACAAGCACCTCGTCTCGCGCATCGATCCCAAGCAGATCGACCAGCTCCTCGAGCCGCCCGACGAGGCGAGAGCGGAAGCCGCGCCCAAGGTGGCCGGAGCCGCCGCGGAAGTGCCGGAGTTCAAGCTCGAGGCGATCGAGCCGCCGAAGCCACCGGTGATCCTGCCCGTCGGCGACACCATCTCGATCGACGACTTTTCGAAGATCGACCTGCGCATCGCGCGCATCATCGACGCGGAGCTCGTTGCGGACGCCGACAAGCTCCTCAAATTGACTCTCGACATCGGCATCGAGACCCATCGCACCGTGTTCGCCGGCATCCGCTCGGTGTACACGCCGAAGGACCTGGTCGGGCGCCTGACGGTGATGGTCGCGAACCTCGCGCCGCGCAAGATGCGGTTCGGCGAATCACAGGGCATGGTCCTCGCCGCCGGCGACGGGGCCTCCATCTACCTCCTCGCACCCGATTCCGGCGCGATGCCGGGCATGCGGATCAAGTAGGCGCAGCGGGAAATAAAAAACCCGCCGGCGTGAGCCGGCGGGCGTTCGCAAGTGCGCCTTGCGGGGTAAACCTGGATTAGTTGTAGGTCAGGTCCTTGACCTGATCCTGCGGAAGCTCGGGGCTGTTGAGCGTGGCCACCATGGTACCGGACTGGGCCGGCGCCGCCGCGGCCGGCGCGCTCTTGGTGCCAGCGTTGACGGGCATGAACGCGATGCTGCCCACTATGACCATTGCCAGAAAGCCCGTTGCGAGTCGCTGCTTCGTGTTCATGTTGTTGATCTCCCGTTGAGTTAGCCTGCCCACCGCCGCCTGTCCACGGAGCCCATCTTTCTCCGAATGGCGGCGCTTGCCTGTGAAGGTGGTCACAAAACGCGACCGGGGGGAAATACACTTGTAAGAATTACCTGGGATGTCCCACCATGCCCCGCACCCCACTCTCCCCGCCGCCGTACTCGACCGATCGCGAGATCCTCGAGCGCGAGGTGCGAGTCGACGTCTTTCGCGCGAGCGGCCCCGGCGGCCAGCACGTGAACAAGACCGAGTCGGCGCTACGCCTCACCCATCCGCCCTCCGGCGTGGTGGTGACCGCGCAGGACTCGCCCTCGCAGTTCCGCAACCGCGCGATCGCCTACGAGCGTCTCATCGAGCGCCTGAAGAAGCTGAACCACGTGCCGAAGAAGCGCGTGCCGACCAAGCCCAGCCGCGGCTCGAAGGAGCGGCGCATCGAGGCGAAGAAGGTGCGCGGCAACATCAAGCAGGGGCGCGGCCGGGTGAAGGGCGATGAGTGAGGCGACTACACGGCGCCTGGTGATTCGCGGGCGCGTGCAGGGTGTGTGGTTCCGCGAATCGATGCGGCGCGAGGCCGAGCGCCTCGGGGTAAGCGGCTGGGTGGCCAACCGCCTGGACGGAAGCGTGGAGGCGGTCGTGCAAGGCAGCCCCGAGCAGGTCGAGGCGATCACGCACTGGGCGCGGCGGGGTCCCGATGACGCGCAGGTGACCGAGGTCACCGCGACCGATGCTGCGGGGGATTTCTCCGGCTTCGAGAAGCGCGCGTCCTTCTAGTCGGTCTCAGCGAGCCGCGCGGCGTTCAATATGCCTTCGCGGTCAGAGCATGCGTGCCCGCTGTGGGCGTGGGGCACGAGTGCGTGTACGGGGCGCGCCAGCGCTCCCGAGCTGCATGCCGTCGCCATAGAACTCCACCTTCGAGCGCAATACCCGAGCAGGGCGACGATAGTAACGATTAGTTTCATGCTGGCCTATTTGGGAGACGCGGTTTCTGAGGGAAGGGTTTCAAGTCGGCGAATCTGCTCTTCAAACGACTGGATCGCGTCTTCGCGTCCTTTCAGACGCTTGTATTCGGCAAGCCGTAGCTTCATGAAGGTGATCCCAGCTCCTGCCGCTTCCCGATTCGAGGCCGCGTAGCACACCTCCTCGCCGTCACTTAGATGCCAATCCGCGTCCGATGGGTCTTGCCTCTTCAGGAAGATGTCGCGTCGGCTGTAGGCTTCCGCGTCTTGCCTCTTCCAAAGTTGTGAATCGGGATAAGAGGAGTCCTTGAAGAAATACCCAGACTTGATGGCATTTGTCGTGAAGGGACTGCGCCCGTCGAGCTTTTCAACAGGGAAGCGATACTTGCCATCCTTGCCCGTATACATGCCCTTCGTCTTGACGCAGAAGCTTGCGGTCGTCGCGAAGTCCGATCGCAGAACCTTGTACGAAGCCACGACGTACGCGCCTTCGATTGGCTCCTTGGTGTCGAAGTCGACCACGGTGCCGGAGAGCTCGAAGTCAATTTTCTTCCGGGCATCTGCTGAAGCGCTGAGCGCGGCCACACATGCCGTGATCGAGAGGGAGATGATTGAAGCTCTGAGAGCAAACGTCATGATTTGTACCTTTGTAAAATTTACATTGATTCGATGCGCCATATCCCGTCCTCACCGAGCACTAGGTACACCATGAAGGCCGCCTTCACTCCAGCAACGTCGCGCAGAATCACAATCTCCGCCGACTGGTCCGACATGTTGATTGTCGCGACGTCGCCGAGTTGAGCGGCGAAGGTCGGAAGGTCCGTGCCCAGCCTGGAAGGACCGGGTTGGGGCCCGTGCCGTCGGCGATGGCAAGCCTCGCGGAATGGGCGACACGTATGTTCGATACTACCTGCGCGGGTAGGGAAACCCGCTTGGAGCGCCTCGTTCGCCGCTATTCGCGGTAGCTGGGATCCATGCGGTCGAGCTTGCGCAGCAGCGCCGGCCATTCCATCACGCCATACGGGCGGCGCGTCTGCGGCTGGTAGTTCATGTACGTTTCCCGCAGCACCTTGTCGGGAACGTTGACGAGCTTCGCGCCGGTCGCCATCGCCGCGAGCTGCGAGCGCGCGGTGAGCTCGAGCCGATGCATCCAGTTGAACGCCTCGCCGATGGTCTTGCCGACGGTGAGCAGGCCGTGGTTGCGCAGGATCAGCGCCTCACCCGTGCCCAGGTCGCGCAGGAGCGCCTCCTCCTCCTTGCCGTCGAGCACCACGCCCTGGTAGTCGTGGTAGCCGATCTTGAGGAAGCGCATCGCGGTCTGCGTGATCGGCAGCACGCCCACGTCGAGCGCGGAGAGCGCCATGCCCGCCCAGGTGTGCGTGTGGATCACGCAGGCCACGTCGGGCCGCGCGCGATGCACCGCTCCGTGGATCACATAGCCCGCCTTGTTGATGCCGTAGTCCAGCTCGCCGAAGTCGGGCTTGGCGAGGATGTTGCCGTCGACGTCAATCTTGATGAGGCTGGAGGCCGTGATCTCCTCGTACATCATCCCGTAGGCGTTTATCAGGAAAGCGCCCTCCTCGCCCGGCACCGAGGCGGAGATGTGGTTCGCCATCATGTCCGACATGTCGTAGTGCGCGACCAAGCGGTAGCAGGCAGCAAGGTCCACGCGCGCCTTCCACTCCGCGGGTGTCACCTTGTCCTTCATGTTCGACATGCCGGTCTCCTTATTCCGTGCCGATTTCCGGGAGCGGGCGGCGCCGCTCGATGTGGAAGCGCACCAACGCCGCGAGGCGGTAGAGCGCGTGCACGAACTTGCCGTAGGGCAGTGTCACGAAGAGCGCGAGCACGAAGCCCAGGTGCACCGCGAGAAGGACGCCCATGGCGCGCGTGTCGCGCAGGAAAAGGAGCGCGAGGCCGGTGAGGCTCACGAAGAAGAGCAGGACGATGAAGCCCGCATCCATGCCGCGCTGCGTCGGATCGGAGAGCTCGGGGTCGCTGCGGCCCTTCAGCCACAGCAAGCCCGCCGGCCCCACGAGGAGCCCGACCCCGCCCAGCATGCCGAGGATCACCGGCAGGCTGTAGAAGGAATACGGCGCCTTCCAGCCGAACCCGTAGTGGTAGATCGTCGCGACACTGGTGGCCGCGAAGCACAGCATGAAGCCGTAGAAGGTGAGGTGGTGGAAATTGCGCCGTGCGAAGGACGGCCGTGCACCCGGGTACGTGCAGCCCTCGCCGCCGCCGTCGAGGTAGCGCAGTCCCATGGCGTCCCACGCCGCGGCTGCGAGCGGCTGCGGCTGCACCAGGTCGGCAACCTCCTCGCCCGTGTCGGGCCAGAAACGCACGAGGCTCATCACGAACGCCACGGCCACGAAGAGCGCGACCGCGCCGAACACGCCGACCATCGCCTGGTGGGGAATCACCGCGTAGAACGAGCCCTCGGCATCGCTCCATGCGGAGAAGAGGCGCGCGGGATCGACCAACAGTGCGGTGACGAGGAGTACGAGCGCGAGGCTCGCCGCGGTGGCTAGGCTCACGGCGACGCCGTTCCTCTCGAAGGCCTTGCCGAGGAAGGCGGGCCATGCGTATTTCTTGTACGTTTCCTTGCGCACCTGCGCCAGCACTCGCGGGAAGTTCAGCTGGAACTCGTGCGGCGGCGCGTATTGGCACGCGTACAGGCACGCCCCGCAGTTGTGGCACAGGTTGGCGAGGTAGTGCACGTCGTGCTCGTCGAACGAGAGCCTCCTCTCGAGCGCCGGGAAGACCGCGCAGTAGCCTTCGCAGTAGCGGCACGCGTTGCAGATGGCGAGCACGCGCTGCGCCTCTTCCACCAGCGCCTCGAGCGCGGGCCTAGCCGCGGACATGGCGGGCCGCCTCCGCGCCGGCGATGCGTCCGAACGTCGTGCCGATCGCCATGCCGATGCCGGCGAGGTAGCCCTTGCCGAGCACGTTCCCCGCCATGATCTCGCCCGCGGCGAACACATTCACCGCGGGCTTGCCGTCCTGCATCAGCATGCGCGCCTTGTCGTCGATCGCCACACCGAGGTAGGTGAAGGTGATGCCGGGGCGCAGCGGATACGCATAGTAGGGCGGCGTATCGAGGGCGCGCGCCCAGTGGGTCTTGGGGATCGCGAGCCCGGAGGTAGCGCAATCGTCGAGGATGGCGTGGTCGAAGGTGCCGGGCCGCACAGCGGCGTTGAACTGCGCTACGGTGGCTTCGAGGGCGCCAGGGTCCAGCCCGAGGAGCGTCGCGAGCTCGGCGATCGAGCCCGCCTTCACCGGCGGATACACCGGCGGCATGAACTTGCCCATCGACTTGTGATCGATGATCGAGAAGCCGAGCTGGTCGGGCTCGCCCGCGACCAGCCGCCCCCAGATCGCATAGCGCTTCGGCCAGAAGTCCTCGCCCTCGTCGTAGAAGCGCTGCGCGTTCTTGTTCACCACGATGCCGAGCGAGACCGCGTCCACGCGCGTCACGATGCCGCCGTCGAACTTCGGCGAGCGCGAGTCGATCGCGACGCAATGGCCCTGCGTGGGATCGCTCACCTGCTTCGCGCCCTTGGCCAGCAGGAGCTTCAGCACCACGCCCATGTTGTACGGCGTGCCGCGCACGATGAAGTTGTCGGCGGGCGGGCCCCATGCTTCGCGCAGCCACGCGAGGTTCGATTCGAATCCGCCCGCGGCCGCGACCATTGCGCGCGCGCGGATCTCGTGCAACGCGCCCTTGCTGCGCACGGTGGCGGAGGTGAAGCGCCCGTCGCGAATCGCGATCTCCACCACCTCGCTATCGTAGGAAACCTCGACGCCGAGCGCCTCGGCGGCCGCGTAGTAGGCATTCATGAGGGCCTTGCCGCCGCCGAGGAAAAACGCGTTGGTGCGCGACAGGTGCAGCGTCCCACCGAGCGGCGCCTGGAAGCGCACGCCGTGCTGCTTCATCCACGGCAAATGCCTCTCGGTCTCGCGGATCGCCATGCGCGCGAGCCTCTCGTCGGTGAGCCCGCCGGTGACCTTGAGGAGGTCTTGCCAGTACTCCTCCTCCGGATAGGCGCCGGTGAGGACGTCGAGCGGGGCGGTGTGCATGGTGCGTATGTTGCGCGTGTGGCGGCTGTTGCCGCCGCGAAAATGGATCGGCGCCGATTCGACCACGAGAACCGCGAGACCCGAGCGCCGCGCGGTGATGGCGGCGCACAGCGCCGCGTTGCCGCCCCCGAGGATGAGAAGGTCGTAGGTCCGGGACGGCTCCACTAGTACACGACTTCGACGTTCTTCTCGTCGAGCCACTCGGTGAGCGAGTCGAGGAGCGGCCCCGACACCTTCACGCGGCAGGTTTCCGGAAGGCGGATGTCGCACTCGCCCTGCGCATTGCGGTAGCGGATCGCGACGTGGCACTTGCCGCCCGCGTACTGCGCGAGGAGCGACTTCAGTTTCGCCGAGTCGGCTTGGCCGTTGATGGAAAGGCGCAGGAGCCGCGCGTGCGCGGCGCGCACCTCGGCCAGGTCCATGAGGCTCTCCGCAGTGATGCGCAGCCCCCCGGAGAACTCGTCGGGGAAAATTTTGCCCTTCACGACGACCACCTGGTCCTCCTGCACCACGGCGCGCTTCTCGTGGAAGAGCTCGCCGAACACGACCACCTCGACGCGCGCGCTGCCGTCGTCGAGCGTGAGGATCGCCATGCGCCCGCGCCGCGAGTTGCGCATCTGCACGCCGTAGATCACGCCGGCGAGCATGATCGATTCCATTTGCGGGGCGAGGTTGGCGAGCGGGGTGCGCGCGAAGCGGCGCAGCTCCTCGCGGTAGGCATTGAACGGGTGGCCGGAGAGGTAGAAGCCGAGGCTCTGCTTCTCGTTCACCAGCCGCTCGCGCTCGCCCCACATCGGCGCGCGCGTGAGCTCGAAGGACTCCGTGGCGCCCCCAGTGCCGCCGAAGAGGCTCACCTGCGAGGCGAAATGCTCAGCGTGGTCCGCGCCCTCGATCGCCGCGCCGAGGGATGCCATCAGGCTCGCGCGGTTGGGCTCGATCGCATCGAAGGCCCCGGCGCGGATCAGCGCCTCCATCGCGCGGCGGTTGACCAGGCGGCGATCGACGCGCCGGCAGAAATCCGCGAGGCCGGTGAACGGCCCCGAGTCCTGGCGCGCCTTCATCACGCTCACGATCGCCTGCTCGCCGGTGCCCTTCACCGCGCCCAGGCCGTAGCGGATGCGCTTGGCGTCGAGCGGCACGAAACGGTAGTCGGAGCTGTTCACGTCGGGCGGCAGGATCGTCAGCCCGTGGACCTTCGCGTCGTCGTAGAAGATCTGCACCTTGTCGGTGTCGTCCATCACCGCCGACAAGTTGGCCGCCATGAACGCGGCGAGGTGATGCGCCTTCAGGTACGCGGTCTGGTAGGCGACGAGCGCGTAGGCCGCGGCGTGCGACTTGTTGAAGCCGTAGCCCGCGAACTTCTCCATCAAGTCGAAGATCTGGTCGGCCTTCACCGGCGTGAGGCCGTTCCTTGCCGCGCCTTCCCTGAAGATGGCGCGCTGCGCGGCCATCTCCTCGGCCTTCTTCTTGCCCATCGCGCGGCGCAACAGATCCGCGCCGCCGAGCGTGTATCCGCCCAGCACTTGCGCGATCTGCATCACCTGTTCCTGGTACACCATGATTCCGTAGGTTGGGCCAAGGATCGGTTCGAGGCGCGCATCGGGATAGTCGACGCGCTGGCGGCCGTGCTTCCTCTCGATGAAGTCGGGAATGAGGTCCATCGGGCCGGGGCGATACAGCGCGACCAGCGCGATCACCTCGTCGAAACGGTCGGGCTTCAGCCTCTTGATGAGGTCCTTCATGCCACGCGATTCGAGCTGGAACACGGCGGTGGAATGGCCGCGCGACAACAGCCGATAGCTCTCGGGATCGTCGAGCGGAATGCGCTCGAGGTCGAAATCGGCGTGGCCGAGCGCCTTCACGTAGCGCACCGCCCAGTCGAGGATGGTGAGCGTGGTGAGTCCGAGGAAGTCGAACTTCACCAGGCCCGCCTTCTCGACGTCGTCCTTGTCGAACTGGCTCACCATCGCGGTGGAGTTCTCGGCGCAGTAGAGGGGCGTGAAGTCGGTGAGCTTGCCGGGCGCGATGATGACCCCACCCGCGTGCATGCCGACGTTGCGCGCCAGGCCCTCCAGGGAGCGGGCGAGCTCGATAAGCTCGCGCACCTCTTCCTGCTCCTGCATGAGGAGCTTCAGCTGCGGCTCGTCCTTGAGCGCCTTCTCGAGCGTGATGCCGAGCTCGAAGGGAATGAGCTTCGCGATGCGGTCGACTTCGCCGTACGGCATCGACAGCACGCGCCCCACGTCGCGCACCACGGCCTTGGCTGCCATGGTCCCGAAGGTCACGATCTGGGAGACGCACTGCGCGCCGTACTTCTCCTTCACGTAGTCGATCACGCGGTCGCGCCCGTCCTGGCAGAAGTCGATGTCGAAGTCGGGCATCGACACGCGCTCGGGATTGAGGAAGCGCTCGAACAGGAGGTCGTAGGCGAGCGGGTCGAGGTCGGTGATGCCGAGCGAATACGCGACCAGCGATCCGGCGCCCGAGCCGCGCCCCGGCCCCACCGGCACGCCGTGGGTCTTGGCCCAGTTGATGAAGTCCGCGACGATCAGGAAGTAGCCCGCGAATCCCATCTGGATGATGGTCTTCACCTCGAACTCGAGACGCTGCGCGTAGCGCTCCCGCGCCTCGCGCCTCGGGGCTTCCTGCGGATAGAGGTGAACCATGCGCCGCTCGAGGCCCGCGCTCGATTGCGCGCGCAGGTAGTCCTCGATGGATTCGCCGTGCGGCGTGGGGAAGTCCGGAAGGCGGCTCTTGCCGAGGGTGAACTCGAAGGCGCAGCGGCGCGCGATCTCCACCGAGTTGGCCAGCGCACCCGGAAGGTCGGCGAAGACCTCGGCCATCTGCGCCT
>JBBRQA010000064.1:0-17079 GCA_038227085.1 Burkholderiales bacterium | reverse complement strand
GCCGTGCACTTGCCGTGGAGCCACGTGAGCGCCGCGGACGCCGCGCACGTGACCCTCGCCAACGCGCTCCTCGTCGGCGCGATCGCAGCGGTGCTCGTGGCGATGAGCCTCGTGCTCCAGTACGGGCTGTCGCGCATGCCCGCCAACCGCGCCATCGTGATCCTGCTCTTCGAGCTGGTGGTCGCCGCTTTCGCCGCCTGGCTCCTCGCCAGCGAGACCATGCGCGCCCAGGACTGGATCGGCGGCGCGCTCATTGTCGCCGCGACACTGGTGAGCGAGCTCAAATCGAAAGCCGGCAAGAAACCGGGGTCAGACCCCGGTCTGACCCCGGTCTGACCCCGGCTGCTCGGTTACCTGCCGATGTTCTCGGCGAGGAATTTCTCCATCGCGCTGTAGAACATGACCTCGTTCTTGAGCTCGCGGTAGCCGTGGCCCTCGCCGTCGGCGAGCATCCATTGGGGGTGCTGGCCGGCGCGCTCGAGCGCGGCCTTCATGCGCGTGCCATGCTCCGGCACGACGCGCACGTCGGCGCCGCCGTACGCCATGAACACGGGCGCCTTGATGCGCGAAGCCATCTCTACCGGAGACGTGTTGCGCAGCCGTTCCTTGTCGCTCAGGTCGCCGACCATTTCCTTGATGCCAAACTTGAGGAAGTCGGAGTTGGCGAAGTCGGACCAGGTCGCCGTACCGAACAGGTTCAGGTCCGTCACGCCCACGTAGTTGATGCCGCACTTGAAGAGGTCGGGCGTCTTGGCGAGGCCCATCATCGTCGCATAGCCGCCATAGCTCGCGCCGTAGATGCAGACGCGCTTCGGGTCGGCGACGCCCTGGTCGACGGCCCACTTCACGCCGTCGGTGATGTCGTCCTGCATCGCTAGGCCCCACTGCTTGAAGCTCGAGGAAAAGTGCTTCCAGCCGTAGCGCGTGGTGCCGCGGTAATTGGGCTGCAGCACCGCATAGCCGCGCGAGGCGAGGAGCTGCACCTCGGGGTTGTAGTACCAGAGGTCGCCCTCGATCCACGGCCCGCCATGGATCATCACGACCATCGGCAGGTCCTTGCCGGAGGAGCCCTTCGGCACGGTGAGATAGGCGGGGATCTCGAGGCCGTCGCGCGCGGCGTAGCGCACCGGCTTCACCGGCGACATCTTCTTCGACTCGATCCACGGCGCCACGTCCGCGAGCCATTGCAGCTTGCCGGTCTTGCGGTCGAAGAGATAGAAAGTCCCTGGCGACACATCGGACGCGCTGAACACGATGAAACGCGTGCGGTCGCGCGACCAGGAGAGGAAGTTCACCGCGTCGGGCATGGCCTTGTCCATCGCCGTCTGGACTTTCGCGAGATCCTCGTCGAACCACGCCACGCCGCCCCTGTCCGCTTCGTAGCGCACGCCGACGGGCTCTCCCTGCGAGAGGCGCAGCTCCGTGAGGTCGACCTGCGGGTGGGCCGCGATCACCTCGCCGAACGCCTTCTTGTCCACGTCGTAGCGGACGATCGCGCCCTTGTCGCGCCCGCGCCAGCTCACCACGATGAGGCTCCTGTTGTCGTCACCCACGGCGAGCGGGCGCCAGTGCTGGCCCGACAGCAGCGAGAACTCGTCCAGCTTGCGCCAGCCCCCCTCCGCACTCTCGCGGTAGTACACGCTTTGCGTCATCCCGGTCGTCGAGGTGAACACGCGCGGAACGCCGTTGCGGTCGACCACCCAGGCCTCCTCGTCCGAAGAGGCCGGCTTGCCGGTGGATAGCGTGGCGCGCCTGCCGGTGCGCGAGTCGACGCGAAACAGAGCGCCCGACACCGACTTGCTCGAGTCGATGATGGTTTCCCGGGCGATGAAGTCGTCGCCGTCGCCGGGCAGCAGGCGCAAGATTGATATCGGACGCACCACCATCTGCGAGCCCATGCCCTCGTCGCCGCCGCCTTCGCCGAGCTGGCGCGCGTTGCCGCCATCGGGATCCACGGCGTAGAGACCGCCGCCCCTCTGTTCGTCGTCGCGCGTGCCGAGCTTTCCGGTGGAGAAGACCAGGCGCTTGTTGTTGACCCAGTTCACCTCGACCACGTCGCGGTCCGAGAGGCCGGTCACCGGCACCGCCTTGCGATGGTCCACGTCGAGCACCACGATGTTCTGGTGGCCGCTCACCGGGGCGAGCGCCACGATGCGCGTGCCGTCGGGCGAGAGCTGCATCGAGGCGTATTGCGGCAGCTTGAAGAAGCTCTCGATCGAGGGCTTGTCGTCGGCGGCCACCGATGCCGCGGCGAACGCGGTGAGGGCGATGAGCAAGGATATTGTGCGTTTCATGTCGCGGCTCCGTGGTTCAGGGGTTCGGTCCGATGTTCTTCGCGAGGAAGCTTTCCATGGCGCTGTAGAACATGACCTGGTTTTCCATCGCGCGGAAGCCGTGGCCCTCGCCGTCGGCCACGATCCAGATCGGCTTCTGGCCGGCGCGTTCGAGCGCCGCCTTCATGCGCGTGCCGTGTTCGATGGGAACGCGCACGTCGCTTCCGCCGTAGGCCATCAGCACTGGAGCCTTGATGCGATCGGCGAGCAGGTCCGGCGAAGTGGCCTTCAGCTGCGCCCCGTCCTTGTCCATGTCGCCCAGCAGGCGCTTGGCGGAGTACTTGATGTAGTCGGAGTAGGCGAAGTCGGACCACGTGGCGCCGAGCATGAGCGGCAAATCGGTGACGCCGACGTAGTTGATGCCGCACCGGTAGAGGTCCGGCGTTTTCGCGAGCCCCATCATCGTCGCGTAGCCGCCGTAACTCCCGCCGTAGATGCAGACCCGCTTGGGATCGGCGGTGCCTTCCGCAACCGCCCATTGCACGCCGTCGGTGATGTCGTCCTGCATCGTGAGGCCCCATTGCTTGAAGCTCGAGCTGTAGTGCTTCCAGCCGTAGTGCGTCGTGCCGCGGTAGTTGGGCTGCAGCACGGCGTAGCCGCGTGAGGCGAGGAATTGCGCCTCGGGGTTGAAGTACCAACCGTCGCCGTGCACCCACGGGCCGCCGTGGATCATCATCACCAGCGGCAGGTTCTTGCCCGAAGAGCCCTTCGGCAGGGTGAGATAGGCGGGGATCTCGAGGCCGTCGCGCGCCTTGTAGCGCACCGCCTGCATCGGCGCCATCTTCTTCGGGTCGATCCAAGGCATGCGATCGGCGAGCCACTCGAGCTTGCCGGCCTTGCGGTCGAAGAGATAGAACGATCCCGGCGAGACGTCCGAGTACGAGAAGACCACGAACTTGCTCTTGTCGAGGGACCACGACAGCGCATTTACGTTGTCGGGGAACGCCTTGTCGACGACGCCCTGCACCGAGGCGATGTCTGCATCGAACCACGCGGCGCCGCCGCGGTCGGCGTCGTAGCCCACACCTCGCACACCCTCCTTGTCGGAGAGCAGCTGCTCGAGGTCCACCTGGGGGTGGGAGGCGAGCGTCTCGACGAACTCCCTGGTGGCCGGGTCGTAGATCGCGATCGCCGCCTTGTCTCGGCCGCCGCCGCGCGTGGAGACGATGAGGCGCTTGCCGTCATCGGCCATCGCCACCGGCCGCCAGGCGTCTGCGGAGAGCGTGTCGCGCTCATCCAACTTGCGCCACGGCGAATCGGCGCCGTCGCGATACCAGATGCGTGCCGTGTTCTCCGTGACTGTGCTGAAAGTGCGCGCTACGCCGTTGCGATCCACCACCCAGCTCTCCGAATTGGCGGCCTCGGGCTTGCCGTCGGAAATTGTGGTCTTGCGGCCCGTGCGGGTGTCCATGCGATAGAGCGCGCCCGGCGTGGTGGTGCGCTGGGCGCCGACGTATTCCTGGACGATGATGTCGTCGGTCTCGCCGGGCAGGAAGCGCACCGGCGCGAGGAAGCGGGCGGTGAACCGGATGCCGGCGGTATTGCGCTCGTTGTCGTCGCCCTCGCTCACCACGCGCAGCTGGGTCGCATCGCGATCGACGGCGATGATCGCGCCGCCGCGGGAGTCGAACACGCGCTCGCCGATGGTGCCGCTGTTGAACAGCAAACGCTTGCTGTTGATCCAGGAGACCGAGATCACGTCCTTGTTCGGGAGGGACGTGATGGTGACCGCATCGCGCTTGGCGATGTCGATGTCGATGACGATGAGGTTCTGCCGTCCACCCACCGGAGCCAGTGCGGCGAGGTGCTTGCCATCGGGCGAGATGCGCATGGACGCATACCTGGCCGGCTTGAAGAGATCCTCGATCCTGGGCTTGTCGTCCGCGGCCATCGCCACGCCATACGCCCCGGCCATCGCGATCAGCGCAATCACTCTCTTCATCGTGCGTCTCCCGTGTTGGTGCTCGGCTGGGAATCGAATTGCTGCAAGTCCACCCGCGACGGCGCTTGCCATCCGGGCTTGCGGTGCTCGGCGACCACCGTGGTGAAGATTCCCCCGCGCACGAAGAACTTGGCGGTGAGCCGCATGAAGCGCGGGGCCGTGGCCTGCGCGAGGTCGTCGAGGATCTTGTTGGTGACCGCCTCGTGGAACGCGCCCTCGTCGCGATACGACCAGACGTAGAGCTTCAGGCTCTTCAGCTCCACGCACAACTGGTCGGGGACGTAATCGAGCAGGAGCGTGGCGAAATCGGGCTGGCCGGTTTTAGGGCACAGGCACGTGAATTCCGGGATCTGCATGTGGATCGCATAGTCGCGGCCCGGACTGGGATTGGGAAAGGTCTCGAGGACCTTCGACGATGGAGCCATTGGGATCGAGGAGGCGTTCCGGTAAAATCACATTCTACCGAAGGGCCCGGCAAATAACGGGCATCCAAAACAAAGACTTAAACGGCGCCCCGCGGCGGTTTCCCCCGGCGGGGCGTGTTTCATAAAGAGCGCTTCCACTTGCGACTGACCTCCGTAAAGCTTGCCGGCTTCAAATCCTTCGTCGATCCGACCTCCATCGCCGTCCCCGGGCAGCTCGTGGGCGTGGTGGGTCCCAACGGGTGCGGCAAGTCCAACGTGATCGACGCGGTGCGCTGGGTGCTGGGCGAATCGTCCGCGAAGCAACTGCGCGGCGAGCATATGCACGACGTGATCTTCAACGGCTCCGCCGAAAGGAAACCGGTGAGCCGCGCTTCCGTCGAGCTCGTATTCGACAATTCCCTCGGACGCATCGGCGGCGCGTGGGCACAGTATTCCGAGATCAGCGTGAAGCGCATCCTCACGCGCGACGGCGACTCCAACTATTACCTGAACGGCCAGCACGTGCGCCGCCGCGACGTGCAGGACATCTTCCTCGGCACGGGCCTGGGCCCGCGCGCCTACTCGATCATCGAGCAGGGGATGATCTCGCGCGTCATCACCTCGAAGCCCGAGGAGTTGCGCGTGTTCCTCGAAGAGGCCGCGGGCGTGTCGAAATACCGCGAGCGGCGCCGCGAGACGGAGCTGCGCCTCGAGGACACGCGCGAGAACCTTTCCCGCGTGGGCGACATCCGCGCCGAGCTGGAGACGCAGCTCACCCATCTCGCCCAGCAAGCCGAAATCGCCGCCAGATACCAGGACCTGCACGCGAGCCTCGCGTTGAACCACAACCTGCTCGCGTTCACGCGGCTGCGCGAGGCAGAGAGCGCGAAGACGCGCTTTTCGAACGAGGTGCAGAAGGTCACGGTGTCGCTGGAAGCCGAGACCGCGAAGCTGCGCGAGGCGGAGAGCGCGCTGGAGGAGCTGCGCGGCAAGCATTACGAGGTGACGGACCATCTCCAGGAGCTGCAGGGCGCACTGTATTCGGCCAATGCCGAGGTGCAGTCCCTCGAGCAGGAGATCACCTTCCTCGCCGAGAACCGCCGGCGCATGGCCAACCAGCTGGAAGCCATCGGGCGCGAGGCGCACGAGGTCGAGCGCCGCATTTCCGAGGCCACCGCCGAGCGCGACCGCTGGCAGGGCGAGATCGACACCGCGCGCGCAGCGATCGACGCGCGGGGAGCGGAAGTCACGCGTGCCCGCGAAGCGTTGCCCGCCGCCGAGAGCGCGGCGCACAAGGCCGCCGCGGAAGTGCGCGGCGCCGAATCCGAGATGAGCGGCGCCGAGCAGGCGCAGGGCGTGGAGCAGACGCGCGAATCGCACGCGCTGAAGCTCCTCTCGCAGATCGAGGCGCGCAAGAACCGATTGAAGCAGGAGAACATGGCGCTGGTCTTTCCCGAGCCCGAGAAGCTGGCCGGCATCGAGGGCGAGCGCGCCATGCTCGCGTCCCGGCTCGTCGAGCTGGAAGCCGCGCAACGCGACGCTGAAGCGCGCCTCCCCGCGCTCGAGACCGAGCGGCGCGCCACCACAGAGCGCATGCACGAGGCCACGCGCGAACTGGCGAGCCTGGAAGCGGCCCTGAAGGCGCTCGAGGCGCAGCAGGCGAAGCTCGACACCGATTCGAAGCTGAAGGACTGGATCCAGGCCCACGGCCTGGAGCGCGGCGAGCGCCTGTGGCAGGCGATCCACGTCGAGGCCGGGTGGGACGACGCCGTCGAGGCGGCGCTCGGCGTGCGCCTGAACGCGGTGAAGCTTGCCGACGATTCCACATTGCCGGAGCTCCTGCGCGACGCGCCTCCCGGGAACTTCGCGGTGTTCGTGGAGCGCTCCTCGGCGGAGGGTGCGGCTTCCGCGTCGCGACTTTCCCCGCTCGCCTCCGTGGTCACCAGCTCGCGTCCGGGCGTGACGACCTATCTTCGCGACGCGCTGGCCAACGTCTTCATTCTCCCCGAGGGCGAGGACGGCATGGAGCTCGCGCGCGTGTTGCCGCCGGGTGGGTTGCTGGTCTCGAAGGCCGGCCATCTCTTCAGCCGCCAGGGTGTGGTGTTCCATGGACCGCAATCGGAATTGCACGGCGTGCTGCAGCGCCAGCGCGAGATCGAGGACCTGCAAGGGCGCATCCCCGCGCGAGCGCGCGAGCGCACCGACGTGGAAACGAAGTTGCGCTCCCTCGAGAACGAGTTGAAGGACGGCCAGGACGCGGAGCGGCGCTTGCGCGAGGAGCTGCAGCGCCAGCGCCAGGAAGACCACGACCTCGAGGTCGAGTACCTCAAGCTTTCGCAGAGCTCCCAGCAAGCGGAACGCCGCCGCGAGGCGATCCGCGCCGAGATCGCGGTTCTCGACGAGGAAGAGGGCCGCGAGCGCCTCGAGATGCAGGAGGCGCAGCACGCGCTGGAGGAGGGCTCTCGCGCGATCGAAGTCATCGTGCAGCGCGTGCAGGCGCTGGAGAGCGCCGCGGCCGAGGCGCAGTCGGCGCTGGCCGGTGCGCGCGCCGCCGTCGGCACCGCGGAGCGCGCGGCGACCGAGGCGCAGTACCACGAGCGGAGCTGCCACGAGAAAGTGGAAAGCCTCTCGCGCCTCACGGTTTCCCTGGGCGAGCGCCTCGAAGCGCTGTCCGGCAACCGCGACAGCGTGAGCGAGGAGCTGGGCAAGCTCGAAGAGGGCCAGGTGCGCGAGAAGCTGCAGGCCGCGCTCGAGGTGAAGAGCGAGCGCGAGCGCGTGCTGGCCGATGCGCGCTCGGGCCTCGAGCACCTCACCGACAACCTGCGCGCGCTCGAGGAAGCGCGCCTTGCCGTCGAGCAGGGCCTGAATCCGCTCCGCGAAAAGATCATGGAGGTGCGCGTCAAGGAGCAGGAGGCCGCGACGCACGCCGAGCAGCACGCACAGCAGCTCCAGGAGGCCGGCGTCACCCGCGAGGAGATGGCCGAGCAGATCGAGCGGCGCGTGGGGTCGAAGGGCATGCAGGCCGAGATCACGCGCCTCACCGAAGAGATCGCCGCCCTGGGCCCGGTGAACCTCGCCGCGTTGGCCGAGCTCGGCACGGCGAGCGAGAGGAAGAACTTCCTCGATGCGCAGAACGCGGACCTGCAGCAGGCCGTCGAGACGCTGGAGGCCGCGATCAAGCGCATCGACCGCGAGACGCGCGACCTGCTACAGGGCACGTTCGAGACCGTCAATGCCAACTTCCAGGAGATGTTCCCGTCGCTCTTCGGCGGCGGGCAGGCGAGCCTGAAGCTGACCGGCGAGGAGATCCTCGACGCGGGGCTGCAGGTCTTCGCGCAGCCGCCCGGCAAGAAGAACCAGTCGATCCAGCTTCTCTCCGGCGGCGAGAAGGCGCTCACCGCCATCGCGCTGGTTTTTTCGCTCTTCAAGCTCAATCCCGCGCCCTTCTGCCTGCTGGACGAGGTGGACGCGCCGCTGGATGATCCGAACACCGAGCGCTTCTGCAACCTCGTGCGCCAGATGTCGGGCCAGACGCAATTCCTCTTCATCACGCACAACAAGATCACCATGGAGCTCGCGAGCCAGCTGGTGGGCGTGACGATGCCCGAGCCCGGCGTCTCCAAGATCGTGGAAGTGGACATCGCTTCGGCGATGGAGCTCGCCCGCAAGCAGGCTGCTTAGCGAAGTGATGCAAATGACCAACCTCCACTACGCACTCATCGCTTTCGGAGTCGTGCTGGTCGCCATCGTGGTGGTCTACAACGTGGTGACCGAGCGGCGCGCGCGCGGCAAGGCGGAGAAGGCGTTCGGCAGCCGCCCGCCCGACGCCCTCTTCGACAGCGCGGCCCCACGGCTCGAGCCGACGTTCGGGCCCGGCATGGCGCCCGTCGAGGCGGTGCCGCCGGTGAAAGTCCCGGCCCCGGACGAGGCCATGCCACCCAACTTCGCCGCGGAGGATCTCGACGCCTCGGGCGCCCCGGCCGCGGAAGTCTCCAGCCGCGTCGACACGGTGGCCGTGATCCTCGCCGACGACCCGATCATGAGCGAGCAGCTGCAGCCGCTCCTCGACGCGCTCGAGAGCCATCCCACGCCGACCCATGTCGAGGGCATCGTCGACGAGCAGTGGCACCCGATCGATACGTCGCCGCGCAGGAGCTGGCGCGAGCTGCGCGTCGGGCTGCAGCTCTCGAGCCGCAAGGGCGCCGTGAGCGAGGAAGGGATCGAGCGCTTCAATCGCGCCATCGCCGACTTCGCCGCCGCCGTGAACGCCGTGTCGCAGCGCGAGGCCCCAGCCACCGCCGCGGCGCGTGCACGCGAGCTCGATGCGTTCTGTGCCGACACCGACGTCGAGGTCGCGGTCAACGTGATCGGGCAGTACGGCTCCACCTTCGCCATACCGCGCGTGAAGGCCCTCGCCCTCGACAACGGGCTTTCGGAGAACGCGGCCGGGGATCTCGTGCGCTACACGCCCGATGGCACCGCGGGCTTCGTGATCCGCAAGTTCGACGACGCGCACGCCAAGCACACCGCGACCTACTGGACCGGGCTCACCTTCGCGCTCGACCTTCCCAACGTCACGAATCCGGCGGTGGTGCTGGCCGAGATGGTGCGCGTGGCAGAGACCTTTGCGGCGAACATGGGCGGGCAGCTCGTCGACGATAACCGCAAGCCCCTCAGCGACGCGGGCCTTGCCTCGATCCGCCGCTCGCTCGAGGGCATCGTGCAGAAGATGGAGTCCCACGGGATTCCCGCCGGCAGCGCGCTGGCCAGGCGCCTCTACATCTAGCAGCTCGATGAGCGCCAAGGATCTGGCCAAGCGAGCGGAGATGCTGCGACGCTCGCTCGAGCGCCACAACCGCCTGTACTACAACGAAGCGGCGCCGGAGATCTCCGACGCCGAGTACGACAAGTTTTTCCAGGAGCTGGTGAAGCTCGAGAGCGAGCACCCCGAGCTCTTCACGCCTGATTCCCCGACCCAGCGCGTGGGCGCCACGCCCAGCGAGGGCTTCGCCGAAGTCGCGCATCGCGTCCCCATGCTCTCCCTTGGCAACGCATTCGACGAGGAGGACGTGGCCGCCTTCGACCGGCGTTGCCGCGAGGGATTGGGCGTGGAGGCGGTCGAATATTCGGTGGAGCTCAAGTTCGACGGCCTCGCCATCACGCTCGCCTACGAGGATGGCGTCTTCGTGCAGGGCGCCACGCGCGGCGACGGCAGCACCGGTGAGGACGTGACGGCGAACCTGCGCACCGTGCGGACCATCCCGCTGCGCCTCGAGGGGCGCAGGCACCCGAGGCTTCTCGAGGTGCGCGGCGAGGTGCTGATGATGCGCAAGGACTTCGAGGCGATGAACAAGCGCCTTTCCGACGCCAACGAGAAGACCTACGTGAATCCGCGCAACTCCGCTGCCGGGGCGCTGCGCCAGCTCGATCCGCGCCTCACCGCGCAGCGCCGCCTCTCGTTCTTCGCCTACGGCGTCGGCGCGCACGAGGGCTTCGCCTTGCCAACGACGCACACGGCGCTCCTGGATGCGCTGCACGAGATGGGCTTTCCGGTGGCGAAGGATCGCCGGGCGGTGAAGGGCATGGCGGGCCTGCTCGAGTTCTACGCGGCGGTGGGCGAGAAGCGCGCGAGGCTCCCCTACGATATCGACGGGGTCGTATACAAGGTGGACAGCATCGCCCAGCAGGAGAAGCTGGGCTACGTCTCGCGCGCGCCACGCTGGGCGATCGCGCACAAGTTTCCCGCGGAGGAGGCGACCACCGAGCTCGTAGACATCGGCGTGCAGGTGGGGCGCACCGGCGCGATCACGCCCGTGGCGCGCCTCGCGCCGGTCTTCGTCGGCGGCACCACCATCGTCAACGCGACGCTGCACAACGAGGACGAGGTGCGCCGCAAGGATGTGTGGCGCCGCGACACCGTCGTGGTGCGCCGCGCCGGCGACGTGATCCCCGAAGTCGCGCGCGTCGACAAGCCGGGCCCGCGCGAGAAGAAGGATTGGTTCGAGATGCCGACGAAGTGTCCCGAGTGCGGCTCGCTGGTGGAGCGCACGGAGGACGGTGCCGTGGCGCGCTGCACCGGGGGGCTCATCTGCCCCGCGCAGAGGAAGCAGGCGCTGCTGCACTTCGCGTCGCGCCGCGCGATGGACATCGAGGGGATGGGCTACAAGCTCGTCGACCAGCTCGTGGACTCGGGCATCGTCCGCACGCCCGCGGATCTCTTCAAGCTCGGGCTCGCCAAGCTGGCGCAGCTCGAGCGCATGGCGGAGAAGTCCGCGGGCAACGTGGTCGCGGCGATCGGGAAGAGCAAGGACACGACGCTTGGTCGCTTCATCTACGCGCTCGGCATCCGCACCGTGGGGGAGGTCACCGGCAAGGACCTCGCACGCCATTTCGGCACGCTCGACGCGTTGATGGACGCGAGCGCCGAGGAACTCCAGGAAGCTCCCGACGTGGGTCCCGTGGTGGCCGAATCGATCGCCGCTTTCTTCCGCGAGCGCCACAACCGCGAGGTGATCGAGCAGCTGCGCGCAGCCGGGGTGCGCTGGAAGGAAGGCGAGCGGGCGAAGAAGGCGGCGGCCGGGCCCTTCACGGGTAAGATCGTGGTCCTCACCGGAAGCCTTTCCACCCTGTCGCGCGACGAGGCCAAGGACAGGATCGAGGCGGCTGGCGGCAAGGTGACCGGGTCGGTCTCGAAGAAGACCGATTTCGTGGTGGCGGGCGACGAGGCGGGCTCGAAACTCGACCGCGCCCGGGAACTCGGCGTCGCCGTTCTCGACGAAGAACAATTCATCAAGCTACTGGGCGCATAAATGCAAAAGGTCACGAAAGCCGTCTTCCCCGTCGCGGGCCTGGGCACGCGCTTCCTCCCCGCGACCAAGGCGTCTCCCAAGGAGATGCTGCCGATCGTCGACAAGCCTCTCATCCAGTACGCCGTGGAGGAGGCGGTCGCCGCGGGCATCACCGACCTGATCTTCATCACCGGCCGCGGCAAGCGCGCCATCGAGGACCATTTCGACAAGGCCTACGAGCTCGAGGCGGAGCTCCAGGCGCACGGCAAGAACAAGCTGCTGAAGGAGGTGCGCGGCCTGCTGCCCGCCGGTGTGTCCTGCGCGTACGTGCGCCAGGCCGAGGCGCTCGGGCTCGGCCACGCGGTGCTGTGCGCGCGCCATTTGGTGGGCGACGAGCCGTTCGCGGTGATCCTCGCCGACGACCTGATCGATGCGCAGGTCCCGGTCATGAAGCAGATGTCGCAGGTTCACACCAAGAGCGGCGGCAGCGTGATCGCGGTGCAGGACGTCGCGCGCGAGGATACCGCGAGCTACGGCATCGTGGTCTCCGAGAAAGTGTCGCCGGGGCTTTCGCGCATCTCCAACATGGTGGAGAAGCCCAAGCCCGAGGATGCGCCGTCGACGCTCGGCGTGGTCGGCCGCTACATCCTTTCGCCACGCATCTTCCATTTCCTCGAGAACCTGCGGCCCGGCGCGGGGCGCGAGATCCAGCTGACCGACGCCATCGGTCGGCTCTTGCGTGAGGAGAACGTGATGGCGTACGAGTTCCAGGGGCAGCGCTACGACTGCGGCTCGAAGCTGGGATACCTGCAGGCGACGGTGCACTTCGCGCTCAAGCACCCTGAGCTCGCCGACGATTTCCGCGCTTTCCTCGGCACCATCCCCGCGGTCGGGAAGAAGCCGTGAAAGCCCGGGTGGAGGCGATGCGCCTCCTCGCGGAATCCGAGCAGCTCTTCACGGAGGACGCGGTGCGCGCGGCGGTGGCGCGCATCGGCGCCGAGATCAGCGCGAAGCTCAGGGATGACTTTCCGGTCGTGCTGTCGGTGATGGGGGGTGCCGCGATCTTCACCGGGCAGCTCCTGCCGCTCCTCGCCTTCCCGCTCGAATTCGGCGCGATCGAGGTGACGCGCTACAACAACGACATCCAGGGCCGAGAGATCACCTGGCGCCTGCCGCCGCGCGACAACGTGCGCGATCGCGTGATCCTCGTGATCGACGACATCCTCGACGAGGGCATCACGCTCGCGGCCATCAAGCAGCGCCTCGCCGAGATGGGCGCGGCCAAGGTCTACAGCGCGGTATTCGCGGACAAGGCGATCGGGCGCGCAAAGCCCGTCACCGCCGACTTCGTGGGCGTCACCGTCCCCAATCGATATGTCTTCGGGTTCGGCATGGACGCCTACGGCCTTTGGCGCAACCTTCCGGCCATCTACGCGCTGAAAGACAAATGATCGCAGTCATCGGCGGCAGCGGCCTCACACAGCTAGCGAACCTCGAGATCACGAGCCGCAAGATCGTGCGCACCCCCTTCGGAGAGCCGTCCGGGCCGCTCACCTACGGGCGCATGGGCGAGCAGGAGGTGGTGTTTCTCGCGCGCCACGGCTATGGCCACACGCTCGCGCCGCACGAAATCAATTACCGCGCCAACCTCTGGGCGATCCAGGCGCAGAAGGTGACGCGCGTGATCTCGGTATGCACCGTGGGCGGCATCGCGCCCACCCTGGGCGCTGGGATGATCGCGCTTCCCGACCAGATCATCGACTACACCTGGGGCCGGCCCTCGACCTATTTCGAGGGTGCCGAGCAGCCGGTGACGCACATCGACTTCACCTACCCATACGACGAGGAGACGCGCCAGATGGCGATGGCCGCGGCGCGCGACGCGGGAGTCGCGGTGGTCGACGGCGGCACCTACGCCGCGATGCAGGGCCCGCGCCTCGAGACCAAGGCCGAGATCGACCGCCTCGATCGCGATGGCGCTACGATGGTCGGCATGACCGGGATGCCCGAAGCCGCGCTCGCGCGCGAGCTGGGACTGAAGTACGCCGCACTCGCGGTGGTGGTGAACCCCGCCGCGGGCCGCGGCACGAGCGCGCGCACCGTGTCCCTGGACGACATCGCGCGCGTGATGGAAGAGACCATGGGAGGAGTTCGATTGATCGTCGCCAAGCTGGTGGAACGCCATGCCGGTTCGTGAAGTATTGAGGATGGGGCACCCAGTGCTGCGCGAACGCGCCAAGCCGGTGGAGCAATTCGGGACGCCGGAATTGCGCGCCCTCCTGGAGGACATGAAGGAGACGATGGCCGCCAAGAACGGCGCGGGCCTCGCCGCGCCGCAGATCGGCGTCGGGCAGCGCATCGTGATCTTCGGCGTCGAGCACAATCCGCGCTATCCCGACGCGGAGCCGGTGCCGTTCACGGTGCTGGTGAACCCCAAGATCGTGATGCTCTCGCGCGAAATCGAGGAAGACTGGGAGGGATGCCTCTCGGTGCCCGGCATGCGCGGCGTGGTCCCGCGCTATACGAAGCTGCGCTACTCGGGCTTCGACGTCGAGGGCAATCCCTTCGAGCGCGAGGCCGAGGGGTTCCACGCGCGCGTCGTGCAGCACGAGTGCGACCATCTCGACGGCATCCTGTACCCGCAGCGCATGACGGACTTGACGCGCTTCGGCTTCAACGAAGAGCTGTTCCCAGGGGAGGAAATCGCAGATGACTGAGATCGAGCACGACGCCGGGCGCCCGGTGGATACTTCCACGGCGCAGATGCTCTACATCATGCATGGCATCTCGCCCTTCACGCTCTGGACGCTGTCCATCGTTGCCGCGATCATCGGCGCGGTGGCGCGCGACAAGGTGCGCGGCACGTGGGTCGAGTCGCACTACTCGTGGCTCGCGCGCACGTTCTTCTGGGGCGTGCTCTGGTTCGTGATCGTATCGTTCGCCTTCACGATCACCGTGGTCGGGTTTTTCCTCCTCTTCATTCCCTGGGGGATCCTGACCATCTGGTATCTCTATCGCGTGATCCGCGGATGGCTGCTGCTGAACGAGCGGAAGGCGGCTCCGTAGCGGATCACGGGCTTTGAAGGGCAGCGGGGAGTAAAATTGCGCTGTGAAAGTAAGTGGACTCATCGCGCTACTGGAGAAGGATGGTTGGGTCCAAGTTCGGATGAAGGGGAGCCATCGGCAATTCCATCACTCGACGAAGCCCGGAACGGTGACGGTCGCTGGAAAGCCGAGCATCGATATTCCTCCCGGCACACTGAATAGCGCATTGAAGCAGGCTGGACTCAAGAAGTGAGGCGAACAATGCAATACATGGTCGTTGTTGAAAAGGGTTCCAACTCCTTTGGCGCCTACGTTCCAGATCTTCCTGGCTGCATTGCCGCGGCTGAATCGCGCGACGAGGTGCTCAGCCTTATCCGGGAAGCGATCGAGCTTCACATCGAAGGCCTGCGCGAAGATGGGCAACCCATTCCTCCGCCCACGTCGTTCAGCGCCATTGTTGACGTCAAAGCTGCCTAAGCACGCGTTCGAGCGGACCTTGAGGCATCGTGGGCAGCGTCTGGCCGCGGCACGAGCAGCGTGGCCGGCCGCTCAACGCGCTCGTTAGGCAGCATTTAGTGCACTCGCATGCGCTGGTGATAGGTGGGACCGGCATGCTTCGGCAAGCGTCCATCGTCATTGCCAAGAGCGCCCGAACCTTCTCGGCAGTAGCTAGGCGTTCTGAGTCATTGAACTCATTAGCCCATGCGCTGGGTCCTTCGAGGAAAGGCGCTCAATACTATTTGGCGCTCGATTGGAATCAACCAGCTGAATTCCTATCGGCGCTTTCGCGACATGTGAAGCAGGTTGGTTCGCCGTCTTTTGTCTTGGCGTGGCTTCACGACATGAAATTGGGGCCGCATGTGGCGCGCGCAGTGACCGAAGAGGGGGCGCGCTGCGAATTCTTTCAGATAGTGGGAAGCGATCCGGCAAGTCCAGCGAGTCAAACGGTTTCTTTGCGTCGAAAAATTGAAGCCCATGGCCACCTTGGCTATCATCAGATCATCCTCGGCTCCATTCGTGAGGTTGGACGCACACGTTGGCTGAGCAACGACGAAATATCGGCGGGCGTTCTCGAGGCAATCTCGCTAGGGCAGCCATCTCATACTGTGGGAACGACGAAGGAGTGAGCGGGCCATTAACCACGCATTGGAGCGGGCCGGTGAGACATCGTGGGCCGCGTCTGGCCGCGGCACTGACCTGCCCGGGATTTTCGGACCAATCGTAACTTGAGAGAATGGCTCCTGGACTCACCAGAGGGAGCCCATGAAGAAGAGCCGATTCACCGAAGAACAAATGGTTGCCATGCTTCGCGAGGCCGACCGCACCTCGGTCGCGGAAGTATCCAAGAAGCACAAGGTGAGCGACCAGACGTTGTATGGCTGGCGCAAGCGCTTTGGCCAGCTCGAGCCCGCCGACGTGAAACGACTGCGCGCGCTAGAGGCGGAGAACGGCAAGCTGAAGCGCATGCTCGCCGAGCGCGAGATGGTGATCGACTCGATGAAGGAGATCAACCGGCGAAAGTGGTGAGCCCGCAGGCGCGTCGCGACCAGGTGGAGACGCTCGTTGAGCGCGGCCACTCGGCAAGACGTGCGTGCGGGCTGATCGGGGTGGCGCGATCGATGCTGGGCTACCAGGCGATCCGCGCCGAGAAGGACGCGCCGGCGATTGCGGCAATGCGCTCGTTCTCGGCCCAGTACCCGCGCTATGGCTATCGACGCATCCGCATCTTCCTCGGACGCGAAGGTCATCACATGGGGTCGGAGCGAGCTCATCGCCTCTGGAAATCCGCAGGCTTGCAGCTGCCGCGTCGCAGGCCGCGGCGGCGCGTGGCCACCGGCCGTCCTCGTCCTTTGCCGCCTCTGGCGCCTAACCATGTCTGGGCCTACGACTTCGTGTTCGACGCGAGCGCCAATGGCCAGCAGATCAAATGCCTCACGGTGGTCGACGAGTTCACGCGCGAATGCCTCGCGATCGATGTGGCGGGCAGCATTCGATCCAATCGCGTGATCGAAGTGCTCTCGCGCCTGGTGAGCCTGCATGGAGCGCCGGTCGCGTTGCGCTCCGACAACGGACCGGAGTTCGTGAGCCGCGCCATTCTTCAGTGGCTCACCCAATCCGGCATTCACACCGCGCACATCGATCCGGGCAAGCCCTGGCAGAACGGTACCGACGAGAGCTTCAACGGCAAGTTCCGCGACGAGTGCCTGAGCCTCGAGTGGTTTCGCAGCCGCGAGGAAGCCCGCGTCGTGATCGAGATCTGGCGCCGACACTACAATGGCGTTCGTCCGCATTCGAGCCTCAAGTACCAAACGCCCGCTGAATTCAAGCGGCGCTACGATTCCACCAACCTGGGGGCCATTTCCAAATTATGAATGGGCCGAGATTCCCCGGGCAGGTCAGCACGGTCATCGTGGACGGCCGCTCAACTAGGTGTGGTTTCTATGAGGGTTGTTCACCCGAGCTAAACCCGAGAAGCTGTTTGGTGCCAGCCGAACAACTTCAAGGGAGAAGCCCGGATGAACATCCATGAGAATGCCCGGACCACGCCTGCCGGTCGAGACCTGCTC
>JBBRQA010000063.1:0-17318 GCA_038227085.1 Burkholderiales bacterium | reverse complement strand
TCGCGACACGCTGGGAGGCGTCGCCCACGATGTCGTTCACCACGACCCGGGCGCCCTCCTCCGCGAAGCGGCGTGCGATCGCCTCGCCGAACCCCGAGCCCGCCCCGGTGACGATCGCCACCTTGTTCTTGAGCCTCATGGGCGTCGATTATAGGCGATAGGTACGACCGGTCGTCCCGGGCACACGCCTCAGAACAATCCCGTGATCCTTCCGTCGTCGTCCACGTCGATGCTCACCGCCGAAGGCACCTTCGGCAAGCCCGGCATCGTCATGATGTCGCCGCAGACCATCACGACGAATTCCGCCCCCGCGGCCAGGCGCACCTCGCGGATGTTCACCACGTGGCCGGAGGGAGCGCCGCGCAGCTGCGGATCGGTGGAGAACGAATACTGCGTCTTCGCCACGCACACCGGGTAGTGGCCATAGCCCGATTCCTGCAGCTTCTTTATCTGCGCGCGCACCTTGGAGTCCGCGGTGATGTCGCCGGCGCCATAGATCTTGGTGGCGATCGCCTTCATCTTGTCCCAGAGCGTGGCCGAATCCTCGTACACGAACTTGAAGTTGTTCGGCTCCTCGCAGAGGCGCACGACTTCATTGGCGACGTCCACCGCGCCCTTGCCGCCCTCGGCCCAGTGGCGGGCGAGAATCACCTTGGCGCCGTGGTGGGCCATCTTGTCCTGCAGCATCTTTACTTCCGCGTCGGTGTCCTCGGTGCGGTGGTTGATCGCCACCACGCACGGCAGGCCATAGTTGTTGCGGATGTTGTTCACGTGGCGCTCGATGTTGGCCATGCCCTTGCCGAGCGCCTCCAGGTTTTCCTTGCCGAGCTCCTTCACCTCGATGCCGCCGTGGTACTTGAGCGCGCGGATGGTGGCGACCAGCACCACCGCCGCGGGCTTCAGGCCCGCCTTGCGGCACTTGATGTCGACGAACTTCTCGGCGCCCAGGTCCGCGCCGAAGCCGGCCTCGGTCACCACGTAGTCGCCGAGCTTCAGCGCCGTCTTGGTGGCGAGCACCGAGTTGCAGCCGTGCGCGATGTTGGCGAACGGGCCGCCGTGGATGAACGCCGGCGAATGCTCGAGCGTCTGCACCAGGTTGGGCGCGAGCGCGTCCTTCAGCAACGCCGCCATCGCGCCGTGGGTCTTGAGATCCTTGGCGAGGATCGGCTTCTGGTCGCGCGTGTAGCCGCACACGATCTTGCCCAGGCGCTCCTTCAGGTCCTTGATGCTCATCGACAGGCAGAAGATCGCCATCACTTCGGAGGCGACCACGATGTCGAAGCCATCTTCGCGCGGGAAGCCGTTGGCCGGCCCGCCGAGCGCCACCGTGATCTGGCGCAGCGCCCGGTCGTTCATGTCGAGCACGCGCTTCCACGCGATGCGACGCACGTCGAAGCCGAGCTCGTTGCCGTGGTTGATGTGATTGTCGATCATCGCGGCGAGCAGATTGTTGGCGAGCTGGATCGCGTTGAAGTCGCCGGTGAAGTGCAGGTTGATGTCCTCCATCGGGACGACCTGGGCATAGCCGCCGCCGGCCGCGCCGCCCTTCATGCCGAACACGGGCCCGAGCGACGGCTCGCGCAGGCAGATCACCGCCTTCTTGCCGATGTGGTTCAACGCGTCGCCCAGGCCCACCGTCGTGGTGGTCTTGCCCTCGCCGGCCGGGGTCGGGCTGATGGCGGTGACCAGGACCAGCTTGCCGTCGGGCTTGGCGCCCAGGGAGTTCACGTACTCCAGCGCGATCTTCGCCTTGTAGTGGCCGAAGGGCGAGATGGCCGCGTCGGGAATGCCGAGTTTTTTGGCAATCTCGCCAATGGGTTTCATCTTCGCCTTCTGGGCGATTTCGATATCGCTGAGCATCGGGGATCCTTGCGGGTGGGTTTGCGGGTTTTGCGGCAGTATAGGAACCGGGCAATTTTCCCCACCTTGACGGCTGTCAATTCCTTCCCGTGCATGCCCACGAAAGCCTGGTCCGCGAGTTCTATGCCCGATTCGCCGCGCGCGACGCCGAGGGCATGGCGCGCTGCTACCACCCGGACGTGGCTTTCAGCGACCCGGTGTTCCCGATGCTGAAGGGCGGCGAGGCGGGCGACATGTGGCGCATGCTCCTCGCGCGCGCCTCCGACCTCGCGGTGACGCTCGACGAGGCGGCTGCCGGCGACGCGGGAGGCACGGCGCGATGGACGGCGCGCTACACCTTCACCCGCACCGGGCGCCGGGTGGTGAACCGCGTGGCCGCGATGTTCGCGTTCCGCGACGGCCTCATCGTGCGCCACTACGACAATTTTTCCTTCTGGCGCTGGGCTGCGCAGGCGCTGGGGCCGGCCGGGCAGATCCTGGGTTGGTTCGCCCCCCTCAAGTGGAAGGTGCGCCGGGATGCCGCCACTTCGCTGGAGCGTTTCCGCGCCACGACCAGCTAGCGGCCCGGGCGGGCCAGCGTGGGTGAGCCGAAGAACTCCTTCACGAGGAAGTCCTCGAGCCCCTCGTTGTCCTGCTGGCGCGCCGACAGGACCACGGTGCGTCCCAGGCGTTGCGACTCCCACTTGAAATCGCCCTGGTAGTGGGTGCGGATCAGCTCGATCATGCGCTTGACGATGGCGCGATCGACGTCGCCGCCAAGCCCCGCGTCCACCTCGATCACCTCGCGCCAGCGCTTTTCGCTGTCGGGCCGCCAGCCATTGAAGGCGAATTCCGCCGTGCGCGTGCCCTTGCTCAGGATCTGGAAGACCCCGCCTACCCCCTCGCCCGGATTCTTGAGGTTGCGCTGGATGTTGGCCATCGCGACCTCGTTCTCGGTGGGCGGCCGGTTGCCGCGCGCGGCGGCGGCTTCCGCGGCACGGCGCGCCTCGCGGCGGGCGTTGACGGCGGCCATCATGTCCATCGGCGGCTCCGCGGGAGTGCGCGGCGTGGGCTCCGCGATGGGTTCCGGCGCCGGCCGGGGCACGGGCTGGACCAGCCGGGGCGCCTCGCGCGGCACTGGCCTGGGCGCCACCGCCGGACGCGGCACCACGCTGGGCTCGGGCTCCGGACGGGTGCTGGGATCCTCCACGGCGGCGGGCTGGGCGTCGACGAGGGAAACCGTCATCGGCGCGGGCGCCGAGCCGCCAAGGGTCTCCACGGGCCGCTGGCGCATGGGGATCGCGAAGAACAGCAAATGCGCGATGATCGACACCACGGCGGCGACGTCGATGCGGCGGACCCTGATGATGATGTCCACGGCCGCGTCCCGCGCTATTTGCCGCGCAGGATGATGATGTTGCCTGCGACCGAGACCGCGATGCCGAGCACCGTGAGGACTTGCCAGCGGAAGCCCTCGAAGGCGGCGGAAACGACGAGCGCCAGGATCGGCACCATCACGCCCACGTAGCCGGCGCGCGCGGCCCCGATGCGCTTGATGAGCGTGAGGTACGCGCCAAAGGCGACGATCGACCCGAGCGCCGTGAGGTAGAGGAGCGAGAGCACGTAGGCGGGCGTGGCCTCGAATTCGATCGGCCTGCCGAGGAGGAGCGTCACCACCAGCGAGAAAAGCGAGCCGTAGAGCATCCCCCACGCCATCGACTGCCAGAGCGGCACGTGATCGCGCTGGTTGCGCTGCGCCACGATGGAGCCGAGCGCCGCGATCACCACCGAGATCATCGTGAAGAGCGCGCCGAGAGCGGTGTCGCCGTCGGAGCGCAGGTGCGAGAACTCCGGCCAGAAAACCAACGCGATGCCGGCGATGCCGAGCATGGAGCCGGCGAGCACGCGCCAGGTGAAGGGCGTGCCGAAGAAAAGGCGCGTGCCGAGCATGCCGAGGAGCGGGCTCGCGGAATATCCGACCGCCACCAGTCCCGACACCACGTAGCGCTCCGCGTAGTACACGCAGACGTAGCTCACGCTGAACATGAAGATGCCCATGAGCGCGATCCACAGGTGCTGGCGCACGGAATAGCGCAGCGGAAGGCGGCGCGCGAAGCAGTACGCGAAGACGAGGAGTGAGCCCAGGAAAAAGCGGTAGAACACGCTCGCCTCGGGCGTGACGCGCGCCAGCTGGAACTTGATGGCGAGCCAGGTCGTGCCCCAGATGGCGACGCTCACGACGAAAAGCTGGAGGTTCCCCAATTAGCGCGCCAGCCCGACCTGGTCGAGGATGAACGCGAACGTGAAGGCGAGCTCCTTCAGGGCGTCGTAGCGTCCCGAAGCGCCGCCGTGCCCGGCTTCCATGATGGTCTTCAGCAGCACCGGATTGCGGTCGGTCTTGAGGGCACGCAGCTTCGCCACGTACTTGGCGGCCTCCCAGTAGCCGACCTGGCTGTCGTTCAACGAGGTCTCCGCGAGGATCGCCGGATAGGCGCGCTTCTTCACGTTGTCGTAGGGCGAGTACGAGCGCATGTACTTGTAGAAGCGCTTCTCGTTGGGATTGCCCCACTCGAGGTACTCGCCGACGGTGAGCGGCAGCGACGCGTCGAGCATGGTGGTGACCACGTCGACGAAAGGCACCTGCGCCACCACCGCCTTGAAGAGGTCGGGGCGCATGTTTGCGACGGCGCCCACCAGCAGCCCGCCGGCGCTGCCGCCCTGGATCACCAGGCGCCCGGGCGCCGTATAGCGCCGGCGCACCAGCGATTCGGCGCACGCGATGAAGTCGGTGAACGTGTTCTTCTTGCGCGTGAGCTTGCCCGCCTCGTACCAGAGCTTGCCGCGATCGCCCCCGCCGCGGACGTGCGCGATCGCGAAGATCATGCCGCGATCGAGGAGCGAGATGCGCGCGGTCGAGAACCAGGGATCCATCGGGATCCCGTATGAGCCGTAGCCGTAGAGGAGGAGCGGCTGCGCGCCCTTCGCGCGGAGCGACTTCCGGTAGACGAGCGAGATCGGCACGCGCGTGCCGTCGCGCGCCACCGCGGTGAGGGCCTCGGAGGCGTATTCGGAAGGGTCGTAGGGGCCGAGCACCGGCTGGCGCTTGAGGAGCTTGCGAGTGCGAGTGGCGAGGTCGTAGTCGTACCAGGAACGCGGCGTGACCAGGCTTTCGTAGACGAAGCGGAACTGGCGCGCGTCGAACTCGCAGTTGATGCCGGCGTGCGCCGAATACACCGCCTCGTCGAACTCGAGCTGGTGGCCCTTGCCCGACGCGAAGTCGGTGAGGCGCAGGTTGACGAGGCCCTTGTCGCGCTCCACCAGCACCCAGAAGTCGCTGAAGAGATGGATCTCCTCGAGCATCACCATGGGACGGTGGCGCACGATCTCCTTCCAGTTGCGCGGCACGGGATCGGCGGCGGGCGCGCGCACCAGGCGGAAGTTCGCTCCCTTGTCGTTGGTGCGGATGAAGAACTCGTCGCCACGGTGATCGAGGTAGTACTCGTGCCCGGCGCGGCGCGGCGCGACCACGCGGAATTGGCCGCGCGGATCGTCGGCGCGCAGGGTCCACATCTCCGTCGTGTCCTTGCTGTGCGCGCCGAGCACCACGTAGCGGGCGCTGCGCGTATCGCCCACGCCGATGTCGAAGCGCTCGTCGGCCTCCTCGTGGAGCAGCGCCGTGCCTCGCTCGCCCAGGACCCTGCGGTGCAGCCGGTAGCTGCGCTTGGTGGTCTCGTGCTCCTCCACGTGGAAGAGCGTCTTGTTGTCGGCGCCCCACGCGGCCGATGTCACGCGCATCGCGCTGTCGGGGAGGAGCCTGCCGCTCGCGAGGTCCTTCACGTGCAGCGTGTACTGGCGATAACCGGTGAAGTCCACCGTATATGCGAGGAGCGTCGAGTCGGGGCTGACTTCGAGGAGGCCCACCGAGGTGTACTTGTGGCCCTTGGCGAGCGCGTTGACGTCGAGCATCACTTCCTCGGGCGCTTCCATCGCGCCCTTGCGGCGGCAGAAGATCGGGTACTGCAGCCCCTCGACCTCGCGCTGGTAGTACCAGTAGCCGTCGCGGCGGTACGGCACGCTCTCGTCGTTCTCCTGGATACGCCCGAGGATTTCCTTGTAGAGCGTGTCGCGGAAGGCCGCGAGGGGCTTCATCACCGCCTCGGTGTAGCGGTTCTCCGCCTCCAGGTATTGGGTGACTGCGGGATCGGACTTGTCGCGCAGCCAGGCCCACGGATCGACGCGCCGGTCACCGAACCGGGTCATCGCCTTGGGCTTCTGCGGGGCGACTGGCGGCGCGAAAGACTCGGACATGGGGGAATTATACGGACGTCAACGCCCCCGCCCGAGTCCCGTTAAGGACATGTGCCCATGCACAAGACCTTCACCTCAACCGGAGAAAGAAAATGAAAGCCACCCTTTTCGCGGCCCTTTTCGCCGCCCTTGCCCTGCCCGTGATGGCGCAGACCACCCCGACCGTCGACCAGCGCCAGGCCAACCAGGAAGCCCGCATCCAGCAAGGCGTCGCCTCCGGCCAGCTCACGCCCAAGGAGACCGCCAAGCTCGAAAAAGGCCAGGCCAAGATCGACGCCATGGAAACCAAGGCCAAGGCCGACGGCAAGGTGACGCCGAGGGAGCGTGCCAAGCTCGCCAAGGCGCAGAACAAGCAGAGCAGGAAGATCTACAAGCAGAAGCACGACGCCCAGGTCGTCCCGAAATAACGCGGACGCAGATGCTAAAATAGGCACTCCTCCCGGAGTGCCTATGTTCGCCGTCCCGACGCCCCGCTCGGCCCCGAAGCCGGAGCTCTATTCGGAGCTGCTGTCCCAGGCCGGCGCCCTGCTGCGGGGCGAGCGCGACGCGACCGCCAATTCGGCCAACCTCTCCTCCCTCGTCTACCACACGCTGCCCGACCTCAACTGGGTCGGTTTCTACTGGATGAAGGGCGCGGAGCTCGTGCTCGGCGCCTTCCAGGGCAAGCCCGCGTGCGTGCGCATCGCCGTGGGCAAGGGCGTGTGCGGCACCGCCGCGCGCGACGCGAGGACCGTCATCGTCGACGACGTGCACCAGTTCCCCGGCCACATCGCCTGCGACACGGCGTCGGCCAGCGAGATCGTCGTGCCGCTCATGCTGGGAGACCGCGTGATCGGCGTGCTCGATCTCGACAGCCCCAAGCCCTGGCGTTTCGACGACGCGGACGCGATCGGGCTCGAAGCGCTGGTCCAGGTCTTCCTCGCCGCCACCGAACTCGGGAGCTAGAGATGTCCTATATCGACGAGTCGCTGGTCGAGGGCGAGACCCTCATCCATCGCGCGCATGTCTCGTGGTGGTCGCAGTTCGGGCTGGTGCTGCTGGGCGTGGTGACGCTGGTGGCCGTGGTGGGCGTGATCTTCCTCGCGATCGCGTGGATCCGCGTGCATTCGACGGAGGTCGCGATCACCAATCGCCGTGTCATCTTCAAGACAGGCTTGATGAAGCGCCACACCGTCGAGATCAACATCGAGAAGGTCGAATCCCTCCGGGTGGAGCAGGGCTTCTGGGGACGCATCCTCAATTACGGCTCGATCTACATGTCGGGCACGGGGGCCTCGGTGGCGCCCTTCCACGACATCGCCGATCCGCTCGTCTTCCGCCGCAAGTTCATGGAGGCGACCAACCGCCCCATCGCCATGCCGCGGCCGTGACACTGCGCTCGCTCCTGGTCGACTTCAACTCGTATTTCGCGTCGGTCGAGCAGCAGGTCGAGCCCCGCCTGCGCGGCAAGCCCCTGGGCGTGGTGCCGATGCTGGCCGACACTACGGTGTGCATCGCCGCGAGCGTCGAGGCCAAGACCTTCGGCGTGAAGACCGGCACCAAGGTCGCCGAGGCACGCCGCCTCTGCCCGGAAATCGAGTTCGTGGTGGCGCGCCACGAGATCTACATCGACTACCACCACCGCGCCGTCGCCGTGGTCGACTCCGTGGTACCGGTGCGCGCCGTGCTCTCCATCGACGAGATGGATTGCGAGCTCACCGGGCGCTGGCGCGAGCCCGCGCGCGCCCGCGACATCGCGCTGCGCGTCAAGTCCACGCTCGCGAGCCAGGTCGGCGAATACCTGCGCACCTCGATCGGCATCGGCCCCAACACCTTCATCGCCAAGACCGCCTCCGACATGGTGAAGCCCGACGGCCTGGTGCTTATCGAACAAGCGGAGCTACCCGAGCGGCTCTTCGCCCTCGAGGTGCGCGCGCTGTCCGGCGTCGGCAAGCAGATGGAGAAGCGCCTGCACGACCGCGGCATCCGCACCGTGCGCGACCTCGCCGGAATGTCGCGCGACGAGCTGCACGCGATCTGGGGCGGGGTGGGCGGCGACATCATGTGGAGCCGCATCCGCGGCGAGGAGCAGCACGAGCGCGCAAACGAGACCAGCTCCATCTCGCACTCCAGCGTGCTCGGCCCCGACAGCCGCAATCCCGAGCAGGCCTTCGCGGTGCTCAATCGCCTGGTGCAGAAGGCGGCGATGCGCCTGCGCAAGGCGGACTTCTACGCCGGGCGCATGTCGATCGGCGTTAAATACCTGGACGGCACGCGCTGGGACGTGGACATGAAGCTCGTCGACACGCAGGACACCATGGCCTTCCTGCACGTGCTCGACAAGCTCTGGGCCGGACGCCCGAAGAACCGGCGCGCCATCCTGCAGGTGGGCATGGCCTATTCCGACTTCGTCTCCGAAGCGAACCACACCGGGTCGCTGTTCGCTTCCGAGGACAAGTCGAAGAGCCTCTACTCGGCGCTCGACAAGCTGAACGCGCGCTTCGGCAAGCAGGCGGTGTACTTCGCGAGCGCGCACAAGGCGCGCGACCGGGGCGGGCTGCACATCGCCTTCAACCACATCCCCGATCCGAAGACCGACAAGTGACCCAAAGCGTGAAAGATAACGTCGTTGCGATTACCGGCGCTTCCAAGGGTATCGGGGCTGAGCTCGCGCGGCAGTTAGCGGCCAGGGGCGCGCGGCTGGTGCTCGCGGCGAGAAACGAGAGGGAGCTGGAAGCGGTGGCGGAGGATTGCCGAAAGGCGGGAGCGTCGGTGCTGTGCGTGCGCGCCGACGTCGCCAACGAGCGCGACTGCCAGGCGATCGTCGCCGGCGCGGTGCTCGCCTTCGGGCGGCTCGACACCTTCGTCAACAACGCGGGCGTGAGCATGTGGGCGCGCTTCGAGGACATCGAGGACATGTCGATCCTCGAGCGCATCATGCAGGTGAACTACATGGGCGCCGTATATTGCACGCGCCACGCGCTGCCGCACCTGCGCGAATCGCGCGGGCGCCTGGTCGGCGTGGCGAGCCTCGCCGGCATGGTCGGCGTGCCGACGCGCACCGGCTACAGCGCGAGCAAGCACGCGATGCGCGGCTTCTTCGATTCGCTGCGAATCGAGCTCGACGGCAGCGGCGTCACCGTCACCATGATCTATCCCGGCTTCGTCTCCACCGGCATCCGCGAGAACGCAAGCGGCCCCGACGGCAAGCCCATCGCGATCAGTCCCGTGAAGGAAGGCGAGGTGATGGGGGTGGAGGATTGCGCGCGGCGCATCGTGAAGGCGATCGAGCGCCGCGAGCGCGAAGTGGTCATGACGGCTCGCGGTAAAATAGGCCTCTGGCTCAAGTTGCTCGCCCCGGCGCTCATCGACCGGATCGCGAAGCGGGCCATCGAACGGGGACGTTGATGGAGCTGTCGGTCTGGGTCACCTATTTCATCGCCACCATCATCCTGTCGCTCTCGCCCGGGCCGGGCGTCTTCTCGAGCATCTCGAGCGGGCTGCACCACGGCTTCCGGCTGGGTCTCTGGAATGGCGTGGGCATGCAGGTCGCCAACGTCCTGATGGTGATCGTGGTGGCCTTCGGCCTGGGCACGATCCTCCTCGCCTCCGAGATGCTCTTCACCGCGGTCAAATGGCTGGGCGTGATCTACCTCATCTACCTCGGCGTCGCCACCTGGCGCGCGGCGCCGCGCGGTTTCGAGGAGGACCGCGACGACAACGCGCACACGCCGCGCGAAGTGTTCATGCGCGGCTTCTGGGTGAACGCCACCAACCCCAAGGGCATCATCTTCTTCGCGGCGATCCTGCCGCAGTTCATCGAGGTCGCGCGCCCGCAGCTCGCCCAGTACGCCATCTTCGCGTCGACCACGTTCGCGGTGGACCTCGTCGTGATGATGGGCTACACCGCGCTCGCGGCGAAGGTGCTGCGGCTCATGCGCGATCCGAAGCAGCTGCGCTGGGTGAACCGCGGCATCGGCGGCGCCTTCATCGCGGCGGGCATGGCGCTCGCCAGCTTCCGGCGCGTCATCGCCGTCACCGCGCCCTAGGATTTTCCGGCAACACCCACTCAACAGGAGAAGAGCATGACGATCAAGGTCGGTGAAAAGCTTCCCGAAGGAACCGTGCAGGAGTTCATCGAAGTCGAAGGCAACGGCTGCACCATCGGCCCCAACACCTTCAAGGTGCAGGACCAAGTGAAGGGCAAGAAGATCGCGATCTTCGGCCTGCCGGGAGCCTTCACGCCCACCTGCTCCGCCAAGCACGTGCCGAGCTACCTGAAGAACATCGACGCGCTCAAGGCCAAGGGCGTGGACGAGGTGTGGTGCTTCGCCGCCAACGATCCGTTCGTGATGGGCGCCTGGGCGCGCGACCAGAAAGCCAGCGGCAAGATCCGCTTCATGGGCGACGGCAGCGCCGAGTACACGAAGAAGCTGGGCCTCGAGCTCGACCTCAACGCGCGCGGCATGGGCATGCGCTGCCAGCGCTTCTCGATGCTGGTGGACGACGGCGTGGTGAAGACGCTCAACGTCGAAGGGCCCGGCAAGTTCGAAGTGTCCGACGGCGACACCATGGTGAAGCAGGCATAGGGTCAGACCCCCGTTCCTCCCGGTTGGGGTCTGACCCTGGTTATCAGTGGCTCCCCAGCCAGATCACCATGAGGAAGAAGACGACCACGGCGATCACGAGGAGGGTCACGCGCTGCCACGAGAGCGGGCTCTCCCCGGCGACTTCCCCGGTCTGGCCGTTGACGAGGAACCGGTAGGTCTTGTTGCGGAAGCGGTAGGCGGAGATCCAGACCGGCAGCAATACGTGCTTGAAACGCGTCTCGCTATAGGCGGTCGAGATGTCGTGCACGCGCTGCTGGTCGCCGCCGATGTCCTTCGTCACCAGTGAATAGATGCGCGCATCGATCTGCTTCTTGGCGAGCGGGAAGGCGTCCTTGAGGCCGATCTGGTAGGCCTCGGCGCGGAAGCCGCTCACGAATTCCGGCTGGTACGGGACCAGCCCTTCCTTCAGGTTCCACTCCATCGTCGCGCCGCGCAGCTCCTGCGGCAGCGACTGCGAGGCGAGCACCAGCACGTCGTCGTGGAAGCAGTCGACGTGGCCCGAGGCGGGCGACCACTTGGTCTGCTGCACGCGGCGCGTCTCGGTGACGGATTCGCCGGCGGAGTTGCGCGTGGAGTAGCTCTCGGTGGTGTAGTAGTTGTCGCCGCGCTCGCCGCTGTAGTCGCTCGAAGTGCGGCAATCGTAGGTCCAGAACGGGATATAGGTGCCGGTGACGCCCGCGTCGCTCTGCGCATATTTCTTGAGCTCACCGGGAGCGAGCCATAGCCCCTTCACCCAGCGCCGGAACTCCTCCTGCGCATGGCGCCGGTCGATCTTGAACGGCACCAGCGATTTCGGCTTGATGCGCCGGTTGGCGTAGCTCTTCGAGACGATGTTGGCGCCGCAGAAGGTGCACGCCGACGCGAAGAGATTGCCCGGGAGGTTCTGCTCGGCGCCGCACTTGTCGCAGCGCACGTGCTCTTCCTCGAAGGTCTCCTGCTTGCCTTCGAGCGCCTTGAGGTAGGTGTCGAAGTCGAGCTCCTCGATGCGCGCGTCGTCCTCGGCGATCGCGTTCTCGGTGCCGCAGAACTCGCACTTGAGCTCTCGCGTGCCTGGCTTGAAGGACAGCTTCGCCCCGCAGCCGGTGCAGGGGAAGGTCTTGATGAAATTGACACCCTCCCCCGTCGAAGTTGGCGCTACCTCTGTCACTGCGGGAGGGGTGGCGGAACGTTCGCGAAGAGCGGCGCCAGCTCGGGCACGTCGCCCGCCTTCAGCCACTGCGCCATGCCGTTCTTCCACACCAGCGAGTTGCGCGTGAGCTGCCCCGATGCGGCCTGCTGCTGCAACGCGGCCACATCGAAAGGCCCGCTCTGGTTCTGGCCCACGGCGACGTGGAATGCGACCGCCCCGGGGATCGGCGGTGGCGCGGAGCCGCCCGCCATGCCGGCGGCTGCGCCCGACATGTTGTTCATCATCTGCGCGCCCATCGCGAGCCCCGCGCCCAGGCCGATGCCCGCGCCCGCGGCGCCACCCGGATTGTTGGCGGCATCGCGGATCGACGAAGCCGTCTCGTACTGCGTATAGGCCTGCATGTTGCCGACGGCGGCGATGGCGCCGCGCTTGTCGATCGCTTTCTCGACTTCCTCCGGCAGGCCGATGTCCTGCACCTGCACTTCGGACAGCTCCAGGCCGAGCGCCTCGAAGTCGGGCGTAAGCCGCTCGCGCAGCTTGACGCCCATCTCGGAGACCTTCGCCTCCATCTCGATCACCGGGATGCCGAGCTCGGGCATGAGCTCCTTGATGCGCAGGCCGATCTTGCCGCGCAGGTTCTCCTGGATGTCGTCGGTGGTGAAGCGCGCGTCGGTGCCGACCAGGTCGCGGATGATGATGCCGGCGTCCTTGGCGCGCACCGCGTAGATGCCGAAGGCCGTGACGCGCACCATGCCGAAATCCTTGTCGCGCATCATCGCGGGCCCGGGCGTGCCCCACTTCAGGTCGGTGAACTTGCGCGTGGAGATGAAATACACCTCGGCCTTGAACGGACTGTTGAAGCCGTATTTCCAGCCGCGCAGCGTCGCCAGGATCGGCATGTTCTGCGTGGTGAGATCGTAGGTGCCGGGCTTGTAGACGTCGGCAAGCTTGCCCTCGTTGATGAAGGCGGCCATCTGGCCCTCGCGCACGACGAGCTTGGCCCCGTACTTGATCTCGTTCTGGTAGCGCTCGAAGCGGTAGGCGAGGGTGTCCTTGGAATCGTCGAGCCATTCGACGATGTCGACTAGTTCACCCATCAACTTGTCCCAGAGGGCCATGTTCTCTCCTTGGCGTGCTCGACGAACCGGTTAAGGTACCCTTAGACGCTTTTCAACACAACGGCGGATTCCACAGTGGCGATCACCCTCTCGGCGCTCAATGTCTATCCCGTGAAGGGCCTCAAGGGCATCGCGCTCGCCGCGGCGAACGCCACCGAGCGCGGGCTCGAGCACGACCGGCGCTGGATGGTGGTCGGACCTGGCGGCGAGATGCTCACCCAACGCTCGCACCCGAAGATGGCGACGGTGTGGACAGAGCTGGGCGCCGACGCCCTGACGCTTTCCGCGCCGGACATGTCGAGCGTCGAGGTGCCGCTGGTGGCGCCGCCGGGGCCGGCGATTCGCGCCGAGGTGTGGGGCAACCCGGTGGATGCAGTGGCGGCGTGCGCCGATGCCGACGCGTGGCTCTCGGAATACCTCGGGCTCGCCTGCCGGCTCCTCTACATGCCGGAGAGCTCCCGGCGCGTCTCGCCCATTCGCTTCACCGCGGAAGATCGACTAGTGGGCTTCGCCGACGCGTTCGCCTACCTCATCATCGGCGATGCCTCGCTGGCCGATCTCAACGCACGCCTCCTCGCGAAGGGCCACGCCTCGCTGCCGATGAACCGTTTCCGGCCTAACCTCGTGGTCTCGGGGAGCGACGCGTACGCCGAGGATGGCTGGGAAGAGATCCACATGGGCGACGCTGTGCTGAAGAGCGCCAAGCCGTGCGGGCGCTGCCAGGTGACGACCACCGACCAGGCTACGGGCGAGGTGCGGGGGCCCGAGCCGCTCGCCACGCTCTCGACCTTTCGCGACAGCACGGAATTCGGCGTGATGTTCGGCATGAACCTCGTCACCGTGAAGCCGGGGCGCGTGCGCGTGGGCGACCCCGTGCAGGTCGGCGCCTAACGTCCCCGAAGCGCGTGTGCGGCCAGCGCGATCCAGCCCGCGATGAAGGCTGCGCCGCCCGTGGGTCCCACGGCTCCCAGCGACACGCCGGAGAACGCGAGCACGTAGAGGGAGCCGCTGAAGGCGACGACTCCGACGAGGTGCAGGATCCCCGCCGCCGCAAGGAGGTTCGACGGCGCGGTGCGCGCGAGCGTGCCCTCGACGACGAGGGCAAGGCCGTGGATCAACTGGTAGAGAACGGCGGTCTGCAGCAGGCGCGCGGCTTCCGGGTGCACCGCGGACTTTGCCGCGTGCAACGAGGCCGCCCCGGCGGCGACCGCGAGCGCCATCACCAGCGCGCCCGCGAACAGCAGGGCACGGCTCATTTATGCGGCTTGATCAGGAATGCCGCGAGCGCGGGTAGCAGGAAGAGGGCACCCAGCATGTTCAGGAAGAACATGAAGGCGAGGAGGATCCCCATGTCGGCCTGGAACTTGAGCGCGGAGAAGGCCCACGTGCCCACGCCGATCGTCATGGTGATCGCGGTGAAGACCATCGCGGTGCCGCGCTCGTTCAGCGCCTCGTAGAAGGAATCGGCGAGCGCCTTGCCCTCCTCGAGGTGCACCTCGATGCGATCGTAGAGGTAGATGGCGTAGTCGACGCCCACGCCCACGCCGAGCGCTATCACCGGCAGCGTGGAGACCTTGAGGCCGATGCCGAGCGTGGGCATGAGCGCCTCGCACAGCACCGACACGATGGCGAGCGGGATCAGGATGCAGAGCGTGGCGCGCAGGCTCCTGAACGTGATCATGCACATCACCGCGAGCGCGCCGAAAATCGACAAGTTCATCTCCCAACGCGCCTTGTCGACCGCCTCGTTGGTGGCCGCCATCACGCCCACGTTGCCGGTGGCGAGCTTGAACTGCACCTTGTCGCTCGGGTTGGCGGCGGCGAAGCTCTTCACCTCGGCCACCAGGCCCGCGATGGTCTCGCCCTGCTGGTCGGTGGTGTTGACCAGCACCTGCATCGCGCTGCAATCGGGATTCAGCAAGCCGGTGGAGGTGTCGATGGGCGTCACCGACTGCGCCATCACCTGCGGGTCGCGCGGGAGCGCGCGCCACTTGATGTTGCCCTCGTTGAAGCCGGCGTTCACCATCTTGGCGAGGCCGGGCAGCGAGATCACCGACTGCGTGCCGGGGACATTCTGCATGTACCAGTCGAAGCGCTCGATCAGGCTCATGACGTCGTACTGCGTGCACGCGCCCTGCACGTTGGTGGTCTGCGCCACCACGCCGAGCGTGTTCACGCCGATCGCGAACTTCTCGACGATCTTCGCGCTGTCGAGGTTGTAGCGCGAATCGGGGCGCAGCTCCGGCACGCCGATGCCGTAGTCGCCTACCTTGAGCTTGTGCGCCTGGTAGAGGCCCACGGCGAGCACCGCGAGCGCGATCCCGATGATGACGGTGGCCCGCTTCCTCGCGACGCATCCCGAGGCCGCGCGCCAGATGCGATTCGCCTTGCTCTGCCGGTAGGCCACGGTCTGCGCGGCGGATTTCGACATCGCGATGTGCGACAGCAGGATCGGCAGCAGCATCTTGTTGGTGATGATCATCCACGCGACGCCGAGGGAGGCGGTGATGCCGAGCTCGCGCACGATGTCGATCGGGATCAGCATGATCACCGCGAAGCCGAGCACGTTGGTGAGCAGCGCCAGCGTGCCGGGGATGAAGAGCTTGGCGAACGAGCGCTTCGCCGCGGTGAGGCTGTCGACCCCCGAGATCACCTCGCGCTCCCAGGTCTTGGTCATCTGCACCGCGTGCGACACGCCGATGGAGAAGATGAGGAAGGGCACCAGGATCGACAGCGGGTCGATGCCGAAGCCGAGGATCGGCAGCGTGCCGAGCAGCCACAGCACCGGCATCATCGCCACCACCAGTGCCACGAGCGTGAGCTTCACGTCCTTCACGAACCAAAGCATGAGCGCGAGCGTGATCACGAAGGCGATGCCGAAAAAGACGATCACGCCGCGCGCGCCGTCGCGGATATCGCCGATCGCCTTGGCGAAGCCGATGATGTGCACGCTGTGCTTGTCGCCCTGGTACTTGGCGCGCAGCTCCTCGAGCTTGGCGGCGACGTCGAAGTAGTTGAGGCGCCTGGCGGTCTGCGGATCGATCTCGAGGAGCCCCGCGCTCACCAGCGCGCCGGTGAAATCGGTGGCCACGGTGCGGCCCACCTCGGTGGACTTGTTCACGTTGGCGCGCACCGTCGCGAGGTCGGCGTCGCTTCCCTGGAAAGTCGCGGGGATCACGTTTCCGCCCGAGAACCCCTCCTCGATCACCTCGATGAAGCGCGTGTTGGGCGTGAACAGCGACTTCACCGTGGGGCGGTCGACGCCGTTCAGCAGGAACACGTCGTCGGTGAGGCCCTTCAGCTTGGCCATGTACTCCTTGTTGAAGATGTCGCCGTCCTTCTGCACCAGCGCGATCGCAACGCGGTTGGCGCCGCCGAAAACCTTCTCGTACTCGCGGTAGACCTTCATGTACGGGTGGCTCAACGGCACCATCTTGTTGAATCCCGCGTCCACCGCGAGGCGCGAGGCCGAAGCCGCGAAGAGCGCGGTGAGGATGGCGAAGACGACCAGCCACGCCTTGCGGTAGTCGAACACCACCGCGGAGACCGACTGGATGAATCCCTTGAGGCTCATTTGCGCACCGTGGGGAGCGCGACTTCGCGCGCGCCCGCCTCGCCCAGCAACAGCACCGAGCCGTCCGAGGCCAGGATCGGCTTGGAGAAGGACTTGGTGGTCCCGGTGGCGATCGGCACGAACGACTGCCCGTTGTCGCGGCTCACGAGGGCCGTCCCGGCCGCCCCGGCGATCACCAGCGCGCCGTCGGGGAGCTTCTCGCCGCCGATCAACGTGGCGGTCGACGGGTTGTCGACCTGCTTCCAGCTCTTGCCCTTGTCGCTCGAGCGGTAGATGCGCCCGCGCATGCCGAACGCCACCACGGCGCCGTCATCGGTCACCAGCGCGCCGAAGAACGATCCCTTGTAGGGCGACGGGATCGTCGTCCAGCTCTTGCCCCAGTCGACCGACGTGAGGATGGTGCCGGCCTCGCCCAGGATGAGGAGGTTGCCCTCCCCCAGCTCGAGGATCGCGTTGAAATGCTTGTCGTCGGCGATGATCTTGCGCGCGGTCCAGGTGGCGCCCCGGTCCACACTCTCGTAGTACGCGCCGTAGGCCCCGACCGCGACCGCGAAATCCTTCTTCACGAACAGCACGTCGAGAAGCGGGCGGCCCTCGGCGGGCGCGGAGAAGCGCTGCGTCCAGCTCTCGCCGCCGTCGGAGGTCGAGAGGATCGCCGAATCGTGTCCCACCGCGATGCCGAGCTGGTCGTCGAGGAAATCGACGGAGGTGAGCATCGGCGTGCGCGGCGACTTGGCGCGCCGCCAGGTGGCGCCGCGATC
>JBBRQA010000062.1:0-17336 GCA_038227085.1 Burkholderiales bacterium | reverse complement strand
TTGGATGCCGATCGCACTGGTGGCAATCGCAGTCGCGAGCGTTTTCTGGTGGTCCTTCACCGAGGCGCGCGGCGCGGGCGACCTCAGTCCGTATCTGCACCTGCAGGGCGCGCCGCTCGTCCTGATCCCGCTATGGCAGCACTTCGCGAACGCGCCGCGCGCGAGCCGCATCGCATTCGGCATCGCGATCCTCCTCTACTCGATTGCCAAAGCCGCCGAGCTGGGGGACCACGCGATCTTCCATGCGGTCGGATTCGTGAGCGGACACACGCTGAAACACCTTCTTGCCGTCGCCGCGGGGGCCGTCATCGCAGCGAGCGCCGTCCGCTCACACCGTCACCACTTCGACACTTTCGCTCCGCATTCCGTCGCCATTCGCTAGCCGCAAGGAGAATCCCGATGCTCGGCTACATTATCGCCGTCGGAATCGTGTGCATGGTCCTGGAGCGCGCGGCTCCCGGGTGGCGCCTCCCCAGCGTGCGCACCTGGCCGCTGCGCGTAGTCGCCGTGAACTTCGTCCAGCTTGGGATCGTGCTCCTCGCGGGGGTGACTTGGGAGAAGTGGCTTTCGTCCTGGTCGCTCTTGCATCTGTCCGACCATGTCTCAGCCGTGGCCGGAGGCGCGATCGCCTATTTCATCGCTACCTTTGTCTTCTACTGGTGGCATCGGTGGCGCCACGAGGTCGACGCCCTCTGGCTCTTCTTCCACCAGATCCACCACAGCCCTCAGCGCATTGAGCTCATCACTTCGTTCTACAAGCATCCCGTTGAGATGATGGTCAACTCGATCATCGGGGCCGCGCTGGTCTACACGACTCTGGGACTTTCCCTCGAGGCAGGCGCCGTATACACCGCGTGCACGGCGCTGGGCGAGTTCTTTTATCACACTAATGTTCGCACTCCGCGGTGGGTCGGCTACTTCTTCCAGCGTCCCGAGATGCATCGCATTCACCACCAGTATGGGCGGCACAAGAACAACTACGGTGACATCGTGTGGTGGGACATGCTGTTCGGCACGTACGAAAACCCTAAGCTATTCAGCGCCACGTGTGGCTTCGACCCCGACAAGGAAGAGAAGCTTGGCGCGATGCTGAGGTATGTGGACGTGCACCGCAAAAGCTAGGACCGCGCGGGATCGCGGCAATGTTCCGCGACCAGCTCCGCGAGGCGAGGCAGCAGCGGCACCGGCAGGTCGTGGCCCATGCCATGGATGATTTCCACTCGGGCATTGCCGCCACCTTCACGGATCACGCGCGCTGTCTCCTCGCCGCAGGCGGGACGCACGAGCGGATCCTCGTCGCCATGGATCACGAGGGTAGGCACCTTGATGCGGCGAACGACCTTCGTGCGGTCGCCGCTCGCCGCGATCGCCACGAGCTGGCGCGCGACCGCCGCGGGATTGTGCGCACGCCTCACTTGCCGCTCGCAAAGCCCGCGCAGGTATCCCTCTTCGGACGGGTAGGTGACGCTGCCGATGTCGCGCAGCACGTTCATCATGCGGCGCGTCGCCCCCTCGATGTCGCCGCGCTTCGCCGGAGGCATCATCAACGCGCGCCGCGCCTTCGCGGTCGGCCCCGGCAGCTTGCGGCTTCCCGTGGTGGACATGATGGAGGTGAGCGTCAGCAACTTGGCAGGGAAATCAGCGGCGAGGTTCTGCCCGATCATGCCGCCCATCGAGGCACCGACCACATGTACGCGCGCGAGGCCCAGGGCATCGACGAGCCCGGCAGTGTCGCGCGCCATGTCGCCGATGAGGTAAGGCGCCTTCATCGGCATGCGCAACAGGAACTTCAGGGTCTCGAGGCCCAGTCGCGGAGTGCCGAGCTGGTCGAACTGCGTGGACAGGCCCGCGTCGCGATTGTCGAAGCGCACCACGCGAAACCCCTTCGCGACGAGCATCGCGCAGAAGGCATCGGGCCACAGGATCATCTGCATGCCGAGCCCCATGATCAACAGGATCACGGGATCGGCGGGGTTGCCGAGCGACTCGTATTCCAGCGATACGCGGTCAGCCAGGATCGCCGGCACGGTACGGGTCGTTGAAGAGGTGCCGGCGCCAGCCCTCGCGGTGGAAAGGCGTCCAGCGCCACTCGGGCTGCGCCAGGCGATCGGCGACCGCGTACCACGTGACCGGATTCATGCCCATGCCGATGTGGCTCGCCGTGACCTCGATGCTCTCGGCCAATCTCGCGCGCTCCTGCACGCAGCATGGCCACGCGACGATGCCGTCGGTGCGGCTGAACACGGACGTGGTGGGCACGGGCGGCGCCTCGCGCACGCTCGCGAGCTCCTCGTGGTCGTCGAGCTTATGGCCGCTTGCGAATTCGTAGAGGCGCCAGACATTGTTGGCGCGCGGAGGGCCGGTGAAGGGCGAGCCCATGGTGATCACGCAGCGCACGTCCTCGGGAACAAGCTTGGCGATCTCGCGTGCGAACACTCCACCCAGGCTCCAGCCGACGAGGCTCACCTTGCGGCCCGTGGCGCGGCGCACCTTGCGCACGTGCTCGAGGCTGCGCTCGAGGACGCCGGCGCGCGGCCCGAAGTTGAAGCGCATCTCCCAGCCGTGCGCCCGGTAGCCGCTCGCCGAGAGGAAGAGGCGCAGCGGCAGCGTGCTCATGTCCGGCGCGGCGAGGCCGGGAAAGACGACGACGGAATGGCCGTCGCCGCGCGGCATGCAGCGCAGCAGCGGGAAGGCCGCGACGGCCGCGCCGAATTCCCAGGGCGCGCGGCCTTCGAGGGCGAGGAGCATCGCCCCGGGGGCCTTGATCGAGCTCGCACGGCTCATCGCTTCTCCGTTCGGCGGGTGTTCACTGTCTTCAGAAGCTCTTTGTGGGCACTTGTAAGGTGCTTTGCGAACGAACGCAAGTCCGGAACCGCCCGCTTGCACGCGACCAACCCGACATCGAGGGAACCGTTGTAGCTCACGATCGTCACGTTCAGGGCCAGGCCGTGGGTCACGATTGAGACCGGGTAATAGGCCTTCAGTTCTGCCCCCGCGAGGTAGAGCGTGACCTGCGGGCCCGGGACGTTGGAGATCACGAGGTTGGCGATCGCAGGGATGCGCGGCGCGGCGACCGCCTTGCGGTAGAGCGGCGTGATGGCCGCCATGAGCCACGGGATGCCGAGCGAGGGAAGGTCCGTGGGTATCGCGCCCTTCATGCTGCCGGCGATGGTCTTGGCGCGTGCGGACGCCGCGCGGATCGCCGCCATGCGCTTTACCGGGTCGGCGACATTGCTCGCGAGATCGACCAGCATCATCGAGACCTGGTTCTCCTGCGTGGTGTCGCCCTGCGCGCGCAGGCTCAACGGCACCGCGCCCACCATCGGCTTGGCGAGCGCGCCGCGGTCGCCCGCGAAGAGGCGGCGCAGCGCCCCGGCGCACACCGCGAGCACCACGTCGTTCAGCTTGGCGTCGTAGTGGCGCGCGATCGCCCTGGCCTCGGCGAGCGGAATCTGCAGGGCGACGAACAGGCGCTCCCCGCAAATCGCGGCGTTCAACCGGTTGCGCGGCGCGAGCGAGATGCCGCGCTTCTTCAGTGCGTTCGGCTGGAGAGTCACGGCGCCCGCCATTCCGGCCGCCTTCGCGATCACGGGGACGGCCTTCAGGATGCGTCCGTATTGGGCGACCGTATTGCGCAGCGCGGAGGCCAGCATCTTGGCGGCCGAAGGCGCCATGCGCGCGGGCGTTGCGAGCGGCGCCGCCATGGCGCGCGGCTTCTTCTGCGTGTCGAGGAGCGCCTGCGCCACCGCGATGCCGCCCTGCCCGTCGAGCGCCGCGTGATGGATCTTGGCGTAGAAGCCGACCCCGCCCGTCTGCAGGCCATCGATCACCGTGAATTCCCAAAGCGGGCGGCCGCGGTCGAGCATTCCCGCGTGCAGCCTCGCCACCGCGGCCTCGAGTTGCGCCTGCGTGCCCGGACTGGGCAGCGTGAGGCGCTTGACGTGATGGTCGAGATCCACGCGCGGCGCGTCGATCCATAGGGGGCTCGCGAGGTCGAGCGGCATGAACCGCACGACGCGCGAGAAGACCGGGGCCAAGTGCAGGCGCTTCTCGGTATGCGCGCGGATCGCCTTGTAGGGATCCTTCCGAGCGCCGAAGCCTCCAAGGAGCATGAGGCTGCCGACGTGCATCGGCGTCTCGGGCGTCTCCAGCTGAAGAAACAGCGCGTCCAGCGCGCTGAGGTGCTTCATGGTGGCGCCCAATTTACCGATATAGAATAGGGAAAGCGAGAACATTCCATGGAACCCCTCCGCATCGGCCTGTCGGCCCGGCTGCTCTACCCGGACCCGTCGCGCACGTTCCTGCCGACCAAGTCGGTCCAGTACCTCGAGCAATCGGCCGCCAACTGGATCATGTCCGGCGAAGTGCTCGCGTTCATGATCCCGGAGATGAGCCTCAGCTCTCCGCACTATCCCAAATCGCTCAAGATCAAGCATTACGTCGATGCGCTCGACGGGCTGCTGCTGCAGGGCGGCGCGGACATGTCGCCCAAGAGCTATGGCGAGACGCCGATCAACCCGATGTGGGCCGGCGACGAGATCCGCGATGCCTACGAGATCGAGCTCTTCCACGAGTTCGTGACACAGGGCAAGCCCGTGTTCGGCATCTGCCGCGGCCACCAGGTGATCAATGTGGCGCTCGGCGGCAAGCTCTACCAGGACATCGCGACGCAATGCCAGTCGAAGGGCTCCCATCGGGACGAGGGCAAGTACGAGAACCACTTCCACGAGATGCGCATCCTGCCCAACACATGGCTCTCGCGCCTCTATCCCGGCGTAGAGACGAAGCGCGTGAACACGATCCACCACCAGGCGATCAAGGCGATCGGCGAGGGTCTCGTGCCCGAGGCGATGAGCGAGCCCGATGGCATCGTCGAAGCGATCCGCTGGGAGGGCCACAGCTTCGTGGTGGGCGTGCAATGGCATCCGGAGTTCATGGATCCGAAGGACGCTTCGCTCATCGACAGCCGCCCGCTCCTGCGCGCCTTCCTGTCCGCCTGCGAGCTGCGCAAGCGCACCGGAAAGGCGACGCCGGTGATGGCGATCAAGGCCGCGTGAAGCTCAAGGTCGTCAATCCCGCGACGGGAGAAGTCGCGGCGACCCTGGCTTGCGACGACGCGAAGAGCGTCAAGTCCAAGTACATGCAGGCCCGCGCGGCGCAGCCGGGTTGGGCCGCCACCCCCTTGAAGAAGCGCCTCGCCGCGATCGCCACGTTCCGCGAGCGCGTGGTGGCCGAAACCGAGAAGCTCGCGAAGGTGCTCACCACCGAGGTCGGCAAGCCCATCTCGCAATCGCGCAACGAATTGAAGGGCCTCTTGCCGCGCATCGACTTCTTCCTCGCCGAGACCGCGAAGACGCTCAAGCCAGAGAAGGTCTCCCTCGACGTGCACAACTCCATGGAGGAGAAGATCTCCCACGAGCCGCTCGGCGTCGTGGCCAACATCTCCGCGTGGAACTACCCGTGGTTCGTGGGTGCGAACGTGTTCGTGCCGGCGCTCCTCGCGGGCAATGCCGTGCTCTACAAGCCTTCCGAATTCGCCTCCCTCACGGGGATCGAGATCGCGCGCCTCCTGCACGAGTCGGGCATCCCCGAGGACGTGTTCATCCCGCTGATCGGCGCGAGCGACGTCGGCGCGGCACTTCTCAAGCAACCGGTCGACGGGGTGTTCTTCACCGGATCCCTCGCAACCGGCCAGCGCATCGCCGCGGCCGTGCGCGGGCGCATGGTCAAGCTGCAGCTCGAGCTGGGCGGCAAGGATCCGGTCTACGTCTGCGAGGACGTGGACGTCGCGAAGGCCGCGGCGGGCATCGCGGATGGCGCCTTCTACAACACCGGGCAAAGCTGCTGCTCGGTGGAGCGCATCTACGTGAACGAGAAGGTGTTCAAGCCTTTCGTCGATGCGTTCGTGGCCGAGGTGAAGGGCTTCAGGCGCGGCGATCCTTTCGACGATCAGACCTACATCGGGCCGCTCACGCGCGCGCCACAGTTGAAGGTGCTGGAGGCGCAGGTGAAGGACGCGCGCAAGAAGGGCGCGAAAGTGCTCGCCGGCGGGGAGCGCGTCAAGGCAAGGGGCAACTGGTTCGAGCCCACGGTGCTGGTGGACGTGAGCCACGCCATGGACGTGATGCGCGACGAGAGCTTCGGCCCGGTGATCGGCCTCATGCCGGTGAAGAACGACGGTGAGGCGGTGAAGCTCATGAACGACACGGAGTACGGCCTCACCGCGGGGGTCTACACCAACGACCGCAAGCGCGCCGAGCGCATCCTCGCGGAGGTGCACAGCGGCTCCGTGTATTGGAACTGCTGCGATCGAGTGAGCCCCCGGCTGCCATGGTCGGGGGTGGGGAATTCGGGGATCGGGCTTACCCTTTCCACCTATGGCATCGAAACCTTCACGCGGCCAAAAGCCTGGCACCTGCGTGGCGCCTGAAAATCACTTGCAAGGAATCCGCCGATGAACGCAGGCGAACGCAGATGGACTTCCCGTTTGTTCCTGGCGGCGGGCGTTATGTCGGTCACACCCGCATTTGCAGGTGACGGTGATGATGTCCCCAACATGGGGAACAGCGAGGCTTTCCGCCAGGGATACAAGGCGGGCTTCGATGACGGGTTCTCGCGCGGTTACCAGAAGGCGCTGGGCGAGCGCGGCGGGCCGCCGATGATCGCCCCGCCCGGGCCCCCGCCAGCGCCGCCGCGCTCCACTGGACCGATCACCATCACGCGCGCGGTCTATGGCTCGGGCAACAGGATCTGCGACGCGACGCGCTGGGCCCGCAGCCGCGCGCAGGGCCGCCAGACCGCGTCCCTCGACGTCACCAACGACATCTGTGGCGACCCAGCGCCGAGCGACCGCAAGTCGCTGGAAATTACCTACGTGTGCGGCTCGGTCCCCAAGACGGCCTCGGCCAACGAGCACCGCTCGCTGTACCTGGATTGCACTCCATAGCGGCAAAACCCGCGGCGGACCCAGGCTAGAGCTTCTCCAGCTCCACTGCCCCTTCCCAGTTTTCCTCCGGCGCGGTGACGCGCAGGCGCTGGATGCGCTCGAGGTAGAGGGCGGCGATCGTGTCGTCGGGCGCGTGGCGCAGGATCTCGCGCCAGAGGAGCTCGCTTTCTTCCCAGCGGCGCGCGCGATAGGCAGCGATCGCCCTGGCGCTCAGCTCGACCACGAGCGCATCGGAGCAAGGCGTGAAGATGTCCACGGGCTCCGACTTGCCCTTCACGATCACGCGGTCGACCAGGCGCACCTGAACCGCGCCCTCCAGGCGGGAGGCCGTCTCGCCGCTGATGAGGATCCCGGTGTGGTAGAGCTTGTTCACCCCCTCGAGGCGCGCGGCGAGGTTCACGCCGTCGCCGATGGCGGTGTAGTCGAAGCGGTCCGACGACCCCAGGTTGCCGATCACCGCGGTGCATGAGTGGATGCCCACGCGCATGCGGATCTCCGGGAGCCCCTCGGCCTTGAACTCCTTCCTCAACTCGACCATGTCCGCCTGCATCTCGCACGCGGCGAGGCAGGCGTGGATCGCCTGCTTGTCGTCCTCGAGCGGCGCGCCCCACATCGCCATGATCGCGTCGCCGATGAATCGGTTCACGGTTCCGTTGTGCCGCTTGATGATCGCGGTGGCGCGCGAGAAGTGGACGTTCAGCACGCGCGTCACCTGCTCCGCGCCCAGCTCCTCGCTGAAGGTGGTGAAGCCCGCCAGGTCGGTGAACAGCAGCGTCACCTCGCGCCGCTCGCCGCCGAGGGCGAGGCGCTGCGGATTGGCCATCACGTGGTCCACCACTTCCGGAGACACGTAGAGCGAGAAAGCGCGCCGCATCTCGCTGCGCCGCCGGCGCTCGGTGAACCAAGCCACGCCGCCCACCGAGAGGTACACCGCCGCGGCGCTCGACATCGATGCGATCACCGGCAGCCACAGGTTCATGCGCGTGAAAAGGGCCCAGTCGAGGGCGGCGATCGCGGTCACGATGCAGAGCGCCACCAGGCCACTCAGTAGCGGCCGCCAGCGCCGCATCATCCACGCCGACAGCACCGTGACCAACAGGAGTAATGCGATGTTCCAGGCGCGCGGGGCGGGCGCGGTCGCGGTGCCGCGCAGCGCGGTCTCGAGGATGTTGGCGTGGATTTCGACGCCGGGAGTGCGCCAGCCCGTACGCAGCGTGAAGGGCGTATCGAACAGGTCGCCTTGCGCCATGCGCGCATCGGTGTTCGCCTTCAGGTCGCGCCCCACCAGCACGATCTGGTCGCGGAACGCGTCCGGCGGCAGCATGGTGTCCGCCTCGAGCGCCTGGTAGTAAGAGACGTAGGGAAAAGTGTGGTCCGGCCCCACGTAGCTGATCATCGCGTCCTTGGGGGGCTCGGTGAGGCGCAGAAGCCCCGGCTGGCGGTCGTTGGCGCGTTTCACGATCATGCGCCAGAAGGCATCCGGGCCGAGCGGCATGTCGCGCAACACGCCGTCGGGCCCGGGAATCACCGTGGCGAAGCCGTTGGCGGCTCCGGCCTCCGTGAACATGTTCAGCGGCTCCACACGCAGCCACTGACGCGAATGGGCGGACTCCTGGTATACGAGGTCCGCGGCGAACACGACGTTGCCCGCGCGCGATATGGCCTTCGCGAGTGCCGCGTCCTCGTCGGCGTTGGACGCCTCGGGCATCAGCACATCGAAGGCAATGACCAGGGCGCCCCCTTTCACGAGCTGGTCCACGAGCTTCGCGTGATAGGTGCGCGGCCAAGGCCATTGCAGCCCGATGTCGCTCAAGGATGCTTCGTCGATGCCGACGATGGTGATCGGCAGGCTCGAGGCGGACGGAGCCTCGATCGCGGTCAGCACGTCGAAGCCTTTCCTCTCAAGGATGCGCCAGGTCCGGGTGAACGAGAGCGAGACGAGGACGAGCGCCACGCACGCCGCGAGTGCGGCGAGGTGCTTCACGGGCAACTCGGTGCTGCGCTCGACGAGCTTCATCCGCGTCGCGCCGCGCTACGGCGCGCCCTCAGAACCGGTAGCTCACGACTATACCGAAAAGGTCCGAAGCTTCCTTCTTGAGGAGATTGGCTGCGTACGCCTCGACGGCCCAGCGCTTGTCGTTGGTCTCGACGTAGACGTTGAGCTGCGCGTCCCAGCCCGGCGGCAGGCGCGCGAGGTTGGCCTCGTCGGCGAAGCGCTCGCTGCGATACACCGCCTGCGCCGTGACAAAAGTCCTCCATCCCGGCGCCCAGGTCAGGCCCAGGTTCACGTTGTGGCGCGCGAGATAGGGTATGAGGCGCCCTCCGAAGGTGCTCGCCGTATTCTCGCTATCCGCAAACGTGTAGTGCGCGCGCACGCCGATGCGGGGCGTGACGATGTGCTCCACGGTGAAGCCCGCGCGGCGCGCGACGCCCTCGCCGTACACCGGGATGTCCTCGAGGAGGTCAGGCTTGGGCGGCGCGCTGATCGCGCGGTTGCGAAGTCGCTCCAGGTTGGTCGAGTCGGCGCCGGTGTTCTGCACGCCGTCCAGCGGAGAAACGAGGTTGTGCACGCGCACGCGCTCGGCGAACACGGTGGCGAAAGTGCGCTCCGAGGCCATCCACTCCCACTGGCCGCGGCATTGCTCGAGGATGCCCCCGGCGAAGACCAGCTGGTCGTCGAGGGGCACGCCCGCCACGGCGATGGGCGCAAGAGTGTCGAGGGACGCGGGGCGCGCCCAGCGGCGGCATGCGGCGCGCGCCAGCATCGCAGGCGTCATCCGCCACGTGATTCCAAGCATCGGATCGGCCTTGCGCCGCGAGAAAGACTCGCCCAGCGGCACGTCGCCGCTCGCCACGTGCGCGAGGACGTCGCGATCCTTGGTGTAGTCGCTCCATGCGAGCCCGGCATCCACGCGCAACGCGGGGCCGCCCCACCGGACCATGGCGTAGGCGGTGCGCGAGCGGTCGTGGTCGGTCTGGTCGAGGCTTTCCTGCGTGAAGGTCGACGAATCGAAGTGATATACCGAATCGCGCACCAGGAACTTGGGCGTCTTCACGTGCGACCACTCCGCGCCCCAGGACACCTCGAGAGCGTCGCCGCGCAGGAACGTATGGCGCAGCGCCACGTCGTTGGCGCGCGGCTTGGTGGTGAAATGCGAACGCGCAGTGAGCGGCGTGCCCCCCGCGAGGAATGCGTTGCTGCCATCGACGGTGGAGTCCTGGACGCTCGCGCCGGCCTTGATCCACAGGCTCGACTGCGCGTCGAACGCGTAGCGCGCGCCGGCGTCCACGCGCGTGGCCGTGCCTCCCACCTGCGTGAAAATGCTATCGCGGCTGCCGAAGTCCGCATCCACCGAGAGGCGATTCGCGTAGACGAACACCCCCAGCTCGTAGCTGGGCTTGGCGCCCACCGCGGCCGTGTAACTGCGTGCGCGGGCATCGATGGCGACGTTGCGCGGATCGATGCGCGTATCGACGGCCTCGAAGAAATAGGCGGCCGGCACGCGCGCGACATCGTATCCGTTGAGTGTGATCACCGGCTCGAAGAGGCGCAGGTCGTCGCTCGTATTCGCGCGCATCGAGAGGGTGCCGTGGTGGCCCGGCTCGCCGAGCAGCGACTGGAAACGGTTCGACGCGCCGAACACCATGGGATCGGTGATGAAGCCCTGCATCAGCTCGGAGCGCCGGTCGAAATCGCCCGCGTAGCGATCGGCGAGGAAGAGGTGGCTCCCGCCCCAGAACGGCAGGTAGGACTCGTGCGCCGTACTGCGCGCCCACGCCTCGAGCCCCATGAAGGCGAGCGGGCTGCCCACGTTGGCGACACCCTTCTGGTTGTCCGCCACCTGGTTAAGCGACTTGAGGAAGGGAATGCGCGCGAGCGCCTGCTGCGCGTCGGCGACGGCATGGCCAGGCTCGATGCGGTCGAGGCGGATGATGCTCATCAGGAGGTAGGGCAGCGGGTCCTTCGGATCCGTCTCGGTCGCGCGCGCGAGCTCCGCGATCGCCGCTTCGTCGCGGCCCGCCTGGTAGTACGCCGCGGCGAGATAGACGTGGGCGCGCGCATAGCGCGGCTCCACGAGGCTCGCCTGCAGCAGCGCTTCCAGCGCGGCGCCCACGTTGCCCGCCTTCAGCTCGAGCACGCCCAGGCCGGTGAGCGCGACATAGTTGTCGCCCTGCATCGCGATCGCCTTGCCGAGCTCGTCGCGGCCGAGCGCGAGGTTGCCGGCGAAGCCTTCGAGCGTGCCCAGCTCCGCGCGATAGCCGGCGTCGGTGTCGTCGAGCCGGATCGAGTTGGTGAGGTCGGCACGCGCGCGCTTCACGTTCTCGCGCTCGCTCTCGACCACGCCCAGGCCGAACCACGCGCGCGCATCGTCGTGAGAAGCCTCGACCGCCTTCGCGTAAGCGGCGAGCGCCTCGTGCGCGCGGCCCTGGCGGCGCTCGACGTCGCCCAATGCGATCCATGCTTCCGCCGAAGCGCCACGCTTGGCAAGTGCCGCGCGCGCGTGGGCGTACGCACCCTCGGCATCGTCGGCTAGGAGCGCGGTGCGTGCGAGCGCCGCGTCGAAGCGCTCGTCGGCAGGGAAGCGAGCGGAGGCCTTCACGAGGATTCCATTCGCTTTCGCGGCATCCCCGCGATAGATTTCGAAATCGGCGAGGAGCAGGAAGGCGACCGCCGGGGGGGCGGCAGCCGCCGTGACCGCCTGCAACTTCGCGTAGGCGTCGCCGAGGCGCTGGGCGCGAACCAGCGCCGCGGCCTCCGCCAGATCGCCGGTCGCGCCCTTGCGAAATTCGACATAACGATGCGTGTCCACTGTGAAGGAGGACACCCACTGCACGCGCTCGCGCGAGACTTGCACCTGGAGCTTCACCGGCGCCTTGCCGCGCTCCGCGCGCGCCTGCTCGTCCGGATGCACGATCACGGTGCCGAAATCGTTGTAGAACTCGACCTCGCCGCTGAAGACGGAGAGCGTCGCGCGCCCGTCCTCGTCCACCACCATCTCCCAATCGGTGCCTCGGATCGCCGCCAGCGCCGAAGGCGTCTCCATGATCAGGCCCTTGGGAGTGGTCTTCGACTGCGTCCAGCTGCGCCCCTGGTTGAGGTTGATGATGGTCTTGGTGTCGGGGCCGGCCGCGACCTCCTTGATCTGCATCACGCTGTTCTGCCCGAGGCGCATCTGCGTGCGGTCGGCGAACAGGATCGCCATCTTGCTCTGCTCGAGCGTGCGCACGTAGTTGGTCGGGAAGAGCGACAGCTTCACCGACACCGGTTTCCAGGTGAGCTCGCGCGCCTCGCGGAACTCGCCCTTGCCCTCGAGGCTGAAGATTTCCGCAGCGGGCGCGGCGAAGGCCGGCGAAGCGGCGGTGGCGAGGAGTGCGAGGAGGCGGCGAATTGTCATTGTTATTGTCCCTGGAAGGGGCGTGCGTCCGTCAGAAGCGTTGTCTGGTGAGCGTCGTGGTCCTGCCGTTCGGGAGCGTCATGATCGCCGTGTCGGGCCCCGAGAACTGCACGGTCACCGGCGCGAAGTTGTTGCTGGTCTGGATCGGCGGCTTGTAGGCGCCGCCCATCGCTTGGCCGTTGGCGAAGGTCCACCACGCCCCCGCGAATCGCCGGATGTCCGGCGTCGGATAGGCGGCGATGTACCACACGGGGTTGCCCGCGTCGTCGTACATGTATCCGGCGAGGTCGGCGAAGTCGCCCTGCCACTCGATGAAGAAGCCGCGGCCGCTCTCCTGCGGGTTCCACCACCACCCGCTCTCGGGCTGGTTGGCTTTCGGCGCCGCGGAAAGGCCTTTGGGAACGAGGTTCATGCGCTCGATCGGCACCGCGCCGCCGGGCCAGATCATGGTGCCGTGCGCCGCGTCGTTGAAGACGAGCGTGATGGCGCCCGCCTTGACCGCATTGCCCGTGCGATACGCGCCGCCCAGCGTCTGGCCGCCGCTCACGAAGTAAAGGTCGCTCGCGAAATACGAGCCGTCGAGGGAAGTGACTCCGGGAGAGACGTTCCAGGTCGCGCGCCCCGAGACGTCGTAGTGGAACGCCGCGAAGAAGAGGTGGTTGCCCTGCACTTCGATGGAGAAGCCGCGCCCACCCTCGAGCGGATTCCACCACCAGCCGGTCTGCGGCGCCTGCGGCTGGCAGGTCACGGCGCCGGGCACGGTCACCGCGCTGCGGTTGAGGCCATTGTCGATCATGGCCGATCCGTTGGCGCCGTAGCCCACGAAGAACGTGGCGCCCGCGGCGTTCGCGGCGGAAACGCCGTTGAGGATCGTCACCGCCTGGCCTTGCGCGGAAAGCACGCCGGTCGCGTACGCCAGCAGGGTGGAGGCCGACACCTGCTGCAGCTGGCCCGACGCGTTCAGCTGGGCGAGCACGCACGCGACGGAAGTATCCTTGGTTCCGTCGGCGCGCTTCGCGATTCCGTAGTGGACTGCGTCTTTCGCCTCTCCACGCTTCACGACCGACGCGGGCGCGATCGCGAACGTGAACACGCTGGCACTGGTGCCCACGTCCTGGCCGCGGAACTTGACGCTCGCCGTCACCTGCCCCGCCGCATTGGTCGCGACGACGAGGAACACGGGCAGCAGATCCGAGGCGATGGTCTTCGAAATGCCCGGCTCGAGATCGAGGAACCAGTCGTTGGCCTCGAGCGTGCCGGCGCCGTCTTCGCGCAACACCGTGACCGGCGCGCCGCGGTCGACGAAGGTGCCGTCGCCCAGGCGCCCGTCGATGTTGTTTCCCCACGAGGAAACGGTGCCGTCGCGCTTCAACGCCATCGCTCCGCTGCCGCCGCCGCTCACCATGGCGATGTCGCGCAAGCGCGCTACCGGGACCGGGCTCGTCTGCGAGTAGCCGGTGCCATCGCCCAGCTGTCCGTCCCAGTCGGCGCCCCAGGCGACGATGGTGCCGTCGCCTTTCAATGCGAAAGAGAACGAGTCTCCCGCGGCGATCGCCGAGACGCCGCCCAATCCGGGAACGATCGCAGGCGTCGCGCGCGGCGTGTTGGTGCCGTCACCCAGCTCGCCCGAGTAGTTCTGACCCCATGCCCAGACGGTACCGTCGTTCTTCAACGCGAGCGAATGGCCCCCGCCGGCGGCAACCGCCTTCACGTGGTCGAGCCCCGCGACCATCACCGGTGAATGCCGATCGATGGTCGTGCCGTCGCCGACTTCGCCGTTGCCGTTGGCTCCCCAGGCGCGCACGGTCCCGTCGCCCGCGATCGCGAGCGAATGAGACGGCCCCATGGAAATCGACGCGATACCCGTGAGGCCCGGGACCTGGCTCGGAGTGTCGCGCCCGTCCGTGTCCCCCAGGCCGAGGAGACCCTGGTAGTTGTAGCCCCAGGTCCAGACCGTGCCGTCCGACTTGCGTGCGGCGGAAGAGAAGTAACCGGCGGAAATCTGGCTCACGCCGGAAATCCCTGACACCGGGCCGGGAGTGGAGCGCGGTCCGCGGGTTCCATCGCCCAGCTGGCCGCTCCAGTTCGCGCCCCATGCGAGCACCGTACCGTCGGACTTGAGGGCGAGCGTATGCGTGCCTCCGCCCGCGATCGCGTTGATCGACGTGGCCCCGGGGACGAGCGCCGGCGTCGAGCGCAATGGCCGCACGCCGTCGCCCAGCTCGCCGAAATCGTTGGCGCCCCACGCGTACACGTGCCCGTCGCTCGACCCGGCGTAGGCGTGAGAGCCGCCTGCCGCTACGGATGCGACCACCGGAAGCCCGCTCACTCGTTGTGGGCTATATCTATTCTGCGTCGTGCCGTCGCCCAGCTGTCCCCGCTCGTTCTGCCCCCAGGCCCACACCGCGCCGTCGCTGGTGCGCGCCACCGAAAAGAAGATACCCGCGGCGATCCCATCGACGTTGGCGAGGTTCGCGACTCGCACCGGCGCGGGCGACGGAGCAGCGCGGTCGTCGCCGAGCTCGCCGGAGTATCCGCTGCCCCAGGCGCGTACGGTGTGATCGATCGACAACGCGAGCGTGTGGCTGTCGCCCGCCGCGAGCGCGGTCACCCCGGAAAGTCCCTGCACGGGGAGCGGCATGGGGCTATCCGCTATCGTGGGGTCGCCCAGCTGGCCGCTGTCGTTGCCGCCCCACGCGTAGACCAGCCCGCTCACGGTGGCGGCAACGCTGTGCACGCCTCCTGCCGCGATGACGGCCATGCCGCTGACTCCGACCACGGGCCGCGGCTGCGATCGGCCGGTGTACTGCTCGGTCCTCGTGCCATCACCGAGCTGGCCGCGATCGTTTTCGCCCCAGCCCCAGATAGTCCCGTCGCGCGCCAGCGCGAGACTGTGGGCCCCGCCCGCGGAGACCTGCACGATCTCCGGGAGGCCTGCGATACGCACGGGGCGCAACTGGCTCTCCTCGTAACCGAGCTCGCCGTGATAATTCACCCCCCAAGACCAGACGCTGCCGTCGGCCTTCAATGCGAGCGTATGGCCGGTGCCCGCCGAAATGGCCTTGACCGCGTCGAGGCCTGGGACCGCGGCTGGCGTCGACCGGTTGGTGGTGGTGCCATCGCCGAGCTGGCCGAGGCTGTTGAGGCCCCAGGCCCACACGGTGCCGTCACGCAGCAAGGCGACGACGTGATTCTGTCCAGAGCTTACCTGGAGCACATTGGAGAGGCCGAGGACCGTGGCGGGGGCGGTGGCGAGCAAGGTCCTGCCGAGCCCGAGCTGGCCGGCGGAATCGTCCCCCCAGGTGCGTACGGTGCCGTCGGCGTGCAACGCGACGCTGTGATGGTTACCCGAGCTCACCATGGGCACGCCCACGGCGGCGCCGCTGGCGGCGAGGCAGAGAAGGAGCGCGACTTGGGCGAAACGGAGCATGGGCGCCCATTCTGGGGCCGCACGGGCGCGGCTACAACTCGCGAATTACGCCCCGCGAATGCCGACTTTTCCCAGGTACTGCTCGAATCCGGGCTGGGCCGCCAGGCCTCCCAGGGTCGATGAGTGCACGAGACGGCCGTGCTGGACGAATATGAATCGCTCGCAGAGGTCCCCGAGAAGCTCGAGGTGGTACGGCTCCTGGGGATGCAGGCAGACGAATACGAGCTTGCCGTCACCGCGCAATTTGCGGAAGAAATCGAGCATGAAGCCGATATAGCCGTCCTGGAGGGTGAGTTGCGGCTCGTCGAATAGGTGGACGATCGGCGCGGCGCAGGTCGCGCGCTCAAGCATGAACGCGGGCCTCGTCTTGCGGAATGCGCGCACCTGGTACGACTGGTGGTAGTGCATGGCCATGCGCGAGCGCTCGCCGTAGCGCACCCGGTGGATGTCCTGGCCGGAGCACAGCACGCGCCCCGCCGTAGGCCGGTTGCTACCCGTGATGAGCTCGAAGAGCGTGGTCTTGCCCGAACCGTTGGGGCCGAGGACCCCGACGATGGCCGGATCGTCGAGCGCGAAATCGGCCTCGAGGGTGAAGGAGGGCGTGCGGTCGAAGGTCGCGCGCGTGTAGACCTTGCGAAGACCCTCGACTCGCAGGAGGCCGGTCATGAGCCGAGAAGCCTGCCGCGCAACGCGGCGTTGTCGCGAAGCGCGCCGGCGCCGCCCGCGTACGCGATCTTGCCGCGATCGAGCACATAGGCGCGGTCCGCCACCTCGAGCGCCGTCGCCACATTCTGTTCGACGATCAGCACCGCGACGCCTTCCTCCTTCAGGCGGCGGATCACCCGCATCACGTCCTGCACCACCTTGGGGGCCAAGCCCTGGCTCGGCTCGTCGAGGAGCACCAGTCCCGGCGAGCCCAGGAGCACGCGTGCGATCGCGACCATCTGCATCTCGCCGCCCGACAGGTTTTCGCATTCGCGTCCGAGCAGGTGCTCGAGGGCCGAGAAAACCTCGAAGCACTCTTTCATCGTCCACGGCCGAAAGCGCGTGCGCTTCACCGCGATGGCGAGGTTGCGCGCCACCGTGAGCGCCGGGAAAACGCGACGGTCGTCCGGCACCCAGCCCACGCCAGCGCGCGCGATGACGTGAGTCGCCGCGTGGGTGACGTCCCGACCGTCGAAGCGGATGCGCCCCGCGCGCGCGCGCGTGAGTCCGAGCACCGAACGCAATGTGGTCGTCTTGCCTGCGCCGTTGGCGCCCAGGAGCGCCACGACCTCCCCTGCGGCAACAACGAGAGACGCGCCAAAGAGAGCCTGCGTTTCGCCGTAGAAGGCATCGATGCCGGCGATCTCCAGGATCAACGCGCGCCCTCCGCGGCCAGGGCGGAGCGTCGCACCCACGGGTTCGCGCGGAGCTCCTGCGGCGTCCCCGTCGCGATCACCTGTCCCCAGTGCACTACCGAAATGCGATCGGCGACGGCGAAGAGAAAGCGCATGTCGTGCTCGATCACGACCATGGCGAGCTTGCCCCGCAGGCTCGCGATAAGTGCCGCGACGCGCTCGAT
>JBBRQA010000061.1:0-17535 GCA_038227085.1 Burkholderiales bacterium | reverse complement strand
TGCCCAGGCATGCCATGTCGAGCCCGCCGCCGTCGTAGAAGTCGAATTGCTGGTTCTGGTGGATCACGGCCTCGGTATTCACCGCCGCGCCGAAGTCGAGGCCCGACTGCGGCACCCCGCCGATCACCCCGGGTTCCGCGGTGAGCGTGAGGTGGCTCAACACCCGCTCCTCGTTGGCGACGGCGGCCACGCCCTCCGGCATGCCGATGCCGAGGTTCACGACGCCACCCATCGGCAGCTCGAAAGCCGCGCGCCGCGCGATCACCTTGCGCTCGTCAAGGGGCATCGGCGCGAGCATGTCTAGCGCGACGCGGTACTCCCCGGCGAATGCGGGGCTGTATGCGGTGCCGTAGGTCTGGTGGTGGTTGTGCGGCTGCGAGATCACCGCGCAATCCACCATGATTCCGGGCACGACGACCTGCCGGGGATGCAGAGCGCCATGGGCGCAGACCCGCTCAACCTGCACGATCACGAAGCCGCCGGAGTTCTTCGCCGCCGTCGCGATGGCAAGGTTGTCGAGCACGAGCGCCTCGTGCTCCATGGTGATGTTTCCGGCGGAATCCGACGTCGTGCCGCGCAGGAAGGCGACCGTGATCGGGAAGGCCTTGTAAAAGAGCCACTCCTCGCCCTCGATCTGCATCACGCGCACCAGAGCGTCCCGGGTGCATGAGTTGAGGCGCCCGCCGCCCAGGCGCGGATCGACGAAGGTGCGCAGGCCCACCTTGGTGACGGCGCCTGCGCGGTGCGCGCCGATGTCGCGAAAGAGATGGCTGATCACTCCGAGCGGCAGGTTGTAGGCCTCGATCTCGTTGGCGACCGCCATCGCGCCCAGCTTGGGCACCAGCGACCAGTGGCCGCCGACCACGCGCTTCACGAGGCCCTTGTGGGCGAGCTTGTTCAAGCCGCGGTCCTTGCCGTCGCCGGGCGCCGCGGCGAAGACGAGCGTGAGGTCGCGCGGATGTCCCGTCTCGAGGAAACGCTTCTCCAGCGCGTCGATCAGCTCGTCGGGCGTTCCCGTGCCGACGAAACCGGAGAACGCGATCGTGTCGCCATCGTGGATGATGGCGATGGCGTCCGCGGCCGGCACGATCTTGTTCTTCACTTGAGTCCGGCGACCTTGAGGGCCTTGTTGGTCGCCTTCTCGTCGGCGAGGAAGTCCTCGATGAGCGTGATCTGCGAATCGCTCATCAGCGCCGGTGCGTGCCCTACTCCGCGCACCTCGACCTGGCGCACCAGCCCATTCTTGCCGGCGATGCCGCGCCTTTGCATCTCGCGCACCGTCGACGCATGCAGCAAGTCCGAATCCTCCCCGCGCAGGATCATCACCGGGCAGGCGACCTTTTCCCAGACGTCCCAGAGCGAGATGTCCACCATCAGCGGCCACGAGAAGGCGCGGCCGATGCCCGGATCGTAGTGCTGGCGCACGTCACCGTCCTCCGTCTTCTCCGCGCTGTGCTCGGCGATGTGCTGCCACTGCGCGTCGGTCAGCTTGCCAAAGGGCTGGTGGATGGTGCGCAGGTGCGTCTCCAGCTCCTTCACGTCGGAGAAGCGCCTCTTCATGCGCAGGTACGAGCCGATGCGCTGCAGCGCGATGCCGGCCACGCGCGCGCCGAAATCGTTGAGGACGAGGCGGCGGATCGGGGTGTTGGCCATCGCGGCCACCTCCATGCCGACGTGGCCGCCCAGCGAGGTGCCGACCCAGTCGACCGCCTTCGCCCCGCTCCTCGCGATCACCGCGGCAGCGACGGCCATGTAGAGCGGCGTGGCGTAGTCCGTGGGCGGCGTGACCCACTGGCTCTTGCCGCGTCCGGGAAGGTCGGGCGCGATCACGCGCAGCCCCCGGTGCGCGAGGCGCCGCGCGAGATAGTCGAAGTCGCGGCTGTTGCGCGTAAGGCCGTGCACGCAGATGACGACCTGCTCGGCGTCCGGTTCGCCCCACTCGACGTAGGCGACGCGCGTGAAGCCGTGCGGCCCGAGCGCGGACACCTCGTCGAAGCGCGGCTTCAGTTCGGGGTCGGCCATGCGAGGGTCAAGCGTGCGCCTTCAGCCAACCGAAGATGTTCTTGCCGAGAATTCCCTGCGACTTGCCGCTTACGAAGACGCCGACGTGGCCGCCGGGCAGCGGCAGCTCGGTGTAGTCCTTCGTGCCCACGTGGGCCTTCAGGGCCTGGGAGCTCTTCATCGGCACGATATGGTCTTCTTCCGCGAAGACGTTCAAGACCGGCATGGTGATCTTCTTCAGGTTCACCTTCTCGCCGCCCAGCTTGAACTCGCCCTTGACCAGCTGGTTGTCCTGGTAGAGGTCCTTCAGCCACTGCTTGGCGGCTTCGCCCGGATGGTCGGGGCGATCGGCGAGCCACTTCTCCATGCGCAGGAAGTTCAGCAGCTTCTTCTCGTCGTCCATCACGTCGAAGAGGCCCACGTTGTACTTGGTGAGCGCGTTCACCGGCGTCATCATCGAGAACACGAAACTCATCAGCTCGCCGGGAAGGTTGCCGTTGGCCTCCACCAGCCGGTCGACGTCGTCACGCGTCATGCTGCGCGCCCAGAGGCCGATGAGCCCATGGTGCAGCGGCGCTGACTTCGCGTTGGCGTGGAAGTCCACCGGCGTGATCGTGGTGACCAGGCCCTTCACATTCTCCGGATTGCGCGCCGCGTAGCAGATGGTGAAGACGCCGCCCTCGCAGATGCCGAGCAGCGTCACCTTGTCGACGCCCGCCTCGCGCCGGATGAAATCGACGCACTCGCCCAGGTAGCCGTCGATGTAGTCCTCGAGCGTGAGCCAGCGGTCGCCGCGCGTGGGATTGCCCCAGTCGACGACGTACAGGTCCACGCCCTGCGCGAGGAGGTTCCTCACCAGCGAGCGGTCTTCCTGGAGGTCGGCCATGGTGTAGCGGCCGACCAGCCCGTACACCATCAGCACCGGTGTCGCGATCGACTTCTTCTTCGCTACCGCGTCGTAGCGGTAGAGCACGGTCTTGTCCTGGCGGAAGACCTCGGTCTTCGGCGTGGTCGCGATCTTCACGTCCTCGTCGCGCGTCTTGTCGAGGAGGTCGCGGCCCTGCTGCATGCGCCGGCTGAATTCGGCGAATTCCTCGACTGCGTCCCTGGGGTCCACCTTCACGCGCATGGCTATTTCCTCTTGCGCTTCGCCGGCGCCTGCGTGGCCACCGGCGCTTCGGGTTTCTTCGCGCGTTTCATGGCACGCAGCTCCCGGCGAAGCTCTACGACGACTCGCTGCATCTCATCCAGTTCCGTGCGCGTCGGGATGTGGTGCACCTCGCAGAAAGCTTCCGCGATCTCGCGCTCGGCCAGGCGATACTCGGTCGAGGAGCGAGTCATGCGCCGCTGCGCCTCGAGGAACTCCCTGGAGCGGTGCATTTCGAGGAGCGCGCCGTTGGCGGTGGTGAGCCATAGGTCGAGCAAGGCGCGGCCGCTCTTGATGGGCTTGGCCCCGGGATCGTTGACCTGCTTCATGAAGCGCTCGAGCGCGCGGTTCCAGGCGGCCTTCATCACTTCCCAATAGTGCTCGACGTCGCGTGCGCGCTCGACCCAGAGCTTCTGGGTGTTGAGCATCTTCTTGTCCAGGTCCCAGAGGGTCGCGTAGGTCGGACCCTCGGTGAGCTTCTCCAGACCCATATCGAAGTGCGAGCCTGCGCGCTTCCACTCGTCGGGGTCGAAGAGCTTCTTCATCGCCGCGGGATCGAATTTGCCGCCCTGCGCCCACGCATCTTTCGCGAGCGACGCCCAATCCTCCATGGAGCGCTTCATGAGGTCGCCCATCACCTCGGTGCCGGGCGGCGGCTCCCCATGCATCGCGAAGGGCGAAGGCTTCCCGTCCGCCCACGCCTGGAACAGGCTCTTCTGGTTTTCGTTCCAGAACTTGAGCCACTCGTTGCTCTGCTGCTCAAATTCCTTCATAGGGTTCTCCCGGAAACTGGCTAGAACGTCACGACCTGTCGAACCGCCTTGCCTTCATGGAGCAGGTCGAACCCTTCGTTGATGTCTTCCAGCTTGAGCTTACCGGTCATGAGCCGGTTCACCGGGAGCTTGCCCATCTGGTAGAGCTCGATGTAGCGCGGCAGGTCTCGCGACGGGACGCAAGTGCCGATATAGCTGCCCTTGATGGTGCGCTCCTCCGCGACAAGGTTGGTGGACGGCATCGCCCAGGTCGCCGCGGGCGGCGGCAATCCGGCCGTGACGGTGGTGCCGCCCCGGCGCGTGATGCGATAGGCGGTCTCGAAGGCGCGCGTGGAGCCGGCCATCTCGATCGAGTAATCCACGCCGCCCTTGGTCGCCGCCTTCACCTTCTCGACGAGGTCGGCCTCGGCGGCGTTGAAGGTGTGCGTCGCGCCCAGATCCTTGGCGAGCGCGAGTTTTTCGGCCGAGAGATCGACGGCGATCACCGCGCGCGCGCCCGAGGCGACCGCGCCGAGGATCGATGCGAGCCCCACGCCGCCCAGCCCCACGACCGCGACCGACGATCCCGCGCGCACCTGCGCGGTATTCACGACGGCGCCGACACCCGTCAGGACCGCGCAGCCGAACAGCGCCGCCTCCGCGAAGGGCAGCGACGCGTCGACCTTGACCGCCGAGTAGCGCGACACGACCGCGTACTCGGCGAAGGCCGAGCACCCCATGTGGTGATAGACCGGCGAGCCGTCGCCACGGAAAAGCTTGCCCACGCCCGACATCAACGTGCCTGCCGTGTTGGCGACGGCGCCCGGCTCGCACAGCGCGGGGCGGCCCTCGGCGCACGGGTTGCAATGGCCGCAGCTCGGGATGAACACGAGGACGACATGGTCGCCCCTCTTCAGGTCGGTTACGCCCGCACCGAGCTCCTCGACCACGCCGGCCGCCTCGTGGCCCAGCGCCATCGGCGTGGGACGCGGGCGATCGCCATTGATCACCGACAGGTCCGAATGGCATAGACCCGCGGCGCCCATCTTGACCAGGATCTCGCCCGGGCCCGGCGGCTTCAGCTCGAGGGTCTCGATGGTGAGCGGCTTCGTCTTCGCGTAGGGCATGGCCGCGCCCATCGCGTTCAGCACCGCGGCGCGCGTCTTCATCTCTTGCCTTCTCCGATCTTCTTCAGCCTCTCGGTGAGCTTCATGTTCTCGCGGTAGTCGACCGGGCAATCGATGATCACCACGTTGTCGATCGCGAGCGCCTTCTTCATCGTCGGCACGAGATCCTCGGTGCGAGTGATGCGGAAACCCACCGCGCCGAAGCTCTCCGCGTACTTCACGAAGTCCGGGTTCTTGAAGTCGATGTACGCCGGGCGGCCGAAGTGGCGCAGCTGGTGCCAGGTGATGAGGCCGTACTCCGAATCGTTCCAGATGAGGATCACGATCGGCGTCTTCATGCGGATCGCGGTCTCGACCTCCTGCGAGTTCATCATGAAGCCCGCGTCTCCCGTGACCGCGATGACTTTCTTGTCCGGATAGGCAAGTTTCGCGGCGATCGCGCCAGGTACCGCGATCCCCATGGCGGCGAAGCCGTTGGAGATGATGCACGTATTGGGGCGCTCGGCGCGGTACATGCGGCTCATCCACATCTTGTGCGCGCCCACGTCGGAGATGGCGATGTCCTCGGGGCCCAGCACCTCGCGTACGTCCCACACGATCTTCTGCGGCTTCACCGGGAATGCGGTGTCGCTCGAGTATTCCCTGCGATCCGCGACGATCGATTGGCGCACGTCCTTGAAGCCGGCTTCCTTGCGCGGCCTGGCCTTCAACGCGATGCCGCGCAGCGAATGCCCGATGTCGCCCAGCACGCCGACCTTCACGATGTAGTTCGCATCGACCTCCGCCGGCAGCGCGTCGATGTGGATGATGGTCTTGTCGTTGTTCGGGTTCCACATGTCGGGGTGATACTCGACCATGTCGTAGCCGATGCAGATCACGACGTCGGCCTTCTCGAAGGCGAACCACGGCAGGTCGCGCGCCTTGAGGCCGATGGTGCCCAGGCACAGCTCGTTGGTGAAGGGCACGATGCCCTTCGCCATGAAGGTGTTGGCCACCGGGATCTTCAGCACCTGCGCGAAGCTCACCAGGGAATCGGCCGCGCCCTGGCGGATCACGCCGTTGCCGGCGAGGATGATCGGGTTCTTCGCCTCCGAGATGAGCTGGGCGGCGAATTCGATCTTCGCCTCCGGCGCGACCGAGGTGTACGCGGTCTGCACCGGGATCGGCTCTTTGTCGACCTTCATCTCGGCGATGTTCTCCGGGAAGTCGATGAACGACGCGCCCGGCTTCTCGGTCTGCGCGACCTTGAACGCCTTCCTCACGATCTCCGGCGTGATCGCCGGATCGAGCACCTGCGTGCTGTACTTGGTGATCGGCTTGAACATGTTCACCAGGTCGAGGATCTGGTGGCTCTCCTTGTGCAGTCGCGTAGTGGCGCCCTGCCCCGCGATGGCGACGATCGGCGCGCGGTCCATGTTGGCGTCGGCCACTCCGGTGATGAGGTTGGTCGCGCCCGGCCCGAGGGTGGACATGCACACGCCTGCGCGCTGCGTGAGGCGCCCATAGACGTCGGCCATGAAAGCCGCGCCCTGCTCGTGGTGGCAGGTCACGAACCTGATGGAGCTGGTGAGGAGCGCGTCCATCACGTCGATGTTCTCCTCGCCGGGGATGCCGAAGATGTACTCGACGCCTTCGTTCTCGAGGCATCTTACAAGGAGCTCGGCGGCGCTCTGGGTCTTCGCGGTTGCACCGGCGGCGGGGGCAACGGAGGTCTTGTGTTGAGCCGAAACGGCGGCGTCCGCGGGGGCTGGCATGGGGGATTGTCCTGTCGAGCGGGTTGGCGGGTTCTTGTGTGTACAGCCAGTGTAATACGCCTGCCTGAACCGAAATTCAGGCGAGTGGCGCGAGCTTCCCATTCAGGCGACGCGGGACGCTCATGGGGTTGTCGTCGCGCAGCGCCGCAGGCAGCAATCCCGCGGGAAAATCCTGGTAGCACACCGGGCGCAGGAAGCGCTGGATCGCGAGGCTTCCCACCGAGGTGGAGCGCCGTCCGAGGTCGCCGGGAAAGGCCCGCCGTGCACCATCGCGTGCGCGACCTCGACGCCGGTGGGAAACCCGTTCACCAGTACGCGACCGGCGATCGTCGCGAGGAATTTCGCGCGCTCGACATCCGCCGCGCAGGCGCCGCCGTACGGCGGATCGAGCTCTTTCCCGGTGGCGGCCTCGATGCCGCGCAAGGGCGCCTCGCGCCCGAGTGCCGCGCCTTGGCCGATCAGCATTTCGCCTGTGAGTGCGCGGGCTTCCATGGGCGTGTCCCCTATTCCGCGGTGATGGCTCTCTCGTGGATGATCTTCGCGTAGCGGTTGCGGTCGGTGTCGATGAGCGCCGCGAACTCCGCGGGAGTGCCGCCCACCGAGGTCGCACCTTGCGCGATGAACTGCTCGCGCACCTCCGGCGAATTCACCACTTCGCGCACATCGCGCGCCACCTTGTCGACGATTTCCTTCGGCGTGCCGGCGGGTGCGACGAGGCCGATCCAGGATCCGGTGTTGAATCCGCGCAGCCCCGCCTCGGAAAGGGTAGGGACGTCGGGCATGGTGGAATAGCGCTTGTCGCTGGTCACCGCGAGAGCGTGCAGCCGTCCGCTCTTGATGTGTCCGCTCGACTCGAGGATGGTCGCGAAAGACAGGTCCACGTGGCCCGCGATGAGGTCGGCGATCGCCGGACCCCCGCCCTTGTAGGGAACGTGCAGGAGATCGGTGTGCGATTCCCTCTCGAAGAGCACGCCGGCAAGGTGCATCGAGCTGCCCGCGCCCGAGCTGGAGTAGCTCAGCTTTCCGGGGCTCGCCTTCGCCAGCGCGATGACGTCACCGGCCGATTTGGCCGGCAGCGCGGGCCCGACCAGCATCACCATGGGCAGCTCGGCCACGAGCGTCACCGGCGTGAACGCCGTGTCGGGATTGTAGGAAAGCTTCTTGCCGTAGAGGGACGGATTGATCGATTGCGTGCCGATGTTGCCCATCATGAGCGTATAGCCATCGGGCTTCGCCCTCGAGGCCTGGTCGGCGCCGAGTATTCCGGCGGCGCCGGGCTTGTTTTCGACCACGACGGACTGTCCCCACTTCTGCGCGAGCTTCGTCGCGACGAGGCGCGTTCCCGTGTCGGTGCCGCCGCCCGGGGGAAACGGCACGACGATCGTCACGGTGCGCGAAGGGTACTGCTGGGCCCAGGCAAGCGGCGCGAGCGCAAGCACCACCAGGAAGAGGATCGCGTTCTTCATCCTAGCGCCCCTTCGCCTTGCGCCACGCCGCAAAGTCGGCGAGCGTCTTGTCCTGCGTCGCGGGATACAGGCCGACGATGGAGCGCCCCTTCATCACTTCCTCGGTCACGAAATCCTCGAACGCCGTCATCTCCACTCCCTCCGTCGCGATCTCGTCGGCAAGATGCGCGGGAATCACGACGACGCCATCGCCGTCGCCTACGATCACGTCGCCGGGAAACACCGGCGCGTCGCCGCATCCGATCGGGACATTGATGTCGAGCGCCTGGTGGATCGTGAGGTTGGTGGGCGCCGCCGGGCGATGGTGGTAGGACGGCATCGCGAGCTTCGCGATCTCCTCGGAGTCTCGAAACCCACCATCGGTGACCACGCCAGCGACGCCACGTACCATCATGCGCGACATGAGGATCGAGCCTGCGGAGGCGGCGCGCGCATCCTTGCGGCTGTCGATCACGAACACCGCGCCGGGCGGGCACTCCTCGACGGCTTTCCTCTGCGGATGGGCCGGATCGCGGAACACCGTCATGGGATTCAGGTCCTCGCGCGCCGGGATGTAGCGCAGCGTGAACGCTTCGCCGACCATGTTGCCCTCCGACGAGCGGGCAAGCGGGTGCACGTCCTGGATCATCTGGTTGCGCAGGCCGCGCTTGAAAAGGATGCTGGTGAGGGTCGCGGTGCTGATCTTCTTCAGCTTGTCGCGGGTTTGGGGGCTGAGTTTGGCCATGGTCGGGAGCTCAGTAGATGGTGGGCTCGGCCACGGGCGCGCCGAAGTCGGTTTGGAGGAAGTCGAAATCGCAGCCCTTGTCGGCCTGCTGGATGTGTTTGGAGAACGCGTAGCCATAGCCGCGCTCGAAGTGCTTCGCCGGCTGCTTCCATTGCGACTTGCGACGCGCCATCTCCTCGTCGGAGATTTCCAGGCGGATCGTGCGCGCGTCGATATCCACGGTAATCATGTCGCCGTTTTTCACCAGCGCGAGCGGCCCGCCGATGTACGACTCCGGCGCCACGTGCAGGATGCAGGCGCCGTAGCTGGTGCCGCTCATGCGCGCGTCCGACAGCCGCAACATGTCGCGCACGCCCTGCTTCACGAGCTTCTTCGGGATCGGCAGCATGCCCCACTCGGGCATGCCCGGGCCGCCCTGGGGTCCGGCATTGCGCAGGATGAGGACGTGGTCGGCGGTGACGTCGAGGTTCTCGTCTTCGACCGCCGCCTTCATCGAGGGATAGTCGTCGAATACCAGCGCGGGGCCGGTGTGCTTGAAGAAGCGCGGCTCGCATGCGCTCGGCTTGATGACGCAGCCATCGGGCGCGAGGTTGCCCTTCAGCACCGCGAGCGCGCCTTCGTTGTAGAGGGCGTTGTCGACGGTGCGGATGACGTCGTCGTTGTACACCTCGGCATTCGCGATGTTGTCGCCGAGGGTCTTCCCGGTGACGGTCAGCGCACCCAGGTCGAGCTTCCCGGTCAGGCGGCTCATCAACCCCGGCAGGCCCCCCGCGTAGAAGAAGTCCTCCATGAGGTACTTGTCGCCGCTCGGGCGGATGTTGGCGATCACAGGCACGTTGCGGCTCGCCTTCTCGAAGTCGTCGAGACCGATGTCGCAACCGGCGCGGCGCGCCATGGCGATCAAGTGGATGATGGCATTGGTCGAGCAGCCCATGGCCATCGCCACCTTGATCGCGTTCTCGTAGGCCGCGCGCGTCTGGATCTTCGAGGGCACGAGGTCCTCCCACACCATCTCGACGATGCGCCGGCCCGATTCCGAGGCCATGCGGATGTGGTTCGAGTCGTCGGCGGGAATCGACGACGAGCCCGGCAGGCTCATGCCGATCGACTCGATGATCGCGGTCATGGTGCTCGCGGTGCCCATGGTCATGCAGGTGCCATGACTCCTCGCGATGCCGCCCTCGACGCCCAGCCATTCCGCCTTGGTGATCTTCCCGGCGCGGCGCTCGTCCCAGTACTTCCACGAGTCCGAGCCCGAGCCGAGGATCGTGCCCTTGTAGTTGCCGCGCAGCATGGGGCCGGCCGGCACGAATATCGAAGGGAGGTTCATGCTCGTGGCGCCCATCACTAGCGCCGGCCCCGTCTTGTCGCATCCGCCCATCAGCACCGCGCCGTCGACGGGATGGGACCGCAGCAGCTCCTCGGTCTCCATCGCCAGCATGTTGCGGTACATCATGGTGGTGGGCTTTACGTACATTTCCGCGAGCGAGATCGCGGGCAGCTCCACCGGGAAGCCGCCCGCCTGCATCACGCCGCGCTTCACGTCCTCCGCGCGCTGCTTGAAGTGGGTGTGGCACGGCTGCAGGTCGGACCACGTGTTGACGATCGCGATGATCGGCCTGTCGATGTAGTCCTCGGGCGCGTAGCCCATCTGCATCATGCGCGAGCGGTGGCCGAAGGAGCGCAGGTCGTCCGGAGCGAACCAGCGCGCGCTGCGCAGGTCGGCGGGGATCCTCTTCATGCAACCTCCTCTGCCGCAGCGCCGGCCTTGATTCCCCAGGAGTCGAGCTGCATCTGCAGTTTCGACATCTGCGTTTCGCTGAGCGGCCAGGCCGAGGGCGGCCGCGTCGCGCCGCAGTCTTCGCCCATGAGCCGCAGCGCGGCCTTCACCACGGTGACGTTGGTGCCGTTCTGCTCCTCTGCGCGCAGCTCTTCGAAGCCCGCCATGACGTCGATGAGCTTCCTCGCGAGCGCGAAATCACCCTTCTCGAGCGCGGCATGGATCGCGACCGAATGCTCCGGCCAGACGTTGATGAGCCCTGAGGTGAAGCCGCGCGCGCCGACCGCGAAGAACGGCGGCGCCCAAGGCTCGGCGAGGCCGTCGACCCAAACGATATCGGGATCGCAGCGGCGGATCGCCTCGGCGAGGCGCATCGGCGTGGGGCACGCCCACTTCACGCCCGCGACGCCCGGCACCCTGCACAGCCTCTCGATCGCGTCGATGCCGATGCCGTCGTTGCGCAGGTACAGCATCAGTGGCAGACCGCCGCCCGCTTCGGCGATGCGCTCCACATACGAGACCACACCGCGCGGCGAGACGAACGGATCCGGCGGCTGGTGGACCATCAACACCGCCGCGCCCGCCGAGCGCGAGGCGCGCGCCAGCGCGCAGGCATCCTGCACGCTCTTGCCCACGCCACCGATCAACACCGAGCGCCCGCCCATCTGCTCGGCGACGGCGTGCACCATGGTTTCGGCTTCCTGCGCGGTGAGCCCGTAGAACTCGCCGGTGTTGCCGTTGGCGACGAGCGCATGCACCCCCGCGCCGAGCGCGCGATCGACGATCGGCTTCAGGCGCGCGGGCGCGATGCGATCCTCGCCATCGAAGGGCGTCACGAGGATTCCGGAAATGCCGCCGAGGGCATATCTCAGCGTCTGGGTGATCCTGGCCATGTGCGAATGCTCCCTTGTTCAATCCGCGGTGATCTTGCCGACTTCGGTGACCTTCTTCCAGCGGGCGTACTCCGCGGCCTGGAAGGCCGTGAACTGCTCCGGCGTGTTGCCGACGATCTCGAAGCCGACCTCGAGGAGCTTGGGCTTCACCGCCGGGTCGTTCAGGCCGGCGACCACCGCGTCGCGGAAACGAGCCTTGATGTCGGCGGGCAAGCCCTTGGGCGCCGCGAACGCCTGGCGCTCGTGATCGCCAACGCCCTCAGTTTGCCCGCTTTCACTTGCGGCAGCCCCGTGTTGATGTTCATGAACGTCGCGTCGACCTGGCCGCCGAGGAGATCCGTCATCGCGGGCGAGCCGCCCTTGTACGGGACGTGGATCGCCTTGGTACCGGTCTCCTGCCAGAAGAGCTCGGCGGTGAGGTGGTCCGAGGTGCCATTGCCGGCGGACGCGAACGTCATCTTGTCGGGATTGGCTTTCAGGTACTTCAGCACGTCGGCGAGGCTCTTGTATGGCAAGTCGGCGCGCACGGCGAGGATGTTGGGCGCCTGCACGGCGACAGTGATGTAGTCGAAGTCCTTGATCGGGTCGTAGCCCATGTTCTTGAGGAGGTGCGGGCCGATCACGAAGGGCCCGAGCGAGGAGACGAAGATGGTGTAACCGGCGGGCTTTGCATTTTTAGCGGTCGCCGCACCCACCGCCCCACCGGCGCCCGGCTTGTTGTCGACGATGAACGACCCGCCCAGTTTTTCCTGCAACTTCGGCACCACCGAGCGCGCGATCATGTCCGTGGAGCCGCCGGGGGGGGGAACGGCACGATCAGCGTGACCGGCTTCGTGGGCCACCCTTGCGCGAGCGCGCCGGTGGCGGCCAGGCCGAGGGCGACAAGTACTTTTCGCATGTGAAACTCCGGACGGTGGGTGGGTTTGGGGTCCATCACTCGGGCTGGATGTCGGCGCCTGGAAGCCTGGTCAGTCTGCTTTCGCACCTTCCTCATGTCCAATATATAATTATGGATCCTGTGATACATGGAACCATTCGATGGAGATGCGCAGGCTCAGGCATTTCGTGGTGCTCGCCGAGGAGCTGCATTTCGGGCGCGCCGCGCGGCGCCTCTCCCTCACCCAGCCGCCGCTGTCGATCTCGATCCGCGCCCTCGAGGATGAGCTCGGCGTGCGGCTCCTAGAGCGAACCCGCCGCAACGTCGCCCTCACTCACGCCGGGTCGATCTTCCTCGAGGAGGCGCGCGCCATCCTCGACCGCGCCGAGCGCGCGGTGGACCTCACCCGCGCCGCCTATCGCGGCGAGGTCGGGCGCCTTACCGTGGGCTTCCTCGCGGCGAGCGCGTACACCCTGCTGCCGCCCGTGCTGCGCGAATTCCGCCAGCGCTTCCCGGGCGTCACCCTCGAGCTGCGCGAGCTGCTGATGGCGCAGCAGCACGAAGCGCTGCGCCGCGCCGATATCGACGTCGGAATGCTCCGCCCCCCGATCCTGGACGCGTCGCTCGCGTCCGAAGTGATCCTCGAAGAGCCGATGGTCGTCGCCCTGCCCGCGCGCCACCCGCTCGCCAAGCTCGCGCGCATCCCCGCGCGGAAGCTCGCCGACGAGCCGTTCGTCATGTTTCCGCGCGAGCCCGGCCTGGTGTTCCACGACATCATCATGGATTTCTGCCGGCGCTCGGGCTTCGAGCCGCGCGTCGCCCAGGAGGCATCGCAGACCCACGCGGTGATCGGCCTGGTATCGGCCGGCCTGGGCGTGGCGCTGGTGCCCGCGTCGGTGCGGATCATCGGAATGCGCGGCGTGGCCTTTCGTCCGGTGGCGCGGGGCGCGCCGGTCGCGAGCACCGCATTGGCCTGGCAGTCGAAGAACGACTCTCCCCTGGTCCGCGGATTTCTCGAGACCGCGCGTCGTGCCGCGCGCAAGTTCAAGGTAGACGTCCACGTCCGCTAGCCGACAGAAAGCGCACGCACGAAGCGCCGCTTCTCCTCGGCGCTCATCTGTTTCACCCGGTACTCCTCCTTCAAGGCGCTGGAGCGATCCGGGAACACCACGGTCACCAGGAGCCTTGCCGGCGGATGCGAGCGGGTGTAGCGCGCGCCCTTCCCCGCGCAATGCGCGAAGAAGCGCGCGTGCGGGTCGATCGCGATGCCGGTGTAGATACTGCCGTCCTCGCACTCGATCAGGTACAGGTGCCAATCCATGCCCACGAATCTACACGGCCCCGGCAGTGGGTTGACAAGACCGGAAGCGGTATTTAACCTATTCGTTAAATACGGCCATGACCCCCGACCGCCTCAGCGCCACGTTCGCCGCACTCGCCGATCCCACCCGGCGCGGGATCCTCGCGCGGCTGGCGTCGGGCGAGGCCTCGGTGAATGAGATCGCGGAGCCCTTCGACATCAGCCTTCCCGCCGTGTCGCGCCACCTCAAGGTGCTCGCCGACGCGGGGCTCATCGAGCGCAGCCGCGAGGCCCAGTGGCGCCCCTGCAAGCTGAAGGCCGATCCGCTGAAGGACGTGGCCGACTGGGTCGAGCACTACCGGCGCTTCTGGGAAGAGAGCTTCGACCGCCTCGACATGTATCTCAGGCAATTGCAGAAGAAGGAGAAAAAGAATGCCCGCCACAGGAAATGACGCCATCACCTCCACCACCGACCGCGAGATCGTGATTCAGCGCGTTTTCGACGCCCCACGCGCGCTGGTGTTCGAGGCCTTCACCGACCCAAGGCACATCGGCGAGTGGTGGGGCCCGAACGGTTTCACCGTCACCACCCGTTCGATCGACGTGCGCCCTGGCGGCTCGTGGCGGTTCGTGATGCACGGCCCCGACGGCACCGACTATCCGAACAGCATCGAGTACGGCGAAGTGGTCAGGCCGGAGCGCATTGCCTGGGCCCATGGCACCGGCGACGGCGGCCCGCCGCTCTTCCACGCGTCGGTGACCTTCGAGGATCAAGGCGGCAAGACGCTGGTGACTCTTCGCTCCGTGTTCCCTACCGCCGCCATTCGCGACCGGACCGTCAAGGAATCCGGCGCGATCGAGGGCGGCAAGCAGACCCTCGCCCGCCTCGCTCAATACCTCGCCAACAAGACCTGAGGAGATCCACATGCCCCCAAACAAGCTGATGGCGTGCCTGGCGCTCGCCTGCGCGCCGGTGCTTGCCGCCGACCGCTACGCCGTGGACCCGGCGCACACCTATCCCCGCCTGGAGTTCTCGCACATGGGCATCTCTACGTGGAAGGGGCAGTTCAACAAGACGTCCGGAAGCGTCACGCTCGATCGCGCCGCGCGCACCGGGAGCGTGGACATCCGCGTAGAAACTTCGAGCATCGACTTCGGCCTCCCGGCGATGAAGGACTTCGCGGTTGGCGCGGACTGGCTCGACCCACTGCGCTTCCCGGAGATGAGTTTCAAGGGGAAGGTTGTCTTCGACGGTGCCAAGCCCGCCGCCATCGACGGCCAGCTCACGCTGCGTGGGGTGACCAAGCCTCTTCGCCTTCGGCTCGTGAACTTCGGCTGCCTCGAGCATCCGATGTTGAAGCGCGAAGTGTGCGGGGCCGATGCCGAAGGCGAGCTGAACCGCGCCGACTTCGGCATGACGCTCTACAGCGAGGGGGAGGCCGGCAAGGTGCGCCTCACCATCCAGGTCGAAGCCATCAGGGAGGGCTAGGGAAATGTCCGAGGAATTCGTCATCACGCGCGTCTTCGAGGCGTCCCGCGACCTGGTGTTCAACGAGACCGTGAAGTGAGCATTGCGCCGCGCCCGGCGACGATCGCGATCGAGGGCGCGGACAGTGTCTCCGCATTGCTGGTCGCTCCGCCCGGGGCGCACGCCTGCTACGTATTCGCGCATGGCGCCGGCGCGGGAATGAAGCACGCTTTCATGACGACGGTGGCGAGCGAGCTCGCGGAGCGCGGCATCGCCACCCTTCGCTACCAGTTCCCGTACATGGAGCGCGGCTCGAAGCGCCCGGACACGCCGAAGGTCGCACATGCGGCGGTGCGTGCCGCGGTCGAGGCGGCGGCGCGGCTCGTTCCGCAAATCCCGCTTTACGCGGGCGGCAAATCCTTCGGCGGGCGCATGACCTCGCAAGCGCAGGCCGCGTCGCCGCTACCCGGCGTGAATGGCCTGGTGTTCCTGGGCTTCCCGCTGCATGCCGCGGGCAAGCCGTCGGACGAGCGCGCGAGGCATCTCGCCAACGTGCAGGTTCCCATGCTCTTCCTGCAGGGCACGCGCGACGAGCTCGCGGACCTCGAGCTGTTGAGGCCCGTAGTCAGCGCGCTCGGCGAGCGCGCGCGCCTCGAGCTCTTCCAGGACGCCGACCACTCCTTCCACGTCCCCGCGCGAACCGGGCGCAAGGACGCGGATGTGCGAGCCGAGATCCTGGACCATTTCGCCCGCTGGATCAGTCGTCATCGTCCGGGCGCTAGAGCAGCCCGCGCGCGCTGAGCTCGTCCTTGAGATAGGCGTAGTAGATCGGCGCCGCGACGAGGCCGGGGATGCCGAACGCGGCCTCCATCACCAGCATGGCGAGGAGGAGCTCCCACGCGCTCGCGCGGATCTGCCGCCCGACGATGCGCGCGTTGAGGAAGTATTCGAGCTTGTGCACCACGACCAGGAACACGAGCGAGGCTATCGCGACCGGCAGCGACACGCTGAGGCTCACGATCACCACGATGGTGTTGGAGATGAGGTTGCCGACCACCGGCAGCAGCCCCGCGACGAAGGTGATGGCGACCAGGGTCTTCCTCAGCGGCAGGTGCACGTCGAGAAGCGGCAGGATCCCGACGAGGTAGACCGCGCTGAACAGCGTGTTGATCGCCGAAATGCGAACCTGCGCGAACACCACGCGCCGGAACGCGTCGCCCAGGCGAGTGGCGCGCTCGCGAAGCGAGCGGGCGAGCGGCCCACCCTCCTCCACCGGCATTCCCTCGCGCAGCGACACCATGGCGCCGATCACCATGCCGATCAGCATGTGCGCGACCACGCGCCCGGCCTCGCCGCCGAAACTGCGCAGCTCGTTCGCGTGCTCGCGCAGCCACGTGATGATCGCGGCCTTGAGGCTGTCCGCGTCGCCCGGCATGGCGCCGAAGAGCCACTCCGGCAGCCGTCCGCGCGAGCCCTCGACGATCTCGGCCAGGCGTTGCAGCAGGTGCGGAAGGCTGCCCACGTCGCTCTGCAGGAATGCGACCACGCCGATCATCACGAGCGTCAATATCGTCACCACGCCGACCGCCAGAAGGGCCACCGCCGCGAGCTTGCCGCCACGTTCGCGCGTGCGCGGCAGGCGCGGCGCGATCACGTGCACCAGCTCGTAGACGAGGAGCCCCGCGAGGAGCGCCGGCAGCAGGTGCAGCGCGAGGGCCGCGGCAAGCACGCAAGCGGAAATGATCCAGGCCGCGACGAGGTATCTCATCGCGCGCCACCCACCAACCGTCGGTACTGCGACATGTGGCGCAGCGCCTCGCGCGGCCGGTCGAGCTCGCCGCAGAGGAGCGCCAGGTTGTAGTGGCAGTCGGCGAGCGAGGGATCGCCGCGCAGCGCCGCCTGGTAGGCATCCACCGCCTCGCGCTTGCGGCCCGTGTCCTCGAGCAACACGCCCAGGTTGTAGAGGAGCACGGAATCGTGGCCGAGGAGATCGACCGCCTCGCGGTAGGCACGCTCGGCCCTGGCGAAGCGTCCGCTCTCGTGCAGCAGCCTTCCCAGGTTGATGCGTGCATCCACGCGCGACGGGTCGAGCGCGATGGTTTGCTGGTATGCGGCGATCGCCTCATCGACGGCGCTCGGCTCGAGACACCCGAGGCTCTCGTGTTCGACCTCGCGCCCGACGGCCGGATCGCGCGCGTCGCCATCTTCCTGCGCCGTTCGTTCACGGTTCGGTGACGGCCACGATC
>JBBRQA010000060.1:0-17591 GCA_038227085.1 Burkholderiales bacterium | reverse complement strand
AGCGGTCGAAGACGCGCGGGCAGCGCGGGTTGAAGGCGCAGCCGGCGGGGATGGCGTTCAGCCGCGGCATCGAGCCCTCGATCTGCGAGAGGCGCTCCACTTCCTGGCCCAGCGCGGGGATCGAGGCCATCAGGCCCGCGGTGTACGGGTGCTGGGGGTTGTGGATCACCTCCTGCACCGGCCCGATCTCGACCACCCTGCCGGCATACATCACCGCGACGCGGTCCGCGGTCTCGGCGATCACTCCCATGTCGTGCGTCACCAGCATCACCGCGGTGCCGTTGTCGCGGCACAGTCGCTTCAGCAGCGTGATGATCTGCGCCTGGATCGAGACGTCGAGCGCGGTGGTGGGCTCGTCGGCGACGATGAGCTGGGGATTGGCGCACAGGGCGAGCGCGATCACCACGCGCTGGCGCATCCCGCCCGAAAACTGGTGCGGATAGTGGTCGATGCGCCGCTCGGGGGCCGGGATGCCGACTTCGCCCAGCAGCTCGATCGCGCGTGCGCGCGCCTGTGCCGCCTTCATCGGCAGGTGCGTGCGGATCGTCTCCACCAGCTGCTGGCCGATGGTGTAGAGCGGATTCAACGACGTGAGCGGATCCTGGAAGATCGCGCCGATCCGCCGGCCGCGGATCTTGCGCATCGCGTCCGGCCCGAGGTTGTCGATGCGCTGGCCCTCGAGCAGGATCTCGCCGCCGGCGATGCGCCCCGGGGGCTCGAGGAGCCCGATGATCGCGGTGCCGGTGATCGACTTGCCCGCGCCCGACTCTCCCACCACGCCCAGCACCTCGCCGGGGGCGATCTCGAAGCTCACGTCGTCGATCGCGACCAGCGTCCCGCGCCGCGTGTTGAACTCGACGCGCAGATGCTTTACCTCGAGAAGAGGCACTGCGCTCATCGAGTCCCGGCGGCGAGGTTGAACTTCGCGCGGCATTCCCCGATGGGCTCGGAGTAGCGCACCACCGGCTGCCATTCCTGCAGCGCCGGCGACTCGAGCCGGGCGGCCACGTAATAACGCATGCACGCGTCGGCGGTCAGCTCGAAGGTGTGCTGCGTCGCGCGGAAGCCCTTGCGCGGCGGCAGGTCGAGCGTCACCTTGTGGAGGCCGGGGGCGACGATCGAGCGGTTGTCCATCGAGTTCTGCTCGTCCACGCGGTTCACGATCACCGGGCGCAAGTGGCTGTCGGCCGACGGCATCGTGTCGGTCTCGATGATCGAATAGGGTTGGTCGAAGGGGCCGGCCAGCGCCGGCGTCACCGAAAGTAACGCAACTGCAAGAAATCGCTTCATAGCAGCCTCCTGTAACAATCGACCGGTCACCGCAGCCTCGGATTGAGTGCGTCGCGTAGCCAGTCGCCCAGCACGTTGATGGAAACCACCACGATCACCAGCGCCGCACCCGGGAACACCGTGATCCACCACTCCCCCGAGAACAGGAAATCGTTCCCGATGCGGATCAGGGTGCCGAGCGACGGTTGCGTCGGCGGCACGCCCACGCCCAAGTATGACAACGAAGCTTCCGTGATGATCGCGGCGCCCACCTGCAGGGTGCCGATCACCAGGACGGGTCCCAGGACGTTGGGCAGCACATGGGAGAACATGATGGCGAGCGGATGCCTTCCGATCACCCGCGCCGCCTGGACGTATTCCTTGTTGCGCTCGACCAGCGTGGAGCCGCGCACGGTGCGGGCGTATTGCACCCAGCCGGACGCGGCGATCGCGAAGATGAGGACGTAGACCGCGAGCTGGTCGATGGAGTCCTTGGGCAGCACCGCGCGCGCCACCCCGTCGATGAGGAGCGCGATGAGGATCGCCGGGAAGGACAGCTGGATGTCGGCCACGCGCATCACGAAGGCGTCGAACTTGCCGCCGATGTAGCCGCTCATGAGGCCCATGCTCACCCCGAACGCCATGGCGAGCAGCGTCGCGCCCAGGCCGATCACCAGCGACATGCGCGAGCCGAAGATGATGGTCGAGAGGACGTCGCGCCCCTGGTCGTCCGTGCCGAGCAGGTACTCGGGATTGCCGTGCCCGGTGAAGGAGGGCGGGGTGAAGGCGTCGAGGAGGTTCAGCGTCTTCAGGTCGAAAGGGTTGTGTGGCGCCACCCACGGCGCGAACACCGCGGCGAAGATGCAGGCGGCCACGATCCCCGCGGCGAGCATGGTGAGCGGCGAGTGCCTGAAGCTGAAGAACACGTCGCCGTCGAAGAAACGACGAATCGCTTCCATCAACGGCCTCCGCCGCCGCTGCCGCTGCCGCTGCCGCTGCGCTCGACCCTGAGGCGCGGGTCCACCAGGTAATAGAGCATGTCCACCACGAGGTTGATCACCACGAAGATCAATCCGATGAGGCAGAGGTAGGCCGCCATCACCGGCACGTCGGCGAACTGGACGGCTTGTACGAAGAGAAGCCCCATGCCCGGCCATTGGAACACGGTCTCGGTGATGATCGCGAAGGCGATGATGCCGCCCAGCTGGAGCCCGGTGATCGTGATCACCGGCACCAGGGTGTTCTTCAAGGCGTGCCCGAAATTTACCGCGTTATCCGAGAGGCCGCGCGCGCGCGCGAACTTGATGTAGTCGGTGCGCAGCACCTCCAGCATCTCTGCGCGCACCAGCCGCATGATCAGCGTCACCGGGAAGAAGCCGAGAGTGATCGCGGGGAGGATCAGCGCCTTGAGGCCCGATTTGGTGAGGAGCCCCGTGGTCCAGAGCCCGATTCTCACGGTATCGCCGCGCCCGAAGGAGGGCAGCCATCCCAGCCACACGGCGAATATGAGAATCAGGAAGATGCCGATCAGGAAATTTGGCAGCGATACGCCCACCAGCGACGTGGTGAGGAGCGCCCGCGAGATCCACGAGTCGCGCTTCAGCGCCGTGTAGACGCCCACCGGAATGCCGATGAAGAGCCCGATCAGCGCCGCCGTCATGGCGAGCTCGAGGGTCGCGGGCATGCGCTCCACCAGCAGCGTCGACACCGGGCGCCCCAGGCGCAGCGAGATGCCGAAGTTGCCGTGCAGCGCGTTGCCGATGAAGGTCGCGAACTGCACGTAGAAGGGCTTGTCGAGGCCGAGCGCTCCGCGCATCTGGTCGCGGTCAGCCTGCGTGGCTTCCGGCGGCAGCATCAGCGATACCGGGTCGCCGACGAAGTTGAAGAGCGAGAACGCGATGAGCCCCACCACGAGCATCACCACCATCCCCTGCACGATGCGCCGAAGGACGAAGGCAATCATTCCGCGGCCGCCCCTCGCGACGCCATCACTGGATCTTGACCCACTTCACCGTGAGCTTGTTGTCGGCCCGGTGGACGACGCTCACGTTGGATCGCATCGCCCAGGGGATCACCTGGAAGTGCAGCGGGATGTGGCCGACGTCGGCCTGGTGAATCGCGCTCGCCTCGTGCGCCAGCGCCGCGCGCTTCTTCGGGTCGACCTCGGTCTTCAGCTTGTCGATGGCCTCGTCGACCTTCGCGTTGGAGTACTTGCCGAGGTTGTAGTCGCCGTCGGCGGTCTTCGGCACCACGGTGCGGATCAGGCTCTCGATCGCGTATTGCGAGTCGAAGGTCGGCACGCCCCAGCCCAGCATGTAGAAGCTGGTGTCGTAGTTCTGGATCTTGGGAAAGTAAGTCGCCCGCGGCATCGCGTTCACCTTCACCTTCACGTTCACCTGCGCGAGCATCCCGGCGATCGCGACGCAGATCTTCTCGTCGTTGATGTAACGGTTGTTGGGGCAGTCGAGGGTGACCTCGAAGCCTTGCGCGTAGCCGGCTTCGGCGAGGAGCTTGCGCGCGCGCTCGCGGTCGGCCGGCTTCACGCGGTCGAGGTCTTTCGGATAGCCGTCCACCTGCGGCGCGTACATGACGGCGGTCGGGATCGAGAGGCCGCGCATCACCTGCGTCTTGATCGCGTTCACGTCGATGGCGAGCTGGAAGGCCTCGCGCACGCGCTTGTCCTTGAACGGGTTCTTGCCCTTCACGTTGGAGTAGGCGAGCTCGTCGCGCCACTGGTCCATGCCGAGGAACACGGTGCGGTTCTCGTTGCCCTCGACCACCTTGATCTTCGGATCCTGCTTCAGGCGCCCGATGTCCTGGGGCGGGGGATCGAGGACGAAGTCGATCTCGCCCGACAGGAGCGCGGCGATGCGCGTCGAATCCTGCTTGATCGGCTGGTAGACGATCTCGTTCACGTTGCCCTCGGGCTTGCCCCACCAGTTGCTGTTCAGCACCGCGACCGTCTTCACGTCGGCCTCGCGGCTCTGCAGCACGTATTGCCCGGTGCCGTTGGCGTTGCGCGAGGCGTAGGTCTCTTCCTTGTTCTTGAAGTCCTGGGGCTTCAGCACGTTGTGCTTGGTGGCCCAGGCGCGGCTCATCATGCGCACCTCGGTCAACTGCGGGATCAGCACCGGCGCCGGGCCCTCGGTGAGGATGTCGACGGTGAGGTCGTCGACCCTCTTGGCTTCCTTCACGCCCGCGAGGTAGGGCTTGAAGTTGGAGGTGTCGGCGAGCGCGCGCGTGATCGAGAACACCACGTCGTCGGCGGTGAAGGCTGCGCCGTCGTGGAAGCGGACGTTGGGGCGCAGCTTGAAGCGCATCGTGGTGGCGTTGACCGACTGCCAGGAAAGCGCGAGGCACGGCTCGACTTTCAGCTCGCGGCCGCGCGTCACCAGCGGTTCGTAGATGTAGTCGAGGAAGGCGTTGGTGAAGCCTTCGTTCTGCGCGTGCGGGTCGATGGTGACGACGTCGCCCTGGCTCGAGAAGCGCAGCGTTTTCGCCTCGGCGCTGGCGCCGGCTGCGAGCGCGAATGCCAGGAGGGCGGTGCGGGCCAGGTGCGCGAGCGTCATTGGTTTTTCTCCCATATCAATGCTTTAGGGTATGTTAACAAAATGACCGAGGAGCTATTCAAGCAAGAACCCTACCGCGCGGAGGCCGACGCGAAAGTCGTGTCCCGCGACGCGCGTGGCATCGTGCTCGACCGTACCATTTTTTATCCGCGCGGCGGTGGCCAGGCGGGCGATGCCGGCACGCTGGGGCGCGCTGACGCGAGCGCCATTGCGATCGCCGATACGGTGAAGGGCGAAGCGCCGGGCGAGATCATCCATGTCCCCGCGCCGGGGCAGGATGCGGAGCTGTCGACGCTCGCGGCGGGCGAGGCCGTGGCGCTCAAGATCGACTGGGTGCGGCGCCATCGCCACATGCGCTTCCACACGGCCACGCACCTGCTCTGCGCGATCATCCCGCACCAGACCAACGGCTGTTCCATCACCTCGCAATACGCGCGCCTCGACTTCGACATGGTCGAGCCGCTCGAGCGCGAGCACCTCGAGCGCGAGCTCGCGCGCCTGGTCGCCGGGGCCCACGACGTGCGCACCGTGTGGATCACCGAGGAGGAGCTCGACGCCAAGCCCGAGCTGGTGCGCACCATGTCGGTGAAGCCGCCGCGCGGGGTGGGGCGCGTGCGGCTCCTGGAGATCGACGGAGTGGACCTGCAGCCTTGCGGCGGGACGCACGTGGCGAACACCCTCGAAATCGGGGCTCTTCGCGTCTCCAGGATCGAAAAAAAGAGCGCCCGTTCGCGCCGCGTTGTCATCGAATTCGCCGAGTAGGCGTTATACCCTTTCCAGTTGCAATGCTGTCTTTCAACCGGACAGCATTGGCGGGCACCCGGGACTTCATAATGCAGCGTGGATAAGCAGAACCCCTCCGACGCGGAACTCGCCGCCGAGATCTCGCGCCGGCTGGCCGAAGCCAAGCGCGAGCTCACCGCGCTCATGGTCGAGCACGACCTCAAAGCCGTCGACGGATGGGTGATCCTCGAGGACCTGCGCTCGCGCCCCGAGTACACCGAATACATCTTCCGCCCGATCCACCGCCGCCTGCCGGCCCCCCCGCCGGAGCTCAAGACCAGCGTGGCGATCGATTTCGAAGGCCGCCCGGTCGCCATTCGCGAAGACTTCTAGGCCGGGCAATCACGACGTCGATTCATCGCCTCGCGTCGAGCCGCGACGCGAGCGCGAGCTTTACCTGGGGCACGCCGGCATAATGCTCCACGCGGGAATTCGAGGGCCGGATCGCGTGTCGAAACGGCGTAGAATCCGCCGACATTGCGAGGATCGTCATGAACGACACCGGCAGCGCATCCGCCCCTGACAACCCGATGGGGACCGACGGATTCGAGTTCATCGAGTACACCGCTCCCAACCCGGAGTTGCTCGGCGAGCTCTTCGAGCAGATGGGTTTCTCCGCCGTGGCGCGCCACCGTTCCAAGGACGTGGTGCTGTACCGGCAGGGGCGCGTCAACTTCATCGTGAACCGCGAGCCCGACAGCTTCGCGCAGTCGTTCGCGCGCGTGCACGGGCCTTCCGTTTGCGCCTTTGCGATGCGCGTGCGCAACGCCGCCAAGGCCTACCAGCGCGCCATCGACCTGGGCGCCAAGCCGCACCAGGGGACGGTCGGCCCGATGGAGCTCAACATCCCCGCCATCCAGGGGATCGGCGGCAGCCTGATCTATCTCATCGATCGCTATCCGGGCAACGGCAGCGACCTCTCCATCTACGACGTGGACTTCGTCCCCATCGCAGGGCGCGACCAGCATCCGCGCGGCGCGGGGCTCATCGAGGTGGACCACCTCACGCACAACGTCTACTCCGGGCGCATGGACACGTGGGCGCAGTTCTACGAGAAACTCTTCGGCTTCCGTGAGATTCGCTACTTCGACATCCAGGGCAAGAAGACCGGGCTCACCTCGCGCGCGTTGACGAGCCCGTGCGGCAAGATCCGCATCCCGATCAACGAGCCGTCCGACAAGGGCTCGCAGATCCAGGAGTACCTCGACGCGTACAAGGGCGAGGGCATCCAGCACATCGCGCTCTCCGCGGAGGACATCTTCGCCACGGTGGAGGAGCTCCGCGCGAGGGACGTGCGCTTCCTCGACACGCCCGACACCTACTACGAGCGGGTGAATGCGCGCGTCAAGGACCACGGCGAGGACCTGGAGCGCATGAAGAAGAACCGCATCCTCCTCGACGGCGAGGGCGTGGACAAGGACCATCACGAGGACAAGCTCCTGCAGATCTTCACCGAGACCGTGATCGGGCCGATCTTCTTCGAGATCATCCAGAGGAAGGGCAACGACGGCTTCGGCGAGGGCAATTTCCGCGCGTTGTTCGAGTCCATCGAGGCGGACCAGATCGCGCGGGGGGTCATCTGAAATACCTCTCGGGCTTCGGTTCTCACCACGAGAGCGAAGCGGTGGAGGGCGCGCTCCCGGCCGGCCAGAACTCGCCGCAGAAGGTCCCCTTCGGCCTCTACGCCGAGCAGCTCTCCGGATCGGCCTTCACCGCGCCCCGCACCCACAACCTGCGCTCGTGGCTGTATCGGCTGCGGCCTTCGGCGATGCATTCGTCGTTCCGGCGCATCGGCGAGGGCCAGTGGCGCACGGCGCCCTGCCTCGAGGTCGAGTGCTCGCCCAATCGCCTGCGCTGGGCGCCGCAGCCGGTTCCCGCCGAGCCCACCGACTTCATCACCGGCATGGCCACCTTTGCGAGCTGCGGCGACTCGCGCGCGCAGCACGGCGCCGGCGTGCACATGTACATCGCCAACCGCTCGATGGAAAGCCGGGTGTTCTACGACGCCGACGGCGAGCTCCTGATCGTTCCGCAGGAGGGGCGTCTCGCGCTCGTCACGGAGCTCGGCGTTCTCGAGGCCGCCCCCGGCGAGATCGCGGTGATTCCGCGCGGCGTCAGGTTCCGCGTGGAGATCGAGGGCGCGGCGCGCGGCTACGTGTGCGAGAACTATGGGGCGCCGTTTCGCCTCCCGGACCTGGGCCCGATCGGATCCAATGGCCTCGCCGCCGCGCGTGATTTCCTCGCGCCCGCCGCGGCGTACGAGGATCGCATCGCGCCGATGGAGGTCGTCGCCAAGCTGGGCGGCCACCTGTGGAGCGCGCAATTCGAGCATTCGCCCCTGGACGTCGTGGCGTGGCACGGCAACTACTATCCGTACAAATACGACCTCGCGCGCTTCAACACGATGGGGAGCGTCTCCTTCGACCATCCCGACCCGTCGATCTTCACGGTGCTCACGTCCGCGTCCGAGACGCCAGGCGTGGCCAACGTCGACTTCGTGATCTTCCCGCCGCGCTGGATGGTGGCCGAACGCACCTTCCGGCCGCCGTACTTCCACCGCAACGTGATGAGCGAGTTCATGGGCCTCGTGAAGGGCGCGTACGACGCGAAGCAGGGCGGCTTCGTGCCAGGCGGCTGCAGCCTGCACAATGCGATGAGTGGCCACGGCCCCGATCGCGCCTCGTACGATCGCGCCGTCGCCGCCGACCTGAAGCCCCAATACCTCGGCGACACGCTCGCCTTCATGTTCGAGAGCCGCTATCTATTCGAGCCGACCGCTCATGCGATGGGCTCGGCCACGCTCGACAAGGACTACGACGCGGCCTGGTCGGGATTCGAAAAGGCGAACCTGTGAAGCTCGCATCGCTGAAGGGCCCCACGCGCGACGGTACGCTGGTCGTGGTCGGTCGCGACATGAAGCACGCGGTCAAGGCAACCGGCGCCGCGCTCACCATGCAGCACGCCCTCGAGAACTGGGACGTGGTGGAGCCGAAGCTGCGCGACATCGCGGCGTCGCTCGAGGGCGGGGGCGAGCGCCACGCGTTCGATTTCCAGGCGGCGCTCGCGGGCAACGGGGTCGCCGCGCCGTTGCCGCGCGCCTTCGAGTGGCTCGACGGCTCGGCGTATCTCTCGCACGTGGAACGCGTGCGGCGCGCGCGCAACGACAAGGTCCCGGAGAGCTTCTACAGGGATCCGCTCATGTACCAGGGCGGCGCGGGAGGCATGATGGGTCCGCGCGACCCGATCCGCGTGATCTCCACCGAGTGGGGCGTCGACCTCGAGGGCGAGGTGGTCGCGATCGTGGGCGACGTCGTGATGGGCGCCACTCCGAATGACGCCGCGGCGGCGGTGCGCCTCCTCACGCTGGTGAACGACGTGTCGTTCCGCCGCCTCATCCCCGCGGAGCTCGCCAAGGGCTTCGGCTTCGTGAACGGCAAGGGCGCGAACGCGCTGGCGCCGGTCGCGGTGACGCCCGATGAGCTGGGCGCGCTCTGGAAGGACGGGCGCGTGCACCTGCCGCTCGTCTGCGAGGTGAACGGAAAGAAACTCGGCAGCCCGAATGCTGGCACCGACGCGCAATTCGGATTGCACGAGCTGATCGCGCACGCCGCGAAGACTCGCGAGCTTGCCGCGGGCACGATGATCGGCACCGGCACCATCTCCAACCAGGATCTCTCGGTGGGTTACGCGTGCCTGATGGAGGCGCGCCTCGTGGAGCAGGTCGAGACCGGCGCGGCGAAGACGCCCTTCCTCGAATTCGGCGACACGGTGAGGATCGAGATGCGCGACGCGCAGGGTGCGAGCGTATTCGGCGCCATCGAGCACACCGTGGAGAAGTACAAGCCGTGACCGGCGAGAGCGGCCACAAGCTGCGCGGCGATTACAGCCGCATGCGCCCCGACTGCACGGTCGACCAGGAGTGGGGCGCGTATGCGCAGGAGGAGCACGCGTTGTGGCGCCGACTCTACGAGCGCCAGATGGCGCTCATCCCCGACTACGCGTGCGACGAGTTCATCGCGACGCTGAAGACGCTCGACTTCGGCGAGGGCATCCCGCGCTTCGAGGCGATCAACGCGAAGCTTCGTCCCGCGACCGGCTGGCAGATCGTGGCCGTGCCGGGCCTGGTGCCCGACCTCACATTCTTCGATCATCTGGCGCATCGCCGCTTCCCGGTGTCCGTGTGGCTGCGCGATCCCGCCGAGTTCGACTACATCGTCGAGCCCGACATCTTCCACGACTTCTTCGGCCACGTGCCGATGCTCTTCAACCCGGTATTCGCCAACTACATGCAGGCGTACGGCCGGGGCGGCATCAAGGCGCACGAGCTGGGCGCGATCGAGATGCTGTCGCGCCTCTACTGGTACACGGTGGAGTTCGGCCTGATCGACACCCCGCGCGGGCTGCGCACCTACGGCGCCGGCATCCTCTCCTCGGGCGGCGAGATCTCCTACTGCCTCGAGAGCCCCGCGCCCAACCGCATCGGCTTCGATCTGCTGCGCATCATGCGGACCGCCTACAAGATCGACACCTACCAGGAGGCGTACTTCGTGATTCGCGACTTCGAGCAGCTCTTCGAAGCCACGGCGCCGGATTTCACGCCGTACTATGCGGCGCTGCGGGGCCAGGAGCCGTACGCGCCGTCCGCGGTGCTCGCGGGCGACAGGGTCTATCACCGCGGTGAGCTGGATGTCGGCGGCCGATTTACACGCCATCCCTCGGGCTCGGGATGAAGGTCGAGCCGGCGCGATCGTTCCTGGACAGGGGAGAGAAGTCGCTGCAAAGATTGCGCTCCAACGGATGGCTTCTTCTCCCGATCGACCGGAAGTGACGCGCGCCTCTCGACCTTCATCCCAAGAGCCCGATGAAGGGCTCTCCGCGGACATCGCGGCTATCTACCAAGCTTTGAATGAACTCGCCGAAAGGAATGGCGATGCGCGACGCGTTTAGATGTGCAGCCCGTGTAAGGGGGCTGCCCGTGATCTATCCGGCGGTGACGCGAGGAGCATCGAAGCGGACCACTGCTGGAAGGCAGACCGTGTGCACCATCCGGCTGTCATCGCAGGCCCCGGACCAGCAGAGCCTCATTCGAAGTGTTGGGGTGGAGGTCGAGAGGCGCGCGTCGCCTCCGGTCGATCGGGAGAAGAAGCCGTCCGTTGGAGCGCAATTTTTGCAGCGACTTCACTCCCCACCCAAGGAACGATCGCGCCGGCTCGACCTCCACCCCAACACTTCGAATGAGGCGATAGCACGGGTGTAAGGGCGGCCCGCTTGCCTTACACTGTGCCCCGATGCGAACGAGAGGTGCGTGAGCTTGGCTTTACACCGTGAGTGGGTGGGCCTCGTGCTGGTGCTGGTGGGAATCCTGCGCGCGGGAGCCCTCGTCGCGCACGACCCCGTCATGGCCTACGGGAACAACTACGACATGGTGCGGACCACCGCCTGTGTCGGCCTCGCCGCGCCCGGCGCGGAGCCGGATGCGGGCACTCCCGGCGCGCCGATCCCGGTCTACAAGGCGGCCGAGCGGCGCCGCGGCGTGTGCTACCTCAGCACCGAGGTCGGGATCGTCGCGGCGGTGATGGCGGTGGCGCACCTGGCAGGCAAGGATCCGGGGGAATTGCGCATCAACTGGATCGGTTACGGCAAGCTGGCGCTCCTCGCGCTCGCCGCGCTCCTGGTCGCCCTGGCGCTGCATTCCCATCCGCTCGCGGCCCTGGTGCACGGGCTAGTGTTCGCGTTGGTGGTGACCGATCCCGCCGCCACGCTCTGGTACAACACGTTCTACACGGAGTTCGCGGCGCTCTGGGGCGTCTACGTGGTGGTTGCCGCCGCGTGCGCGCTCGCGCTGACCGATCGACTCAAGCACGCGATGTGGATCGTCCTCGCCGCGGGCATCGTGGCGCTCGCGTTCTCGCGCGAGCAGTACGCCCTCCTCGGGCCCGCGATGGTGCTCGCCGCGTGGCCGTGGCTCTGGCGCCGCTCCACCGAGATGACGGTCGCGACCTTCATCCTCGCGCTCGCGGCGACACTGGTGTCGTTCACCGTGGTGCCGCGGCCGGTGGTGGTGTCGAGCGTGAACCGCGCCAACACGTACATGGGGCTGGTGCTGCCTGCCTCGGCGCAGCCGCTGCGTGCGCTGGAGACCCTCAAGCTTCCCGCGAGATGCGCGCCGCTGATTGGAGCTACGTGGTACCTGCAGCGCGGCGAGAGCCTGCGCGAGACGTGCCCGGAAGTCTTCCTCGTTCCAGCCTACGCGTTCCTGCGCTTCCTGCCCGAGGAGCCGCAAGCTCTCGCGCGTGCGCTGGCGCGCGAGCTGCCGGCGACTTACGGGCTCGCGCCCGGCTACCTGGGCGTGCGCGAGGATGCGAAGCACGCCCCGCCCGGCGAGTTGCCGTGGTGGTCGTTTTCCCCGCTGGTGGCGCTTTCGCTCGCGATCCCGATGGCACTCTTCGTCTCCATGGTGATCGCCGCGATGCTCGCCGCTCCTCTCGCGCTCCTCGCGGCGCTCGCATGGGCGCGGCCCTCGGACGACCGGCCGTACGCGGCCCTCCTTCTCAGCATGCTCCTCGGCGGATCCGTGATCTACGGTCTGCTGAGCGCCGCGTTCGGCGACGGCCTGAGCGAGGCTGCGCGCCACTTCCTGCCGGGCGCGCTGGCCAGGTACGCGCTCGCCATCGCGGGCATTGCGGCGATCCCGGCGCTGGCGCTGCGTTGGTGGGAGGCGCCCAAGGCGCGTGCGATCGAGATTGTCGCCGGCTTCGCCGCGGTGCCGCTCGTGCTTCTCGCCTGCGTGATGGCATGGCGCTGGTCGCAGCCCCTGCCGCTTGCGATCGGCGCGCTCGACCTGCCGCGCGAGCGCCAAGGCACACTGCCGGCGCTCCAGATCCGCGGCTGGGCGCTCGATCCCTACGGCGTCGAGGGCGTGCACATCGAGATCGGCAAGCTGCAGCGTGAAGCGCGTTTCGGCGATGCGAGTCTCGACGTGAAGCAGGTCTATCCCGGCTATCCCGACGGCGCGCGCGGGCGCTTCGCGCTCGACCTGGACGGGGAAGAGCTGCGCAAGGCCGGGGCGCCGGAGACATTGCCGATGCGCATCACGGTCAAGAACCGCGCGGGCGCGGTCACCGAGATCGACCGCCGCCTGCTGGAATTCCCGAAGTGATCGACGCCGCGCAGCGCGCCGGCGACGCGCGGCGCTGGAGGCTCGCGGCCCTCGCGCTGGCGCTCGTCGCCGTCGCGTGGTCGGCATGGGCCTTCGCGCCGCTCGTGCTGCACGGCTACTTCCTTTCCGACGACTTCGTGCCGCTGGTGCTCTTCCGCCAGTGGCAAGAGGAGGGCCGACTCGGCGAGGCGCTCGCGGCGAAGTTCTATTCCAGCCTCGACGCGGGGGACAGCCACTTCTACCGGCCGCTTTCCTATCTCACCTTCGCGATCAACTATCTCGTGAGCGGCACCGAGGCTCTGCCGTGGATGGCGACGGAGGTCGCGCTCCACCTGCTGAACGGCGCGATGGCCGGTGCCCTGGGCGTCTACGTCGCGCAGGAGAAGCCCGACGCGCGCAGCGTCGCCGCGGGCGTCGTGGGCGCGGCGATGTTTCTCTTCTTCCCGCCGGGCGCCGAGGTGCTCGCGTGGATCTCGGGGCGATTCGACATCACCGCGACCTTCTTCACGCTTGCGGCGTGCCTCCTTTTCCTCAAGAGCCGGCGCCTGGGCGACGCTGCCTCGCTCCTCTCGTTACTCGCGGCGGAAGCGGCGTTCCTGTGCAAGGAGTCCGCGGCGATCGTGCCTTTCGCGATCCTTTTCCTCGCGCAGCTGCGCCCCGACGCGCTCGACGCTCCGACGAAGGCACGCCGCTGGATCGCGGCGTTCCGACACGCGGTGCCGTGGCTCGTGCTCGCCGCGCTCTACCTCGCGACGCGTTATCTGATGTTCGGATCCTTCACGCGTGTCTACGCCAACACGCAGCCGCTCGCCGCGATGTTCTCGGGTGAGTATCTCGGCGAGGTCGCCGTTTCCTTGCCAGCATGGCTCTCGGCGCAGTTCCGGCCGCACACCCGCTATCCATTCCTGGTCGCGCTTACCGTGGTGCAGCTCGCGATCGTCGTCTTCGCGAGGCCGGCCGAAAGGCGCGCACGCGAGGCGCTCTTCGCCGCAGGCGCGGTGCTCGTCGTCACGCTCGCGCTCCTCGCGCCACACGTCGGCAGGCTTCTCGAGGAAGGCCTCGGCGGGCGCCTCCTCTACCAGAGCGCCGTGTTCTACGCGGTGCTCACGGTGGTCGCCTTGCGCCATTCGCGCCTGCGCTATTTACTGTGGGGCGTGACGCTCGCGCTCGTGCTGCTTCATGCGGCGTTCCAGCATCACGCGCTCGCGCGCTGGAGCGCGGCGTTCGCGCAGATGCGCGCGGTAGTCACCGAAGTGGGGGGACTCCACGCGCGACTCATGCCGGGCGACTTCGCGCTCGTGCTACTGCCCGCCGCCCTCGACGACATTCCCTTCGCGAGCGCGGCGCAGGGCGGGCTCATGCTTCCTCCGATCTATCCGCGCCCGATGAGCGCGCGTCTGCTGGTGCAGCAGTACGACGAGGTACCGCTCCTGCCGGGCAAGATCGAGACCGGCGTGATCTCGACTTTGAAGCAGCGCACGGTGTTCGACTACCTCGCGGGCAAGCGCATCGTGACGACGCCGCCCGAGTATCCGAACGTGGTGGTGTGTTTCGCAGCCGATCGCCACCGGTTGGTGCCGCTCGCGGCAGCGCCGGCCGAATCGCCGAAGGCATGGGCGGACGCGCTGCAGCTGGCCCTGAATGCGTCGCCGTGCGTGACGCGCCTGCCGCACACGCGCTAGATCTTCAGCTTCACGAAGATGCGCTCGGGCACGTGGCGCAGGATGAACATGATCGGCCACCAGAACCACGGCAGGTAGGCCTCCGGCGTGCCGCGCTCCATGGCGCGCACGATGCCGGCCGCGACCTTGTCGGGCGAGGCCCAGAGGAGGCCTTTCTTGAAGCTCGCCGTCATCGGCGTATCGACGAAGCCGGGCTTCACGGTAACCACGGCGACCCCCTTGTCGTGCAGGCGCCCGCGCAGCCCCTGCAGGAAGATCGCGAGCGCGCCCTTCGCGGTGCCGTAGACGTAGTTGCTCTTGCGCCCGCGATCGCCCGCCACGGATCCGATCACCGCGATGGTGCCGGCGCCGCGCGCTTCGAAACGGTTGGCGAGCTCGGCGGCGAGCGCGGCCGGCGCGATGAAATTGGTGCGCCATTCGGCGGCGGTGTGCTCGAAGTCGGCTTGGCATGCGAGCTGGTCCGAGAGCGTGCCCTGCGCGATGAGGGCCGCGTCGATGCCGCCCAGCGCGCCTTCGGCCTCGTCGATGAGAGCGCGATGGCGCGCGAGGTCGTCGAGGTCGGCGGCGCTCGCGGTGACCGCGGTTGCGCCACGCGCGGCGAGGTCGGCGCGCACCGCCTCGAGCTTGGCGGGATCGCGTCCGATGAGGTGCAGGCGCGCGCCGCGCGCCGCGAGGCGCCGCGCCACCGCCTGCGCGATGGCGGAGGTCGCGCCGAAGACGACGACGCGCTCCATTTTCATCGCGTGACGCGCCGCCAGAAGGACGACGAGAACGCGGGATCCACGTACGCCTTGAACTCTTCGAGATTCGGAAACGATGCGCGGAAGGTCTGCGGCGACATGCGGGCATCCTTCGCCGGATAGATTGCGCCGCCGGCGTCGCGCACCACGGCGTCGAGGCGCTCGAGCAATTCGAAGGTCGCCGCCCCGCGCATCGGCAGGTCGAGGGCGAGGGTGACGCCGGGGCGCGCGAACGACATCAGTCCCGCGGGCGGCTGGTCGCCGAACACCTTGAGCACGGTGAGGAAAGACGCTTCGCCGGATTGCGCGATCGCCTCTAGCATCTCCGTGAGTTTCGCCGTGGCGTCGGAGCGCGGCACGACGCTTTGGTGCTGCAGGAAGCCGGGCTTGCCGTACATCCGGTTCCAGCGCCCGATGCTGTCCAGCGGGAAAAGGTACTTGCCGTAGGGCTCGCGCGATTTCAGCCATTGCGACCTGGCGCGCGTGCGATACAGCGCGTTGAATAGTCCGACGCTATAGCGGTTCAGCGTCGCCGCCGGAAAGTCGAACGGCACCGCGAAGCGCGGCTTCGCTCCCGCGTCGCCGCCCGCCCCGCCCTCGTTCGCGTGATTGGCGCGCATGAAGATCCCGCGCCCGATCTCGCCGCCCTTGGCGAGCGCATCGATCCACGCGACGCTGTATTCGGACGGCGGTGAGGCGCCCGTCTCCCCCGACAAATCGAAAAAGTGCGCGAGATTGTCCATCCGGGTCGTCTCGACGTCGAACGCCGCGGAGTGAACCGGGCGCAGCTGGATCTCGGCCCAGGTGATGAGGCCGGTGAGGCCCAGGCCGCCGATGGTGGCGCGAAAGAGCGCGGCGTTCTCGCAGGGAGAGCACACGAGTCGCGCGCCGTCGGAGCGCAGCAGCTCGAAGCGCCGCACGTGGCGCCCGAACGAGCCGGCGACGTGATGGTTCTTGCCGTGCACGTCATTGGCGATCGCGCCGCCCACCGTGACGAACGCCGTGCCGGGAACCACGGGCAGGAACCAGCCCGCGGGGACGACGACCTCGAGGACCTGCGCCAACGAGATCCCGGCCTCGCAGCGAAGGATTCCCTCGGCGCGATCGAAATCGATGAGATGGTCGAGGCGGCTCGTCGTTACCAGCGTGCCACCCTCGTTCAGGCAGCTGTCGCCGTAGCTCCGCGCGAGTCCGCCGGGAAGGAGCGTGCCTTCGGCGCGAGGCAGCGCGAGATGGCGCCACGGCTGCGCCACGACCGCGGCGTGCTCGACCTTCGGATAGTTCCCCCAGGAACGCACGCTCACGTCGCGGCGACCATCAGGACGAGGATGAGGGCGCCGGTCGCGTAGCTCGCCGGGTCGTGGAGCGCGAAGAGGAGCGGGTCCTCGTGCACGGCGCCGCGCTGCGCGAGGAACCACACGCGCGAGATCCAGTAGAGGAGGAGCGGCACCGCGAACCACAGGACCGCGGGCGAGCTGTAGAGCATGACAACCTGCGGGCTGGTGATGTAGAGCGCGAACACCAGCACCGAAAGATAGCCGCTCGCGGTGCCGAGCATGCCGAGGAGCGCGCCGTCGCTCGCGAGGTAGCCGCGCCCGCCGACGCGCTCCTCGTCGCGCGCCGCGACGTTGGCGACCTCCACGTAGCGCTTGGCGAGCGCGAGCGACAGGAACATGAAGAGCGAGAAGGCGAGGAGCCACTGCGACACCGGCACCTCGATCGCCGCGGCGCCCGCGAGAATGCGCAGCGTATACAGGCCGGCGAGGACAAAGACGTCGATCAGCGCCGCCCGCTTCAATGCGAGCGAGTACGCGAGGTTCGCCGCCACGTACACGAGGAGGAGCGCGCCGAACGTCCACGGCAGGAGCGCCGCGATCCCCGCGGCGGCGAGGAGCAGCACCGGCAGCAGCACGATCGCTGTGGCGATGGCGAGCTCGCCGGAGGCGAGCGGGCGCGCGCGCTTGGTGGGATGGCGCCGGTCGTCCTCGAGGTCGGCGAGGTCGTTGACGAGGTAGACGGACGAGGCGACCAGCGAGAATGCGATGAATGCGAGGATCGACGCCGCCAACGACGCAGGCTCGAGGTAGACGTGGGCGGTGAGGAGCGGCACGAAGACGAGGAGGTTCTTCGCCCATTGGTAGGCGCGCACGCCCTTCACCACCGCGCGCGCGCCGCGTGGCCTGCGCGCGATCGCGTGGACCGGCTTGCCGAGCGCCTCGAGGCGCGCGGCGATCGCGGCGTTGGAGCCCACCACGTAGGCCTCGCGCGCACGCGCCCAGACCGGGACGTCGTGGCCGTCCTCGCCCACATAGTCGAATCCCGCCTCGCCATAGCGCGCCACCAGGGCGGCGGCCTTCGCCTCGCGCTTGAGGTTGGTGCGCCCGTCGCT
>JBBRQA010000059.1:0-17676 GCA_038227085.1 Burkholderiales bacterium | reverse complement strand
GGGTGCGATCGCTATGAGCCACGAGTTCTACGTCTGGATGTCATACGGCATGACCGCGGTCGCGATCGCGTTCGAAGTCTCGTGGCTGCGCGTGCGCCGGGCGCAAGCGCGCCGCCACATCGATGAGGAGAGAGATCTTGAAGCCCAGGACTAAACGCGCCCTCTGGATCGCGGCGGGGCTGGCGGCGCTCGGGCTCGCGGCGACGCTGGTGCTGAACGCGTTCCAATCGAACCTCGTGTTCTTCTTCACGCCGAGCCAGGTCGCGGCCAACGAGGCGCCTCACAACCGCGCGTTTCGCATCGGCGGCCTGGTCGAAGCCGGCAGCGTGGTGCGCGAAGCCGATGCGCTCACCGTGCGCTTTCGCGTGACCGACACCGCGCGCACCATCCCGGTCGTCTTCACCGGCATCCTTCCCGACCTCTTCCGCGAAGGCAAGGGCGTGGTGGCCCAGGGCAAGATCGGCTCGGACGGAACGTTTCGCGCGAGCGAGGTGCTCGCCAAGCACGACGAGAACTACATGCCCCCCGAAGCCGCGGACGCGTTGAGGAAAGCCGGACACCCGATCGACAAGGCGGCCTTCGCGGGCCAGAAGGGCGGCAAATGATCGCGGAGCTCGGACATTTTTCCCTGGTGGTGGCGCTGGCACTCGCGGTGGCACAGGTCGTGCTCTCCTTCGCGGGCGCGCGCACCGGGCGCGCCTCGTGGCTCGCCACCGCGCGCCCGATCGCCGTCGGGCAGTTCGTATTCGTCGCGGGCGCCTTCGCCGCGCTCGCGTATTCGTTCGTCTCGAACGACTTCTCGGTGTTGAACGTGGCGAGCCACTCCAACTCCAAGCTGCCCGCGCACTACCGCTTCGCCGCGACGTGGGGCTCGCACGAGGGCTCGATCCTGCTCTGGTCGCTGATGCTCGCCGGGTGGACGTTCGCGGTCGCGGTCTTCAGCCGGCGCCTGCCCGAGCGCTTCACCGCGCGCGTGCTCGGCGTGATGGGACTCGTCAGCGTCGGATTCCTCCTCTTCATCCTGCTCACCTCGAATCCCTTCGAGCGCCTCATCCCCGCGGCCGAGGAAGGCCGCGACCTCAATCCTCTGCTGCAGGACCCGGGCATGGTGATCCATCCGCCGATGCTCTACATGGGATACGTCGGCTTCTCGGTCGCGTTCGCCTTCGCCATCGCCGCGTTGCTCGAGGGCCGCCTCGATTCCGCGTGGGCGCGCTGGTCGCGCCCTTGGACCACCGCCGCGTGGTGCTTCCTCACGATCGGCATCGCGCTCGGCAGCGCGTGGGCGTACTACGAGTTGGGCTGGGGCGGATGGTGGTTCTGGGACCCGGTCGAGAACGCATCCTTCATGCCCTGGCTGGTGGGCACCGCGCTCATCCACTCGCTCGCGGTCACGGAGAAGCGCGGCGCGTTCCGCAGCTGGACCGTGCTGCTGGCGATCGTCGCGTTCTCGCTGTCGCTGGTGGGAACGTTCCTGGTGCGTTCTGGCGTGCTCACCTCGGTGCATGCCTTCGCGACCGATCCGAAGCGCGGCGTCTTCATCCTCGCCTTCCTGGTCGCGGTGGTCGGGGGCTCGCTCATCCTCTTCGCCTGGCGCGCGCCGCGGGTGGGCCTGGGCGGCGGGTTCGAGCCGGTGTCGCGCGAGTCGATGCTGCTCGCCAACAACGTGCTCCTCACCGTGGCCATGGCCGCGGTGCTGCTCGGCACGCTCTATCCGCTCTTCCTCGACGCTCTGAACATGGGCAAGATTTCCGTCGGGCCGCCCTATTTCGACTCGGTGTTCTTTCCGCTGATGGCGCCGGCCATCTTCCTCATGGCGGTGGGACCGGTCACCAGCTGGAAGCGGGCGACGCTGCCCGACCTGTGGACGCGGTTGCGCTGGGCGCTCGCGGTGTCGGTAGCCGCGGCGCTGGTGCTGCCCTTCGTGCTCGGCAAATGGTCGCTGATGATCGCGTTCGGCCTGTGGCTGGGCCTGTGGGTGGTGGCCGCATCGGTAGCGCAGTTCGCGCAGCGCCTTTCCGGCGCCCCGCAGGCCACGCTCCGCGCGCGCCTCGCCGCGCAATCGCTCTCGTGGTACGGCATGACGCTCGCGCACATCGGCATCGCGGTCTTCATCTTCGGTGTGACTCTGGTGCGCGGCTACGAGACCGAGCGCGACCTGCGCATGGCTCCCGGGGACAAGGTAGCGCTTGGCGGCTATGAGCTCACCTTCAAGGGCACGAGGGAGCTGCCGGGCCCGAACTACACCTCGGTGCAGGGCGAGTTCGAGGTGCGCTCCGCCGGCTCCGCATCGGTGATCCGCACCATGCATCCGGAGAAGCGCATGTACCCGGCGTCGGGCGCCACCATGACCGAGGCCGACATCGACACCGGGTTCACTCGCGACCTCTACGTCTCGCTCGGCGAGCCGGTCGACGACAACGCGTGGGGCGTGCGCGTCTACCACAAGCCGTTCGTCGACTGGATCTGGGGCGGCGCCTTCCTGATGGCGATGGGCGGGCTTTCCGCCATCTGCGACCGGCGCTACCGCACGCGCAAGCTCGCGGCGGAAACCAACCTGGCGCTGGACGGGGCGAAGGCGTGAAGATCCTCAGGTACATCCTGCCTCTCGCCGTGTTCATGCTCCTTGCGGCGTTTCTCGCGGTCGGCCTCAATCACGACCCCAGCCGGGTACCCTCGCCCTTCATCGGCAAGCCCGCCCCCGGCTTCAGGCTCGAGCAGCTGCACGACGCCAAGCTCGCCTTCGCCCCCGAGGACATGAAGGGCAAGGTGTGGATGCTCAACGTGTGGGCGTCCTGGTGCGTGTCGTGCCGCGTCGAGCATCCGCTGTTGGTGGACATGTCGCGTCGCGGCATCGTGCCGATCGTGGGCCTCAACTACAAGGACAAGCGCGACGAGGGCCTACAGTGGCTCGCCAAGTTCGGCAATCCCTATGCGCTTTCTGCCTTCGACGAGAACGGCAAGGTCGGCATCGATTACGGCGTCTACGGCGTGCCCGAGACTTTCGTGATCGACAAGGAGGGCGTCATCCGCTACAAGCAGATCGGCCCGATCACGCCGGAGGCTCTCGAGCAGAAGATCCTGCCGCTCCTCAAGAGCCTCGCGGCATGAGGCTGGCGCTCGCCGCTGCTCTCCTTGTGTTTTCCACGTTTGCTTTCGGGCAGGCATCCGAGGTCGAGCATCCCGACGCGAAGGTGGAAGAGCGCCTGAAGGGTCTCGCCGAGGAGCTGCGCTGCCTTGTGTGCCAGAACCAGACCATCGCCGACTCCAACGCGCCGCTTGCCCTCGACCTGCGCAACCAGATTCGCGGCCAGATCGCCGCGGGGCGCAGCGACGAGCAGATCCGCGGCTACATGGTCGATCGCTACGGGGACTTCGTGCTCTACCGGCCGCCGTTCAAGGCGGCGACCGCGCTGCTGTGGATCGGCCCGTTCGCCCTCCTCGCGCTGGGCGCCGGCATCGCGTTCGTGATCGCGCGCCGGCGCAAGCCCCGGGAAGCGCACAAGAGCGAAGGGCGCGCCGCCATCGCCGCGCTCCTCGAGGACGACGGTGAGAATCCTCGGTAGCGGATCGACTCGGTCACTGCGGAAAGGAAAGACCGTATGCAGTTGGGGATGATCGGCTTGGGCCGGATGGGCGCGAACATGGTGCGGCGGCTCGCCAGGGGCGGGCACGATTGCGTCGTGTTCGACGCGTGGCCCGATGCGGTAGCGGCCCTGGCGAGCGAACGCTGCACGCGCGCGGGCTCGATCGAGGAGTTCGTCGCCACGCTGGCCGCGCCGCGTGCGATCTGGCTCATGATCCCCGCGGCCTTCGTCGACGCGACTATCGCCGAGCTCGCACCTCGACTTTCGCCAGGCGACATCCTCGTCGACGGCGGCAATTCGTACTACATCGATGACCTCCGTCGCGCGCGGGAGCTGGCGGTTACCGGGATGCATTACATCGACGTCGGCACTAGCGGCGGGATCCGCGGCCTGGAGCGCGGCTACTGTCTGATGATCGGCGGCGAGGCCGAGGTGGTGAAACGCCTCGATCCGATCTTCGCGACACTCGCCCCCGGCGAGGGCACCATCGCACGCACCCCGGGGCGTGAAGGCCAGGGTGGCACCGCCGAGCGCGGCTACCTGCATTGCGGGGCGAACGGCGCGGGCCACTTCGTGAAGATGGTCCACAACGCCATCGAATACGGGCTCATGGCCGCGTACGCGGAGGGCATGGGTATCCTGCGCGGCGCGAATGCCGGGATGCAAGCGCGCGAGGCCGACGCAGAGACGACGCCGCTGCGCGACCCCGGGCATTACCAGTACGACTTCAATCTCGCCGACGTGGCCGAGGTCTGGCGGCGCGGCAGCGTGATCTCGTCGTGGCTCCTCGATCTCACCGCGGGCGCGCTCGCCTCCGACCCGGCGCTTTCCGGTTTCGCGGGGCGTGTCTCGGACTCGGGCGAAGGCCGCTGGGCCATCAAGGCCGCGATCGACGAGTCGGTGCCGGTGCCGGTCCTGACCGCCGCGCTCTACGAGCGCTTCAGCTCGCGAGGCGAGGCGGAATTCCAGATGAAGGTGCTCTCGGCGATGCGCCTCGCCTTCGGCGGGCATTCGGAGAAGACCTAGGGCGCTCCACGCGCGAGCCACGCCCCCGCCACCGCGACCTGCTCGCGGATGGGTTGGCGGGCGGAGACCGTCAGCACGCCCGCCTCCCCACGCGGCGATTCGAGCGCGGCAAACTGGCTTGCCACGAGGCTGGGCGCGAAGAAATGCGAGGAGCGCGCGGCCACGCGCTCCTCGGCCTCGGCAGCCTCGATCTCGATGAACACGAATTTCAGCATCGGCACGCGCGCGCGCAATCGCTCGCGATAGCGGCGCTTCAATGCGGAGCAGGTCAACATGGCGGATTCCCGGCTCGCGAGGAGCTCGCCAAGGTGATCCAGCCAGGGCTCCCGATCCGCGTCGTCGAGGGCGATCCCGGCGCGCATCTTGGCCTTGCTCGCAGCGAGGTGGTGCTCGTCGCCCTCGATCAGCGGGTAATCGAGCGCGCGTGCGAGCTCCTTCGCGAGCGTGGACTTGCCGGCGCCCGCGACGCCCATCACGACGAGCTTCACCGACGAACGACTAGGCCGGCTCGGTCGCGAGGATGCGACGGGTGGCGCCGGCGATCTCGACGAATCCCATCTCGCGCGAGATGTCGCGTGCCGCCGAGACCGTCATGTGCGCGAGCTCCTCCCGGCGCGTGCCGAGGATGTTCTTCTCCGCGCCCCACACGCCGATCGCCGCGACCACGTTGCCGCCGCGATCGCGCACCGGCGCCGCGATGCCGCACACGCCGACGCGGAACTCGCCCTTGTTCAACGCGTAGCCGCGCTCGCGCGTTTCCTCGAGATCGCGCTCGATGTCCTTGCGGCGCGTCATTGTGAGAGGCGTGTAGCGCTTCACGTGGGAGACGGCGCGGTCGAGCGACTCGGTGGCCATCCACGCGAGCATCGCCTTGCCGGTCGATACGACCGAGGCGGGAACGCGCGAGCCGATGCTGGTGATCGCCTTGAGGGGCTGCGCGCTGTCTACCTTGTCCACGTACACGACGTAACCGGAATCCCACACCGCGAGCTGCACGGATTCACGCGCGTCCTCGGCCAGGCGGCGCAAGCGCGGGCCAGCGACCGACTGCAGGTCCACGTCGCGCACCAGCATCGAGCCCATCTCCCAGAGCTTCAGCGTCGGCGAATAGAGGCTGGTGGGGGCGTCCTTCTTCACGTAGCCCAGGATCGAGAGCGTGGAGAGAAGGCGATAAACGTTCGGCTTGGTGAGCCCGAGCTCACGGGAAAGCTCAGTGAGCCGACGAGGCCGATCCGAGCGGACCAGGGCCTCGAGCAGGTTCAGCGCCTTCTGGACCGTTTGTTCCATTGGCCTTTCACCCACCGATATGTGGTTCTGTAAATCGTATCACTACCATGCAATTCGCGTTTTTGGGCTAGATCAGCGCGGGGCGATCGTCGAGCTCGTTCCTTTCCGCACCGTTGGCGGGGAAATCGCGTGCGACGAGCTCGGAGACCGCGCGCACGCCGGCGATCGAGCCCTCCTCGTAGCGCCCGCCTGCGAACGTCGCCTCCATCGCGCTGCAAATCGCCTGCCATTCCTCCGGCCGCACGCGCTTGTCGATACCCCGGTCGGCAATGATTTCCACCATGCGGTCGGCGAGGAGCACGTAGATGAGAACGCCATTGTTCTCCTCCGTGTTCCACACCCCGCGCAACCCGAAGAGCTCGCCCGCACGCGCCCGCGAGCCAAGGTCGCGCCAAAGCTGCCAGGAGTTGAGCTCCGCCTCGACCACGAAGCACACCTCGCCGCGGTGGCGCTTCTCCTGTGCCGCGATCTCGCGCTGGATCGCATCGACGGTCGAGGACGGGAAAGCGCGCAGCGCCTTGCCGGGACTCATCAGGATGTGGCGCCAGAAGCGGCTGACATCCATCACCAGCTCCCCGAGGCGCCGCCGCCGTCGAAGCCGCCGCCGCCCCCGCTGAACCCCCCTCCGCCCCCGCCTCCGCCCCCACCGAATCCTCCGCCACCGCCGCCGAAGCCGCCGGGAACGTAGCCGCCCCACCCACCGCGCGTCGCGCCGCGCGCAATCCCGCTACCGCTAAAGAGCGTGAAGAGGAAGGCGATCACCGCGGCGCCGACGCCGATGCCGAGGCTTCCCAGAACGAGCCAGGCCGCGACGCCCGTGATGCCGGAGGTGGCGGTCGCGCCGATAAAGCGCCCGAAGATCCCGCGCAGGGCGAGCCCCACGGCAGGAACGAGGACGAAGCCCAGGAAAAGTAAATTCGAATAGGAGGACCCCGTGTCAGCCTTGGCGCGGGGCCTGGCCGAGGGCAGCGGCAGCGACTCCCCCTCGATCGCCTTCATGACCGCATCCACGCCCGCGTCGACCCCGCCCGCGAAATCCCCGTTGCGGAAATGCGGCGCGACGATGTCCGCGACGATGTGCTTCGAGAGCGCATCGGTGAGCGTGCCCTGGGTGCCGCGCCCGGTCTGGATGCGGATCTTGCGCTCCTGCTTGGCGACGAGCAGTAGCGCGCCGTCATCGACGCCGTTCCTGCCGAGCTTCCACTCGTCGGTGACGCGCCCGGCGAATTCCTCGATGGTCTCGGTGCCGATGGTGGGCACCATCAGCACCGCGACCTGCGAGCCCTTCTTCGCTTCGAAATCGCGCAGCTTCGCCTCGAGGGCGGAGCGCTCCGGCGTCGTGAGAGAGCCGGTGAGGTCGGTCACACGCGCCGCGAGCTTCGGCACCGGCGTGAGGTCGGCGGCCAGCGAGGCCGCGGCGAAGAGGAACGCGGCCGCCCCGAGGACGAGGCGACCGGGTGTGAGCTTCATGCGCGGGGACTACTTCGACGGCGCGGGCACTGCGGGGGCCGGCGCTGTCGCGGGAGCCGGAGCGGGAGCGGTCTTCGGCGAGAAGTCTACCTTCGGCGGCCGTGCGATGGCCTTCTCGTCCTCGACCGCGAACGACGCCTTCTGCTTGTAGCCGAACATCATCGCCGTGAGGTTGGTAGGGAACTGGCGTGCGAGGACGTTATAGCCCTGCACCGCCTGGATAAAGCGGTTGCGCGCCGTGGTGATGCGGTTCTCCGTGCCTTCGAGCTGCGCCTGGAGGTCGCGGAAATTCGCATCGCTCTTCAGCTGCGGATAGTTCTCGGCGACCACCAGGAGGCGGCCCAGCGCCCCGGAAAGCTCGCCCTGCGCCTGTTGGAATTTCTGCATCGCTACCGGGTCGTTCAGCACCTCGGGGGTGATGTTCACCGCGGTGGCGCGCGCGCGCGCGTTGGTGACGCCGATGAGCACGTCCTTTTCCTGCGCGGCGTAGCCCTGGACTGTCGCTACCAGGTTGGGGATCAGGTCGGCGCGGCGCTGGTACTGGTTCAGCACCTCGCCCCAGGCGGCCTTCACCTGCTCGTCCTTCGTCTGGAAGTCGTTGTATCCGCAGCCGGAAAGCGTGAGCGCCGCGAGAATCGATACGGCCCACAGGATCTTGCGCATTTGGTTCTTCTCCTCAAAGGCCCGTGATCGAGCCACGCGAATGATGCGGGCGGAAGCGCGCGATTTCAAGACGCGTTCGCCAATGTCCTCCGCGCGAAGAGGAGGTCGTCCCAGGCCTTGGCCTTCTCCGGGAGGCTGCGCAGGAGGTAGGCGGGATGGTAGGTCACGACGAGAGGCGTGCCCTTGTAGCCGTGGACCTTGCCGCGCTGGCTGGCGAGGCTGGCATCGCTCCCGAGGAAGCGCATCGCCGCGCTCTTCCCGAGCGCCACGATGAGGCGCGGCTTGATGAGCTCGATCTGGCGGTCGAGGTAGGGCGCGCAGGCCTGCGCTTCTTCGGCCGTCGGCGTGCGGTTGCCGGGCGGCCGGCATTTCACCACGTTGGCGATGTAGGCTTCGCGGCCGCGCGCAATGCCGATCGCGGCGAGCATGCCGTCGAGGAGCTTGCCCGCCTGCCCCACGAACGGCTCGCCCTGCTCGTCCTCGTCCGCGCCGGGTCCCTCGCCCACGAACAGCCACGGCGCGCTCTCGTTGCCGACACCAAAGACCGCTTGCTTGCGTTGCTTGCACAGCCCGCACGCGGTGCAGGAGCGCACGGTGTCTCGCAGCACGTCCCATCCCATCGATGCAACGTTCACGGCCGGTGCCGCCACGACGCCTTGCGCCTCGTGCCTCGTGCCTGGCGCCTCATACAGACGGACCACGCTCGCCAATTCCAGCTCTCTCAACATCCGCTCGTCCATCACAGCGCCAGCCCGAGAAAGAGCGCGTCCTCGCGCCCGGTAACGGCGGGATAGTACTCGGGGCGGATCGCGATCTGCTGGAAGCCGAGCGCGCGATAGAGGTGGCGCGCGGCCAGGTTGGACGGGCGCACCTCCAGATAGACGATCTGGCACGCCGCGGACTTCGCCACGCCGACCATGTGCTTCAGGAACTCGCCTCCGATGCCCTGGCTCTGCCACTCGGCGGCCACCGCGATGTTGAGCAGGTGCGCCTCGTCCAGGGCGATCATGAGGATCGCGTAGCCGATTACCATCTCGCCGTGGGTGACGGTCCAGCAGTCATAGCCGGCGTTCACCGAGTCGCGGAAATTGCCCAGGCTCCACGGGAAGGCGTAAAGCGACTTCTCCAGGTGCGCGACCTCGGCGAGGTCGGAAGCGCGCATGCGCCGGTAGTGGATCTGTGGAATCGGGACCGCGCTCACCGCTTCGCCTTCTGTCTTTCCTCGGTGGTGAGGGCCACCTTGTCGCGCAAGTATAGAGGCGCGGCGTCAGCCGCGGGGACGCCCGCTCCGCGCGTGAAACGCCGCGCGGCGATCCGCGCCACCGCGCCGGCGCGCGGGAGAGCGTCCTCGAAGCGCATCTCCACGCAGTCGCGATACGCGTCGCACAGCCACGCGTGGCGGTCGAAGCCGCTGCCTGTGGCAGCCCAGCGCCGCCCGGGAAGCGGCGGCAGCGAGGCCGCGTCGACCAGGCGCGGAGCGATCACCTCGTCCCAGTCGTCGCCCACGCGCGCATAGGCCGCGAGATAGGCCTCGCCCATGCGCGCGTCCACTGCGGCGATCACGCGGCCCTCGTTCAATTGCTCGGCGAGCGCGAGGAGCGAGGGCACCGGCACCACCAGCCGCTTCGCCGCGAATGCCATTCCCTGAACGATGCCGCAGGCGATGCGGATGCCGGTGAAGCTGCCCGGTCCCTGACCAAAGCCGAAGGCGTCCATTTGCAGCGCCGAGAGGTGTGCGCGCTCCAGCACTTTGAAGATCATCGGTACCAGCATTTCCGAGTGGCGGTTCTCGGCCAGGGCCTCCTCGACAACCAGCTCGTCACCGCGCAGGAGCGCGACGGAGCACAGCTCCGTGGAGGTCTCTACCGCCAGAAGATTCAAGAGATTTAAGTACTTGCAGTAACTATTTAATGTAATTTATATGAACTCGAGCGGCTTGAATCCGGAACCGAGAACGGCGGCGGAGTCGATTGCCCACCAACGCGAGAGGAAGGTCGCATAGTAGCTGCGAAAGTCCACGGCGAACGGCAGGTTGCCGTTGCCGTCGAGGCGGTCCAGTGCCGGCGGCGCACCGTAGAGCCCCCCCTTCGCCGCGCCCCCCAGGACCAGGGGCGCGGCGGCGGGGCCATGGTCGGTGCCGCCGCTCTGGTTTTCGCGCGGGCGTCGCCCGAATTCGGAGTAGGTGGCGACGAGCGTCGAGTCCCAGCGGCCGATCTCCGTGAGCCCTTCGCGCAATGCCGCGAGGCCCTCACCGAGCTGCTTCAGGAGGGTGGCGTGGGTGCCCTGCTGGTTCGCGTGCGTGTCGAAGCTGGCCAGCGACAGGCGCACGACGGCGATGCCGGCCTCGTTCGCCGCGAGCTGCGCGGCGGTGTTGGCGGCGTTGCCGAAGGGGCTGCGTGGAAACTCCGCGGCGAACTTGCGCCGCGCCTGCAGGCGCTCCGCCGAGACCATCACATCGCGCTCGACGCGCAGGATGTGCGCGAGCGCCGCGTTGCGCGAGTCGCCCTCGGCACGCGCCAGGCGCGCGCTGCGCAGGAACTGCTCGCGATTGGTGAGCGCGATGGCCCGCATGCCGGGCCCGGAAAGCGGACCCATCGCGTTCGGACCGACGACGACGCCATCGGCGGCGAAGCTCGCCGGCGAAGGCGACATCGCGAACGCGCGCGCGAGCCAGCCCGCGTCGAGGTACTCGTCGCTCTTCGATGCCGTGTCCCAGATCTCGATGGAGCGGAAATGCGACAGGTTCGGTTGCGGATAGCCCACGCCCTGCACGATGGCGAGCTGGCGCGCGTCCCAGATCGCCCGCAGGGGCGCGAGCGAGGGATGCAGCCCGGTGGCGTCGGTCAGCTGTACCACCTGGTCGCGCGCGATCGCGAGACGCGGGCGCAGGAGCGTGTAATTCGGATCGGCGAAGGGAACGACGGTGTTGAGGCCGTCATTGCCGCCCTTCAGCTCCACCAGGACGAGGAGCTTACGAACCTGCGGCGACGCGGCGGCGCGCGCGAGACCGGCGGCCCCCGCGAATGCGGCGAGCGACGCGATCCTGAGGAATGCGCGGCGGTCCACGCTCATTTGAGCTCGTAGGCCGGATCGGCGATAAGCACGCGCACTCGCTCCGCCGCATCCGTGTCTTCCGGGGCGGGATTGACCGGCGGGGTCGCGAGCACGAGCTTGTCGACACGCGCGGCGCCGTCGGCGGATACCGGAAGCGAGCGGATGAAGCGCTCGCCGTCGAAGGTGTAGTCGGCCATGCCGCGCTCGATCATGCGGCGATAGCGTTCGCCCCGGTCTTTCGGCTTCGCATCGGCGGACTCGTCAGCGGGGGCCGATGAAGGCGCCATCATCGCCGGATCCGAGCCGCGGAACACGCGATCCAGCCATTGCCTGCGCCCGAGGAGAGTGGCCGAATTGATCCACGCCTCACCGCCGGGCCAGCCTTTCACGTTGGGCGGCGCGAACGGGTTCTGGCCGAGGGTCGCGACCGCGAACACCGCGGGGCGCAAGTCGACGGGATGGATGTCGAAGGTGCGCATCGTGCCGACGACCACGTCGATCGGCGACTTGATGAGCGCTCCGCGGTTCTGCGGCGACCAGAACGCCTGCGAGGTGAGGATCGCCTTGAGGAGCGGCTTCACCTCGTAGCGCCCGTCGCGCAAGACCGCCGCCCAGCGCGCCACCTCGCGCGGATCGGGCTCGTGCGAAACAAACTCGCGCCAGAGCTTGCCGGCGATGAACTCCGCGGCCTCCGGTCGCGAGAGCAGGATGTCGATCACCTGGTCGCCGTCGAAAGCTCCGCTCTTGCCGAGCACGGTCTTGTCGCCGTAGTCGTGCCAAATGCGGCGGAACGTGAATTCACCAGTTTCGCGGTCGAGGCTCCAGCCGGTGAAGGCGCGCGCGGCCTCCTTCACGTCCTGCTCGCCGTAGTGGCCTTCGCCCAGGGTAAAGAGCTCCATCACCTCGCGCGCGAAATTCTCGTTGGGCGCCTGCTTGCGGTTGCCGGCGTTGTCCAGGTACACCAGCATCGCCGGATCCTTCGCGACGGCGTGCAGCAGCGTGGCGAAGTTGCCCAGCGCCTCGCGGCGCAGCAGGGCGTTCTGCCGGTACATGAGTTGGCTCGAGCGCACCTTCTGCTGGCTGGTGGCGAAGTGGCCGTGCCAGAAGAGCGTCATGCGCTCGGTGAGGGGGCTGGGCGTGGCGATCATCTCGCGCAGCCACCACGCGCGGAGCTCGAAGCCCTGCTCGAATAGCTTGCGTTGCGCGGCCTTGCGGTCCTCCACGCTCATCTGCTTGAAGCGGTAATAGGGCTCGAAGGGCGCGTCGACGAACGCGGGCGGCGGCAGGACGGGCTCGCGGCGCGCGGTCGAGAGCAGGCGATCGACCGCCTGGTCGCGCTCTAGCGGCGCGAACTCGCGCACCTCGGCATCGCTCGCGCCGAAACCGGTGCGGTTCAGGAGATGGCGCGCGCCTTCATACCCCAGCGGCGCGGCGTGCGCAGCGCTCGCGAGAAGGAAGGACGAGACGACGGCGGCGATTTTCATGGGCCGTGAAAGAATACGCGAGCACCGACGGTTCCCGCACCGCCGAAAGCGGCGGTGCAGGTTACAAATGTTACTTGTGCTCGTGCTTCGCGTGCGCCGACTTCAATTCCTCGGGGCTGATGAAACCATCCCCGTTCGCGTCGATCGCGGTGAAGTGCTCGGCCAGGCGCGGAGCGTTGGCCTTGGCCTCGTCCAGGCTGATGCGCCCGTCGCCGTTGGTATCGAGCTTCTTCCAATGCTGGGCGCTGCGCTTCTCCATGCGCTTCGCGTGGAACGCATGCATCTCTTCGGCGGTGATGAAGCCGTCTCCGTTGGCGTCGATCTCGTTGAAATGCTTGGCGATGCGCGGCAGGGCCTTGGCCTCGTCGCGGCTGATCATGCCATCACCGTTGGTGTCGGCCTGCTTCAGTCGCTCCATGCCCGCGCCGTGGCCTTCGCGCCCTTCGGGCGCGGCGACCGCGAGGAGCGCCGCCGAGGCGATGCCAAGGGCGGCGAGGGTTGCGATGGTTTTCATGATCTTCCTTTCGATTCGGATCTGGGCGCTCGAGCCAGTTGCCGGAGCGTAAGAGGATTAACGGGCCAAGTCCTTTCGCGAGGACCCCGAGTGGTAACAACTTGTAAGGCCCCCGCTCCCGGCGGCGGCGCTGCTAACATCGCAGGCCATGCAAACACCGCAACGCCAGAAGGTCCTGGTGGTCGACGACGACCTGCGCCTGCGCGACCTGCTGAAGCGCTACCTGTCGGAGCAGGGCTTCGCCGTGGACACGGTGGCCGACGCGACGGCGATGGACCGCCAGCTGCAGCGCGTACGCTACGACCTCATGGTTCTCGACCTCATGCTTCCGGGCGAAGACGGCCTGGCCATCTGCCGGCGACTGCGCTCGAGCGAGAACACCATCGCGATCATCATGCTCACCGCCAAGGGCGACGACGTGGACCGCATCGTGGGCCTCGAGATGGGCGCCGACGACTACCTCGCCAAGCCCTTCAACCCGCGCGAGCTGGTGGCGCGCATCCACGCGGTGCTGCGCCGCCAGGGACCGGTGCAGACGCCGGGTGCGCCGTCAGCGGAGCCGAAGGTGGTCGAGTTCGGGGCGTTCGCGCTGCACCTCGCGAGCCGCGCCCTCACCCGCGACGGCGAGCCGATCGCGCTCACCACCGGTGAATTCTCGCTGCTCAAGGTGCTCGCCATGCATCCGCGCGAGCCCATGTCGCGCGACAAGCTCATGGACCTCGCACGCGGCCGCGAGCACGAGAGCTACGACCGCTCCATCGATGTGCAGGTGTCGCGCCTGAGGAAGCTTCTCGGCGAGGACCCGCAGCAGCCGCGCTTCATCCAGACCGTGTGGGGCTTCGGCTATGTGTTCATCCCCGACGGTCTTCCGCAAAAATAATCACAAGGCCCGCGTAACGTGGTGAAGCCCGGCAAGGTGAAGATCTTCCCTGCATCCCTGCTCTGGCGCACGCTGATCGTCATCGTCGCGGCCCTCGGGCTGTCGCAGGCGGCGTCGCTGTGGCTCTTGCACGAGCACGTGACGCTGCCGCGCATGGCGCTGGCCATCGGGCAGTTCGTGAGCCACCTGAAGACCATCAGCGCGGCGCTGCAGACCATGACCGCGCCGCAGCAGCAGGAATTCATCAGCCGCATCGCCGAGAAGGAAGGCATCCGCATCGTGCCCTTGCGCGGCACGGAGCGCATGCGCCCGGCCGCCGACGTGAAGTCGATGCAGCTTTTCCGCGATCGCATCCGCGAGCTGTTCGGCGAGCAGGCGGACGTCTACGTGCGCGGCGGGGACCTGAACGCGAGCGGAGAGCACCGCCCCGAGGTCCTCTGGGTGAGGCTGCCGGCGGGAGAGCGCGACTTCTGGGTCGCGTTCCCGCGCGGGCGCATCGAGCGCGACTCGCTCTCCGCCCTCATCGCGTGGAGCATCGCCGGGCTCCTGATCGCGATCTTGGCCACTTTTTTCATCGTGTGGAAGCTGACGCGGCCGCTCTCGGACCTCGCGCGCGCCGCGGTGAAGCTCGGCCAGGGGGGCGATCCGCCGCCGCTCGAGGAGAGCGGCCCGGCCGAAGTGCGCGCGGTGGCCCGCGCGTTCAACGAGATGAAGGAAGGCCTCAAGAAGAACCAGCGCGACCGCGCGACCTTCCTCGCCGGCGTCTCGCACGACCTGCGCACGCCGCTCGCGCGCCTGAGGCTCGAGGTCGAGATGCTGGAGAACAAGGTGGACCCGGCCACGCGCGCGGCGATCATCGACGACGTGGGGCAGATGAACTCGATCATCGACCAGTTCATCGACTTCATGAGGAGCGAGGCGAGCGAGCCGCTGGCGCCGGTGAACCTTTCTGAGCTGGCGAGGAACTGCGCCGAGCGCGCCGCGCGCGCGGGCGTCGATGTGCACTGCGAGCTGGACGACGTGCCGGTGCTCATGCTGCGCCCCCTGGCCATGCAGCGCCTCACCGACAACCTGATCGCCAATGCCGCGCGCCACGCGGGCGGCAAGATCCTGGTGCGCACCACCAACGACGGCGCCGAGGCGACCCTCTCCGTCCTCGATCGCGGGCCGGGCATCCCCGTCGACATGGTCGAGCGGCTGAAGGAGCCCTTCACCCGCCGCGACGCATCGCGCAGCGGCTCGTCCGGCGCGGGCCTCGGACTCGCCATCGCCACCCGCGTCGCCGCGATCCACTCCGGGCGCCTCCAACTCCTCGAGCGCGACGGCGGCGGGCTCGAGGCGCGCGTGAGCTTGCCCGCGGCGGCCTGATTTCGGGGGCAACACAGCTTAGTTGAGCCCGGGAATCGGGGGTCGAGCCGTTACCGTCGCAACGACGCGCGGCGATCGGATGCGCACGCGTTCGGTCCAACTTGCTCGTTGACACTCAAACCCTCGACACCCATGAAAATCTTGTTGCCGGCCTTCTTTCTTACCATCTCCGTCGCCGCGTCCGCGCAGCCCGTCGTGCCCGCCATCCCAGCGCGCGCCCAAACGCAGATCGACCATCTCTTCGACTACATCGCGCGCTCGAGCTGCCAGTTCAACCGGAACGGTAGCTGGCACGACATGGCCTCTGCCAAGGCGCACGTCGATACCAAGTACCAATATCTGAAGGAGCGCGGCCAGATCGATTCGGCCGAGTCCTTCATCGACAACGCCGCGACCAAGAGCAGCTTCAGCGGCAAGGATTACCTGGTGCAGTGCCCCGGCGCCAACGCCGTGGATAGCGGCTCCTGGCTCAAGGCCGAACTGGCGCGGTTCCGCCAGGGGTAACTTTTCGTCGCGCGTGTCATCCAACAACCGATGCCGTGCGTTGCTTTGAGTGTCGCGCGTTTTTTGGCGTCTTTTACTCGCGGCCGTGCATGAGCTATTCTCGAATCAGCTAGAAGGGTTCGAAACCAAGGAGCCTTGAAATGAAAGCGGTCAAATCGCTGTTTTTGGCGGCGGCACTCACTGCCGCGGGATTCGCCGGCACGATGGACGTGCAGGCTGCGAACGGTCACGGCGGCGGTGGCGCAAACCACTCCCCCGGTGGGCATTGGTCCGGTGGTGGTCATTGGTCGGGCGGCGGCCGTGGCCACTGGGGCGGCGGCAGGTACTGGGGTCCGGGATGGGGGGTCTACGTCGGCGCACCGCTCTTCCTCGGGTCGTATTATTGGGGCTCGTCGTACTGGGGCTATCCGTACGACTATTACTATCCACGCACCGTGGTCGCGCCGGCGGTCTATGCGCCTGCCTACCCGGAGGGCTTGATGGCGCCCGCGCCGACCACCGAGATCGCACCGAACGCCCCGGGAGCGCCTTCGCAAGGCCCGACGTACATGAATTTCTGCGCCTCCGCCAACGCGTATTACCCGAAGGTCACCGCGTGCCCCGAGGGATGGAAGTTCCTGCCGTCGCGCTAACGGCGGATTCGGCGCTCGGCACAGCGCCGAAGAAGGCCTCCACATCCGCGAGCTTGCGGGTGCGCCGAAACGGCGGCAGCGCGCGCCAGATGCGCTTGCCGTAGGGCTTGTCGACCAGTCGCGGGTCGCAGATCATCAGCGCCCCGCGGTCTGCCTCGTCGCGGATGAGGCGCCCCGCGCCCTGCTTCAGGGCGATTACCGCGCGTGGCAGCTGGTAGTCCATGAAAGCGTTGCCGCCCGCGCGGTTAATCCGCTCGATGCACGCGGCGAGCACGGGATCGTCGGGCGGGTTGAACGGCAGCCGGTCGATCACCACCACCGAGAGCTGCTCGCCTTTCACGTCCACGCCCTCCCAGAACGATTGCGATCCCACCAGGATCGCGTGGGGAGAGCGTCGGAAGCGCTCGAGGAGCTCGTTCTTGGAGCCGCTGCCCTGCAGCAGCAGCGGCCAGTCGAGTCCCTCGGCCTTCAGCTTCGCCGCGATCATGTCGTATCCGCGGTCCATGGCGCGCAGGCTCGTGAAGAGCAGGAAGGCGTGCCCGCCGCTCGCGCGCACGACCGGCCACGCGCTGTCGATCACCGCGGCCACGTAGCCTTCGGAATTCGGGTCCGGCAAGCCTTCCGGAACGTATAGGAGCGCCTGGTTGGCGAAGTCGTAGGGGCTCGCCCAGCTGCGCGTGGCCGCTTCCGCAAGGCCCATCTCCCCTTGGTAATGCTTGAAGTCGCCATTCACCGAGAGCGTTGCCGAGGTGAAGATCCAGGCGCGCTTGGCGCCCGCCATCTGCTCGCGGAAGATGCGGCCCACGTCAAGCGGCGTCACGTAGAGCGCCGCCGATTGCGGGTAGGCCTCGATCCAGCGCACCACGTCGGCGCCCTTCGTCTCGCCGTAGGCGTCTTCCTTCGGTCGCGCGTCGGCCTCCCGCCACTCGGCGATGCGCGCGATGCACTCGTCCGCGCGCATGCGGCAATTGCGGATTTCCTCGGCGCGCTCCTCCTGGGCGCGCAGCTTCTCCACCAGCGCAGCGAGCGCCGTCGCAAGCTCGTCGAGGGCCGCGTCGAACGCCGGGCGCCCCTTTATCGCGTTCAATGCCGTGCGGCCGGACGCCGGGCCGATGGCCAGGCGCAGCTCGCGCGCGGCCCTCTCGACTTCCGCCGCCGCGTCGCCCATCTCGGTGGATTCGCGCGCGTGCTGCGCCTCCGCGATGCC
>JBBRQA010000058.1:0-17841 GCA_038227085.1 Burkholderiales bacterium | reverse complement strand
CGCGTGGTGCCTCCGGCCGCCGCGCGCCACGGCGCCTTCATCGCGAAGAACGTGGTGCTGATGCCTTCCTACGTGAACGTCGGCGCCTACGTGGACGAGGGCACCATGGTGGACACGTGGGCCACGGTGGGCTCCTGCGCGCAGATCGGCAAGGGTGTGCACCTGTCGGGCGGCGTGGGCATCGGCGGGGTGCTGGAGCCGCTGCAGGCCAATCCCACCATCATCGAGGACCACTGCTTCATCGGCGCGAGGAGCGAGATCGTGGAGGGCGTGATCGTCGGCGAAGGCTCGGTGGTCTCGATGGGCGTCTACGTCGGCCAGAGCACCAAGATCTATAACCGTGCCACCGGCGAGGTGTCCTACGGGAAAATTCCGCCGGGAAGCGTCGTAGTTTCCGGCAACTTGCCCGGGGGGGACGGCCGGTATAGTCTCTATTGCGCGGTAATAATCAAGCAGGTAGACGCGAAAACCCGTGCCAAGACGGGCATCAACGAGCTGCTCCGCGGCGACTAGCCCTGGGATGAGGGCCAACGAGAGGCGCTTCGAATGTTCATAGAAAAACTCCTGCAGCTGATGGCCGAGAAGAAGGCGTCGGACATCTTCGTCTCCGCCGGGTCGCCGATCACCATCAAGATCCAGGGCAACCTCGTTGCGGTGAACCCGGCGCTCATGGACAGCGAGCAGACCAAGAAGATCGTCTACGAGATGCTGAGCCCGACGCAGATCGAGACCTTCGAGAAAGATCAGGAGCTCAACTTCTCCAAGCCGATGATGGGCCTGGGCAACTTCCGCGTGAACGTGTTCTGGCAGAAGGGGTCGGTGTCATGCGTGATCCGCTTCATCACCTCCGACATCCCGCAGATCGCCTCGCTCAACCTGCCGCACGTGCTCTCCACGCTGGTGATGGAGAAGCGCGGCTTGATCCTCGTAGTGGGCGCGACCGGCTCGGGAAAGTCGACGACGCTGGCCTCGATGCTCGATTACCGCAACTCGATCTCCGCCGGCCACATCCTCACCATCGAGGACCCGGTCGAATACGTGTTCACGCCGAAGAAGTCGATCTTCAACCAGCGCGAAGTGGGTAACGACACGCGCTCGTTCCACGACGCGCTTCGCAACGCCATGCGCCAGGCGCCCGACTGCATCCTCATCGGCGAGATCCGCGACCTGGAGACGATGCGCATGGCGCTCACCTACGCGCTGTCCGGCCACCTCTGCCTCGCCACGCTGCACGCCAACAACGCCTACCAGGCGATGAACCGCGTGATCAGCTTCTTCCCCCTGGAAGTGCGCCCGATGCTGCTGCAGGATCTCTCGGTGTCGCTGAAGGCGGTGATCTCCCAGCGCCTGGTGCGCACCGTGGAGGGCGGCCGCGCCCCGGCGGTAGAGGTGCTGCTCAACACGCGCAACGTCCAGGAGCTGATCGAGAAGGGCGAGATCACCGAGATCAAGGAAGCCATGGAGAAGAGCATGTCGCCCGGCTCGCAGACTTTCGAGCAGGACCTCTTCCGCCTGGTGCGCCAGGGCAAGATCACCACCGACGAGGCGCTCACCAACGCCGACTCCGCCACCAACCTGGGCCTGCTCCTCGGCAACTCCGGCATCATGCCGGCGATGTCGGAGAAGGCGAAGCAGGCGGGCGGGGGGCGCGGGCCTTCGTCGCCGTTCGGCGATATCACGATCAGCGAAGAATCAGAGGAACGCCTCTGATGACCCTCCTCCCCATCTAGACGGGGACCCAGCCTCATGAAATCCATCGAGGAAAACCTCACCCAGTACGCCGCCTACCACCGCGACCGGCGCAACATCGCCACCCACTTCGTCGGCGTGCCGATGATCGTGTTCGCGGTGATCCTCGCACTCGCGACGGCGAGTTTCACCGTGGGCTCGATGGCGATCACGATGGCGGCGCTGGTGTCGATCGCCGCGTGCGCCTACTACCTGCGCCAGGACCTCGCCTTCGGCGTCGCGATGGCTGTCGTGCTGTTCGCGATGTGCGCGGCCGCGAGCGAGGTCACCGCGCGCGCTTCCACCTCCGGCACGCTGGGGATCGCGCTGCTGCTCTTCACGGTGGGCTGGGCGATCCAATTCCTCGGCCACAAGTACGAAGGCATGAAGCCCGCCTTTTACGACGACGTGATGCAGCTCGTGATCGGCCCGCTCTTCGTGTGCGCCGAGGTGTTCTTCCTGCTGGGAGCCAAGGGAGATCTGCGCCGCTACATCGAGGAGCGCGTGGGTCCCAGCGTCGAGCGCCGCACCCCCGCCAGCGCGCCCCCGGACGACAGCGCCGCCACGCACTGACATGGAAGCGCGCTTCGCGAGCTTTCGCGAGTTCTACCCGTTCTACCTCTCCGAGCATGGCAACCCGACCTGCCGCAGGCTGCATTTCGCCGGGAGCACGCTGGTGATCGCCCTGGCCGCCGCCGCGATCGTCACCGGCGCCTGGTGGCTCTTCTGGCTGGTGCCGATCGCGGGCTACGGCTTCGCGTGGGTGGGCCATTTCGCCTTCGAGAAGAACCGCCCTGCCACGTTCAAATATCCCGCGTGGAGCTTGTGGGGCGACTGGGTGATGTACTGGCAGCTCCTCACCGGGAAGATCCCTTTCGACAAGCGGCCGCGCAAAGCGTCGGCGTGAGCGGCGAGACGCTCGAGCTCGCCAAGGCGCTCATCGCGCGCAAGTCGGTGACGCCGGACGACGCCGGCTGCCAGCAGCTCATCATCGATCGGCTCGCGCCCCTGGGATTCAAGGCCGAGGTGTTCGCCTGCGGCGCAGTGACCAACCTCTGGATCCGGCACGGCGACGCGAGGCCCCTGGTCGTGCTCGCCGGCCATACCGACGTGGTGCCGCCCGGCCCGCGCGAGATGTGGCACTCGGACCCGTTCGAGCCCACCGTCCGCGACGGCAAGCTCTACGGACGCGGCGCGGCGGACATGAAGACGTCCATCGCCGCCTTCGTCACCGCGTCCGAGCGTTTCGTCGCGGCGCATCCTTCGCACCCCGGCTCCCTGGCGCTGCTCATCACGTCGGATGAGGAAGGCGCCGCGGTGGACGGAACCGTGCGCGTGGTCGAGGCTTTCAAGGCGCGCGGCGAAACGATGGACTACTGCATCGTGGGCGAGCCGTCTTCGTCGGAGCGCTTCGGCGACACGATCCGCAACGGCCGGCGCGGCTCGCTCACGGCGCGGCTCGTCGTGCAGGGCTTGCAGGGCCATGTCGCCTATCCCCATCGCGTGAAGAACCCGGTGCATCTCGCGGCGCCCGCCCTCGCGGAGCTCGTCGTCGCCGAGTGGGACCGGGGCAACGAATTCTTTCCGCCGACCACGTTCCAGGTCTCCAACATCCATGCGGGCACCGGCGCGCAGAACATCACGCCCGGTTCCATGCAAGTCGACTTCAACTTCCGCTTTTCCAACGAATGCACTCCCGAGAGCCTGAAGGCGCGCGTCGTGGAGATCCTCGATCGGCACGGACTCGAGTACCGGCTGGACTGGGTGCTTGGCGGCAAGCCTTTCCTCACCAAGCGCGGGCGGCTGGTGGCCACGCTCACGGAAGCGATTCGCAAGGTCTCGGGTGTGACGCCGGAGATCAACTGCGCGGGCGGGACTTCCGATGGGCGTTTCATCATCGATGTGTGCGCCGAAGTCGCCGAGTTCGGGCCCGTCAACCGCTCGATCCACAAGGTGAACGAGGCCGTGGCGCTCGAGGAGATCGAGCCGCTCGCACAGGTCTACCGCGCGGCGGTCGAGGACCTGCTGCTGGCGCGATGAGCACCACCGTGCGCGCACTGCTCGAATACGGCATCGAGCGGTTCGAGGCGGCGGAGCTTTCCTATGGCCACGGCACCCTCAACGCGCTCGACGAGGCCGCGTGGCTCGTGCTGCACGCCATGGGCCTCCCACCCCGCGACCTGAACCAGCATCTCGACCGCGCCGCGACCGACGCCGAGGCCAGGACCGCGAAGTCGCTCATCGAGCGCCGCGTGAAGACCCGCAAGCCCGCCGCCTACCTGATCCATGAAGCCTGGCTCGGCCCCCACCGCTTTTACGTCGATGAACGCGTCATCGTGCCACGCTCCTTCCTCGCCGAGCTCCTCAACCGGGGTCAGACCGGGGTCAGGCCCGGGTCAGAGCGGGGTCAGACCCCGGTGTCGATCTTGGACATGTGCACGGGGTCGGGGTGTCTTGCGATCCTCGCGGCGCTGGCCTTTCCGGACGCGAAGGTCGACGCGGCGGACCTTGCCGAGGATGCGCTTGCCGTCGCGCAGAGGAACGTCGCGGACTATGGGCTCGGAGAACGCGTGCGGCTGGTGAAATCGGATCTCTTCGGCGCGCTTGCCGGGAAGCGCTACGACCTCATCGTCTCCAATCCGCCGTACGTGAAGGCCGCGTCGATGAAGGCGCTGCCCGAGGAATATCGCAAGGAGCCGCGCATGGCGCTCGCGAGCGGGGCGGACGGCCTCGATCACACTCGAACGATCATCATGGAGGCGAGAGAGCACCTGAATCCCGGCGGCAGGCTCTGGATGGAGATCGGCCACAACCGCAAGGCGCTCGAGCGCGCCTATCCGAAGCTCGCCTTCCAGTGGCCGCGCACCAGCGGCGGGAAGCTGTTCGTCTTCGAGCTGGCGCGCGAGGATCTACCGGGCTAGACCCGCCAGGTCGGGTCGGCGCGGTCGAGCTTCCTCAGGATCCCGGGCCACGCGATCATCCCGCCCGATTGGCGCAACACCACTTTCGACGCCGCGCGGATGCCGTCTACGATCGGCTGCGGGATCGGGATCAACTCGCCGCCGCCCGCCTGGGCGCGCACCTGCACCTCGCACGCCTTCTGCAGGATGTACATGTATAGAAATGCGTCGGCGACCGTTTCCGCGCAGGTGAGGAGCCCGTGGTTGCGCAGGATCATGTTGTGCTTGTCGCCGAGATCGGCCACCAGGCGCACCTTCTCGCCGGCGTTGAGCGCGACGCCCTCGTAAGCGTGGTACGCGAGGCTCGAAAGCGGGAAGAGCGATTGCTGCGAGAGCGGCAGCAGCCCCGCCTTCTGGCACGACACCGCGACGCCTTCCATGGTGTGCAAATGAATCACGCAGTGCGCGTCCTCGCGCGCCTCGTGCACGGCGCCGTGGATCGTGAAGCCCGCGGGATTGATCTCAAAAGGCGACTCGAGCACCTTCGCTCCCGCGAGGTCGACCTTCACCAGCGACGAGGCCGTGATCTCCTCGAACATCATCCCGTAAGGGTTGATGAGGAAATGGTGGTCCGGCCCAGGAACGCGCGCGGAAATGTGCGTGAACACGAGGTCGTCCCAGCCGAACATGGCGACCGCGCGATAGGCGGCGGCCAGATCGGTCCGCACCGCCCATTCGTCGGCGGTGACGCGGCCCTTGTTGGAGCGGATGAGCGCAGGATCGGCGTGCATGAAATAATATTACTCCATGCCCATTTCCATCGACCGCATCGACCACATCGTCATCACCGCCCACGACGTGGAGCGCACGCTCGACTTCTACCGGCGAGTGCTCGGCATGGAGCCCATCACCTTCGCGGGCGGGCGGCGTGGCCTCGCATTCGGGCGCCAGAAGATCAACCTCCACCAGGCGGGCCGCGAGTACGAGCCCAAGGCCCTGAAGCCGGTGCCCGGATCGATGGACCTGTGCTTCATAACCGACACGCCCCTCGAGGAGGTGCTCGCGCAGTTGAAGGCCGAGGGCGTGGCGATCGCCGAGGGCCCGGTGCCGAAGAGCGGCGCCCTGGGGCCGATGACCTCGGTCTACTTCCGTGATCCCGACGGCAACCTGATCGAGGTCTCCAACTACCCACGATGAGCACCCCACCCTCCGCCGCACCCGCGCTCGCCGATTTGCGCAACGACTACGCGCTGAAGACCCTCGACGAGGCCGACGTCGACCGCGACCCCCTCAAGCAATTCGGTGTGTGGATGGTCGAGGCGATCCACGCGCAGGTCCCCGAGCCCACCGCGATGTCGCTCGCCACGGTCGGCGTCGACGGCCGTCCCGCGGGGCGCATCGTGCTGCTGAAGGGCCTCGACCCGAAGGGCTTCGTGTTCTTCACCAACTATGAAAGCCGCAAGGGCCGCGACCTCGCGGCGCACCCCTTCGCGGCGCTGACCTTCATGTGGAAGGAGCTCGAGCGCCAGGTGAGGATCGAGGGCGCGGTGGAGAAGGTGAGCGCCGCCGAGTCGAGCGCCTACTACATCACTCGTCCCCTCGGCTCGCGCATCGGCGCATGGGCCTCCCCGCAGAGCAACGCGATCGAGAATCGCGCATGGCTGGAGAAGCGCTGGGAAGAGCTCGGCAAGCAGCATGGGGAGAATCCCCCGCGTCCCGCGCACTGGGGCGGCTACCGCGTGATCCCCGAGTACCTCGAGTTCTGGCAGGGCCGCAGGAGCCGCCTGCACGACCGCGTGGTGTATTCGCGCCTGGGCAACGCCTGGCAAATCGAGAGGCTCGCCCCATGAGCAAGCTCGAGCGCTACGCGCCCCCCCCGTCGGCGGCGCAAGCGCTCAAGCCCACCGAGCTCCTCGCCTCGCTGCGTAACGCGCTCGAGCCCTGGGAGCCGGGGACGCCCTTCTGGATCTTCGCGTACGGCTCGCTCATGTGGAACCCCAAGTTCACGTTCGACGCGCGCCGCGCCGCGACGATTCGCGGCTATCACCGCTCCTTCCGCCTGTGGTCGCGCATCAACCGCGGCACGCCCGAGAATCCGGGCCTCGTCCTCACGCTGGAGCGCGGCGGCAGCTGCCGCGGGCTGGTCTACCGCATCGCGCCGGATCTCGTGCAGGAGCAGATGAACCTCATCTGGAAGCGCGAGATGAACTACGACTCCTATCGCCCCCGGTGGCTGAACTGCGCCGTCGGCGGCGAGAAGCTGAAGGCGCTCTGCTTCACGGTGAATCGCAGGTGCTCCGGATACACCGGCGATATTCCGGAAGAGGTCATGGTGGAAGCGATCGCGAGCGCGGCGGGCCACTTCGGCCCCGCCCACGACTACCTCTTCAAGACCGCGGAGACGCTCCACGAGCACGGCATCCGCGATTCGCGTGTCGAGCACCTCGCGGGGCTGGTGAAGGCGCGCCTCGCCACGATCAAGGCAGCTTGACGCCCCACTCGGCGGCGTAGCGCTTCAGCAGGGCTGCGTCGTCTTCCTCGGCGAAGCCGCGCTCGCAAGCGTCGCGGAACACTGCCTGCGCCTGCTCGGCCATCGGCGCCGTAAGCCCGAGGGAGCGCGCGACGTCCACGAAGAGGCCCACGTCCTTCAGGAGCACGCGTGCCGCGGCGGTGGGAGCGTAGTCGCCGGCAAGCGCGCGCGGCATCCGGTCGGCGAACATCCAGCTCGCCCCCGAGCTCGCGTTCACCACCGCCATTGCGCGCTCCATGTCGATGCCGAGCTTCGACGCCATTGCCATCGCTTCGCACGCGGCGGCGATGTTGGACGCGGCCATCATGTTGTTGACCACCTTCATGCGCGAGCCGTCGCCGGGCTTCGATCCCATGCGGAAGCACTTGGCGGCGATCGCGTCGATCGCGGGCTGGCAGCGCTCGAAGGCGGCGTCGCTTCCGGACGCCATCATGCTGAGCGTGCCCGCGTGCGCGCGTGCCGGCCCGCCCGAAATCGGCGCGTCGAGCATCGCCACATCGCACGCATGCAGCGCCGCCGCGAACCTCTCGGCATCCGGGGGCGCGATGGTGCTGCACATCATGAAGGCCGGCGCGCGCCCGCCGTGCTCCTCGACCACGGCGCGCGTCTGGGCCGCATCGACCACCAGCGACACGAGAATGTCGACGTCTCCGGAGAGCGGCTGCGCGCCGGCGGCGAGCGCCTCCTCCTCGCGCGCGGCCACGACATCCCGGGCGCACACCGTGAAGCCCTTGGCGACGAGCGCCTTCGCGACGCCCATGCCCATCGCGCCGACGCCGACCACGCCGACGCGCAAGGCGCTCACTGGGTGCGCGCGGCCTTGATTTCGCCGAAGCCGCGCCGGCGCATGAGCGCGTCGATCCGCGCGTCGCGGCCGCGGAAGGCGCGGTAGCCCTCGGCGGGATCGATGGTGTTGCCGGCGCTGAAGACGTGCTCGCGCAGCTTCTTGGCCACCGTCTTGTCGTACGCGCCGCCCGCCTCGGTGAATGCCTCGAAGGCGTCCGCGGAGAGCGTGTCTGCCCACAGGTAGCTGTAGTAGCCGGCCGCGTAGGAGTCGCTGTTGAAGAGGTGCCCGAAGTGCGGCAGGCGGTGGCGCATCGCCATCTGCTGCGGCATGCCGAGCGCCTCCAGCGTCTTCCTCTCGAAGTCGGCCACGTCCTCGGCACTCGACGGGTCGAGGTGCATGCGCATGTCGACCAGCGCGGATGACAGGTACTCCACGTTCTCGAAACCCTTGTTGAAGAGCGCGGCGCGCTCGATCTTGCCCACCAGCTCGCGCGGGATCGGTGCGCCGGTCTTGCAGTGGCGCGCGTACCTGTTCAGCACCTCCGGGGTGGCGAGCCAATGCTCGATCAGCTGCGAGGGGAACTCCACATAGTCGCGATCCACGGCGGTGCCGGCGAGCGACGGATAGGTCACGTTGGAGCTCACGCCATGCAGCGCGTGGCCGAACTCGTGGAAGAGCGTGACCGCGTCGCCCCAGCTCACCAGCACCGGCTCGCCGGGCTTGCCCTTCGCGAAGTTGGAGTTGTTCGAGACGATGGTGGTGACCTCGCCGTCGAAGCGCTCCTGGCTGCGGTACTCGTTCATCCAAGCTCCCGAGCGCTTGTCGGCGCGGGCATGGGGATCGAAATAGAAGAGCGCTACGTGCTTGCCGGCGTCGTCCTTCACTTCCCACACGCGCACGTCGGGATGCACCACGGGCGCATCGGGCGCGGGAGCGAAGCGCAGGCCGAGGAGCTCGCCCGCGACCCAGAACATCGCCTCGCGCAGGTTCTCCAGCTGCAGGTACGGCATAACCTCGTTGTCGTCGACGTCGTACCGGGACTTCCGCACCTTCTCGGCGTAGAAGCGGTAGTCCCAGGGTTCTATCTCGAAGCGGGAGGTGGCGCCGCCCGTGAGCGCGGCTACCTCGCGATCGGCCTCGGCTTGCATGTCGGCGACCTCCTCGGCGACGCGCTTGACCGCCGGGCGCCACAGCGCCTCCATGAGCTGCGTGGCGCGCTCAGGCGTCTTCGCCATGCTCATTTCGAGCCGCCAGTGGGCATGGCTGGCGTAACCGAGGAGCTGCGCGCGCTCGCCGCGCAGGCGCACGATCTCGGCGATGATCTTCTTGTTGTCGCGCGCGTCGCCGTTGTCGCCGCGGCTGTAGTACGCGCGCCAGACCTTCTCGCGCAAGTCGCGCCGCGCGGAACAGGTGAGGAAGGGCTCCATCGACGAGCGGGTGTTGAGGATCGCCCACTCGCCCGGATGGCCGCGCTCGCGCGCCGCTTCGGCCGCCGCCTCGCGCAGCGAGTCCGGCAACCCCTGGAGCTGCGCCTCGGACTTCAGGTAGAGAGCGCTGCCCTCGTCGGCGAGCACGTTCTGGCTGAACTCGGTATAGAGCGAGGCGAGGCGCCCGTTGATCCCGGAGAGACTCTCCTTCGCGCCCGCGTCGAGCCGCGCGCCGCTCCTCGCGAAGTCGTTGTACTTGAGCCACGCGAGGCGCTGCTGTTCGGACGTAAGTCCGGATCGCTCGCGCGCCTCGTACACCGCCGAGATGCGCCGGAACAGCCGCTCGTTCTGCACGATGCGGTCGCGGAACTGCGCGAGCCTGGGCTCCATGTCGCGCTCGACTTCGCGGAAAGCGGGGGAGCGCATCGTCGAGCTGAACACGCTGTAGACACGGTCCACGCGGTCAAGAGTGCGGCCGGCGCGCTCCATCGCGGCGATGGTGTTTTCGAACGTGGGCGGCGCGGTATCGGCGGCGATCGCATCGATCTCGCCAAGCTGCTCGGCCATCGCGGCCTCGAGCGCCGGCTTGAAGTGCTCGACCTTGACCCTGTCGAACGGCGGGACGCCGCCGTACGGACCGGTCCAGCGCTGGAGAAGTGGGTTGGCCATGCTGCCTCCTGGAGCGTTCGCTGCCCGCCCTCGTGGGGCGCTGGCGGATTTCAAGACTACCTGTTTACAGCACGCAAGATCTCATTCGCGGATCAAGCCCTGGACTTTTCATAACGAGCTTTGTTTTCCGCGTTCGGCGGATAGAGGCCGGGGAGCGATGCGCCTTTCTCGACCTCCCCCATGATCCAGCCCTCGAGGCGCTCCTGCTCGGGCGCGGCTGCCACGAGGTCGTCGATGGCGGCCGCGGGCACCAGCACCGCGCCGTCGTCGTCGACCACCACCCAATCGTCGGGAAACACGGCGACGCCGCCGCAGCCGATGGGCTCGCCCCAGTTGACGAATGTGAGGCCCGCCACCGAAGGCGGCGCCGCGGCGCCCTGGCACCACACCGGGAGCCCGGTTGCGCGCACGCCGGCCACGTCGCGCACCACGCCATCGGTGATAAGCGCCTTCACGCCACGTTTGGCGATGCGCGCGCAGAGGATGTCGCCGAAGATTCCCGCGTCGGTCACGCCCATGGCGTCGGCCACCGCGATGCATCCGGCCGGCATCGCCTCGATCGCGGCGCGCGTGGAGATCGGCTTGGACCACGACTCGGGCGTGGCGAGGTCCTCGCGCGCCGGCACGAAGCGCAGCGTGAACGCCGTGCCCACGAGGCGCGGCTGGCCCGGGTTCAAGGGCCGTGTGCCGCGCATCCATACGTTGCGCAGGCCCTTCTTGAGGAGGATCGTCGTGATGGTGGCGGTCGTCACCTTCTCCAGCGTGGCGACAATGTCTTGCTCTCGGCTCATGGGTTGTCCGTGTGGCGGGCGAACGCCGATTTTACGCGAGCCGCGAGAGGAATCCGCGCACGCGCTTCGCGTTCGCGCCGATGTCGCTCTCGCCCACGCGCGAAACGCTGCGCACGTCGACGCGGCTACCGGCGCCCTCGGGGCGGACGCGCACCACGATGTCGTCCTTGAAGCCGAACCAGCTCGTGGTGTCGGTCGCCTCGATGCGTCCCGAAGGCGCATCGCTCGCCACGATCTGCCAGCCCTCGGCGCGCGCCGCGTCGATGGCGCGTTGCACGGTCTCGGCGGGCGGCGTCTTCACGATCAGCGACTTGATGTCGGGATAGGCCTTCTGCTGCTGGGCGGCAACGTCCATGCCGCCGTAATTGGCGCGGTTGGGCGCGAGCGACCGCTCCGCGGCCAGCGCCACGAACACGGGCGGGTCGAACGCGTCGGTGGTGATGTCGTGGATCGGGGGCACGCTCTTGGCCTGCTGCAGCAGTATCAGGGGCGGAGCCGCGGCGGCGAGCGCGATGCAAAACGCGAGGACGGGGATCCAGGGCCGCGAGCGCCAGCGCGGCACCACCAGAAGGAGAATCAGCCCCAGCGCCCCCACCGCCCCGGCGAGCCCCGTGTAAGTGGCCCAGCGCAGCAGGGAGAGCCCGGTCTGCCACGGCCACAATCCGTAGCGGGTGCCCGGGCCGGAGGAGACGAGCATGGCGAATGCGGCGACGGCGATCGCCATGACGAGAGCGCGCGCGACTGGCATCGAAAACCTTCGGGAAAACCCACGGCGGCGAAGCCTCGATTATGCCTCGCGTGCGATGCGCACGCGCGCGCTGCGGTCGGCCTCGAGGAGCGCGAGGCCCCAGCCGGCAAGGTGCACGCTTTCCCCGGCGTTGAGCCACAGGTCGCGCGAATCGCGCTCCTGGGTGATCCAGACGCGGCCCGCGTCGCATGAGACATCCACGCCGGGCGCGGCGTCCAGCCGCAGGAGCTCGCCGCGCGCCAGATCGAAGGAGGCGACTCTCACAGTGCGCAGGCCACGAGCGCCTTGCCGTGGCGCGCGGCGAACAGCGCCGCGGCAAGGATGGCGATGCCGGCGAAGGCGATGACTGCGACCCAGGTCGCGCGGGAGAAGGCGTGCATCGTTTGGTCTCCAATCAAGTGTGAGCATTATTGACGCTCACGCCCCCGGCTCTAAACGATATCTTCGCCGCCCGCTTGTGATCTAAACTCACACTTATGGCCCGCCGGATGCCCCCCCTCTCCTCCCTGCGCCCGTTCGAGGCCGCCGCCCGCCTGGAAAGCTTCTCGCGCGCCGCCGAGGAGCTGCACCTCACGCACGGCGCGGTGAGCCGGCAGGTGCGCGCCCTCGAGGACCACGTGGCCGCCGCGCTCTTCACGCGGCACGGTAAGCGCGTGACACTCACCCCCGCGGGACGCACCTTCGCCGAGCGCGTCCGGAACGCGCTGCAGGAGATCGCGCAGGCCTCCGAGGCGCTCGGCGACAAGCGCCGTGACCACCGCCTCACGGTAAGCGTGCTGCCCTCCTTCGCCTCGCGCTGGCTCATGCCGCGCCTCATCCGCTTCATGGACGCCAACCCCGGGATCGAGGTGAACGTGATGGCCTCGACGGCGCTCGCCAACTTCGCCACCGACGATATCGACGTCGCGATCCGCTTCGGGCGCGGCCCATGGCCGCCGCTCGTTTGCGAGCGCTTCCTCGACGACGAATACTTTCCGGTGGCGAGCCCCAAGATGGGCCGCGGCAGGCTGCCAAAGGAGCCGAAGGACCTCCTCGCCGCGCGCATCATCCGCGAGGACCGCGACTACTGGCATGAATTCTTCGCGGCCGCGGGCGTTCCGATCGAGGTGCCCCTCTCGGGGCATTCGTTCAACGATTCGACCTACGCGCTGCAGGCCGCGGCGCGCGGCGAGGGCATCGCGCTCGCGCGCCGCTCGATAGTGTTCGAGGACCTGGAGCGCGGCACCTTGAAGCGCCTCTTCCTGATCGCGGTGCCTTCGCGCGAGAGCTACTGGTTCGTGAGCCCGAAGGCCAGCGCGGAGGCGCCGAAGGTGAAGGCTTTCCGCGAGTGGGTGAAGTCGGAGCTCGCCGCGCCCTAGCTGGGCTCGCGTTCCTTGTTGCCCGCCGGCGCCACGTTGCCGCGCGAGTCGCCCGCGCCCGCGCCGCGGCCGCGGTTGCGGCCCTTGTTGCGCCGATGGCGGCCCGCCTTGTTGCCCGGTTGCGCCGCCTGCGGCATCGCGTTGCCGTTGCGGTCGCCGCCGCGCGGCTGCGAGCGCTGCTGCTGTTGGGGCTGCGGCCGCGGCTGCGCGAGGAGCACCTCGCCCTCGCCGCCGACCCAGGCCTTGAGCGGACCCTTCTCCTCGACCTCCACGCGGCGCGGCACGGGCTGCTCCTGGCCGCCGCCCTTGTGCCTGCGCTGGCCCTGCGCGTGGTGCTGCGTCGGGCCTTGTCCCTGCGGCTGTGGCCCCCGCCCGGCGCCGCGCTTCTTGCCGAAGGCGAAGGGCTTGGCGCCGTGCGGGCGGCGCTGGTTGGGCTGCGGCGGGCGCTGTCCCTCGCCATAGGTGCCGCGATTGCCGTCGGGCTCGTGCTCCGCACGGTCCGCGGCCTTGTTGCGCGTGTCGACGCGATTTCCCAGGTCGTCGGCCGCAGTGTCGTGATGCTCGGCGACGCCGCGCCGGTCGCGATTGGCTTCCGTGATGCGGTTGCCGATGTTGTCGAACTCGTCCTCTTCGCTCTCCTCCGCATCCGGAGCCTTGGGCGCCTCCACCATGCCGGCGAACTGGAGGAGGTCCTGCACCTGCTCCTCCTCCATCTCGCGAATCATGCCGCGCTTCACGTGGCTCGGGAGCTCCACGCTGCCGAAGCGCACGCGCATCAGGCGGCTCACCGTGAGGCCGATCGCTTCCATCATGCGGCGCACCTCGCGGTTCTTTCCTTCACGCAACACCACGTGGTACCAGTGATTGGCACCCTCGCCGCCGCGGTCCTCGATCGAGTCGAACTTGCACGACTCGTTGTCGATGTCCACGCCGGTGAGCAGCTGCTTGGCCTGCTCCTCGGTGAGCTCTCCGAGGAGGCGCACCGCGTACTCGCGCTCGACCTCGAAGCGCGGGTGCGTGAGGCGGTTGGCGAGCTCGCCGCTGGTCGTGAAGATGAGCAGGCCCTCAGTGTTGAAGTCGAGGCGTCCCACCGACACCCAGCGCCCGCCATTCACCTTGGGGAGCTTGTCGAATACCGTCGGGCGCTTCTCCGGGTCGTCGCGCGTGACGATCTCGCCGGTGGTCTTGTGGTACATCAGGACGCGCGGCAGCGGCTCGCCGAAGCGCAAGCCCAGGAGCTTGCCGTCGAGCTTCACCTTGTCGCCCGGGCCCACCGAGTCGCCGAGCTTGGCGACCTGGCCGTTGATGGTGATGTGGCCCTGCGCGATCAGGATCTCGATGTTGCGCCGCGAGCCGTGGCCCGACTGCGCCATGACCTTCTGCAGCCGCTCGCGCTTCGAGGGGCTGCTGCCCCCCTGGCGCTCGCCGCCTCCGGGCGCCTTGCCCTTGCCGCGGCGCTTGTTCGCGTTGTGTTGGGGCTTCGCCCATTCCGGCACGACGCCGCCGGGCCATTCGAGCTTGTGGTTGGGGTGGGGTCTATCCCGCATGGGCTTGCTCCGAGGACTCAGGGGTTTGTGGCTCGTCCGTCGACCGATCGCCCGGAGCTTCTTCCTCCGGAGATTCTTCATGCGGCGGCGAGGATGCCGCCTCGAGGGGGACGAGGTTGGGGGGGGGCTCGAGGGCCGCCTGCAGCTCCTCGAGCGGGGGAAGCTCCTCGAGCGATCGCACGTTCAGGTCGTCGAGGAATTTCTTCGTGGTGGCGAAGATCGCCGGGCGCCCCGGCGACTCGCGCGTGCCGATGATCTCCACCCAGCCGCGCTCCATGAGCGCGTTGATGGTCGGCGGCGAGACGGCCACGCCGCGCACTTCCTCGATGTCGCCGCGCGTGACCGGCTGGCGATACGCGATGATGGCGAGGGTCTCCAGCACCGCGCGCGAGTAGCGCGGCGGCTTCTCGTTGGAGATGCGGTCGAGGAACTTCTGGTAATCGGGTTTCACGCGGAAGCGCCAGCCGGAAGCGACGCTGGTGAGCTCGATCGAGCGCTCGGTCCACTCGTCCTTCAATTCGTCGAGCACCTTGCGGATGTTGTCGGCGTCGACCTCGCCCGCGAACAGGCGCTTCAGCTGCTGCACGGTGAGCGGGTCGGTGGTGGAGAGCAATGCGGCTTCCAGGACCCGTTTCACTTCACCGAGGTCGACGGAAACCGTATCCCCACCCTCCCCCAGGGGAGCGGGAGGCTCGTTTTCCGGCAGCTGCTCTGGATTCGTTTGTTCGTTCATGTGCGATTTCTCAGGCGATGGTCAGCGTGGCGCGCTCGGCTTTGAGCTTCACGTAGATGGGGTCGAAAGGGGTCTGCTGGGTGAGCTCGATCATCGACTCGCGCGCGAGCTCGAGGAGCGCGAGGAAGCTCACCACGAGGAGCGGCACGCCTTGTTCCGGCTCGAAGAGCTCGGAGAACTCCACGAACTTGCCGGGCGCCAGGCTCCTCAATATCCGGCTCATGTGCGCGCGCACCGAGAGCTGCTCGCGGGTGATGCGGTGGTGCTTGTTCATGCGCGCGCGCGCGAGAATGGCGCGCCACGCCTCGGACAGGTCGGCCACGTGCACGTCGGGGAGCCGCGCGGCGATCGCCTCCTCGATGTACACCTCGACCAGGGAGAAGTCGCGCCCCGCCACCGGCATCTCCGAGATCGCATAGGCCGCCTTCTTCATGCGTTCGTAGTCGAGCAGGCGGCGCACCAGCTCGGCGCGCGGGTCCTCGGGCTCGTTGTCGTCCTCGCGCTTCGGGCGCGGCAGCAGCATGCGCGACTTGATCTCGATCAGCACCGCGGCCATCAGCAGGTAGTCGGCGGCGAGCTCGAGCTGGGTGGTGCGCATCATCTCGACGTACGACATGTACTGGCGGGTGAGGTCCGCCATCGGGATGTCGAGGACGTCGAGCGAGTGGCGCCGGATCAGGTACAGGAGCAGGTCGAGCGGGCCCTCGAAGGCCTCGAGGAATACCGACAGCGCCTCGGGCGGGATGTAGAGATCCGCGGGCATCTCGGTCATCGGCTCGCCGTGCACGCGCGCGATCGGCAGGGCCAGGTCGAGCCCGGGTTGGTCGAGCTCGAGGGAATCGTTGGCGGCGTGCGTCGTCATTTCTTCTTGTACAGCGCGTCGGCGGCGATCTTGCTCATGGTCTCGCCGCTGTGGGCGACGTCGGGCACCTCGTCGAGCTCCCAGGCGAACTTCACGCCGAGGTCGTTGGCGGCGGTGGTGGCCATCTTGAAGAAATTCTCGCCGCGGTCGAGGCGGCTCGCGCCCTGGCGCTTGGCGCCCTCGGTGTTGAGGAGATTCTCGTCGTCGGGATCGTCGTCGCGCTCGCCCAGCAGCAGGATGAAGCGGCGCGAGAGCGCGCTGCGCAGCTCATCGGCCCCGGCCGGCGAGCCCACCAGCGAGTACGGGAACGGGTCGGTGGATTTTTCCTTGCGCCACTCCGGCATCGTGTACCAGCCCGGGTTGGCGGCCACGATCACCGAGGCGCGGCTGTCGGCGCGGAAGAGCGCCATGCGCTGCACGAATTGCCCGCCGGCGGAGTGCCCGAAGAGCGCGTAGGTCGACTGGTCCACGCGCATCTCGTCGAAGAGGTGCTCGATGGTGGAGAACGCCCAGCGCTCGCGGTTCGGCTCGCGCCCGACCTCGCCCTGGTTGTACGACGCGGACTTCGGCCACAGCTCGCGCGTGAATTCCGGCGCCACGATGAGCAGCTTGTAGCGGTCGGCGGCGAGCTCCCAGTAATCGCGGTACGCCGAGGCGTTGCGCTTCATGCCCGCCATCACGATCACCATCGGGCACGACGCGTCGCATGCGCGCGGCCGATATGTGTAGACGCGCATCGGGCGCTCCGGGTGCCCCTTCTCGTCCTTCCAGACGAAGCTCCACTTGCCCGGCGGCACCGGCGTGGCGGCGAAGACGCTCACCGACATGGCCATGAACACCGCGCCAAGGACTCTCGCTGCTCTATCTATGTTCATCTTTGTTCATCCGTGGTTCATCAGCTGTAGTTGAGGCCCATGGCCTCGCGCACGTCGCGCATCGTGTCGTTGGCGAGATCGCTCGCCTTCTCGCAGCCGTCCTGGATGATGTTGCGCACCAGAGTCGGATCCTCCTCGTACTGCGCGGCGCGCTCGCGGATGGGCTTCAACTCCGCGTTGATCGCGTCGATCACCGGCTGCTTGCACTCGAGGCAGCCGATGCCCGCGGTGCGGCAGCCGTTCATCACCCATTCCTTGGTGTCCTTGTCCGAGTACACCAGGTGCAGGTTCCATACCGGGCATTTCTCGGGGTCGCCCGGATCAGTGCGCCGCACGCGTGCCGGATCGGTCTGCATGGTGCGGATCTTCTTCGTCACCTCGTCGGGCGTGTCGCGCAGCATGATCGCGTTGCCGTAGCTCTTCGACATCTTCTGCCCGTCGAGGCCGAGAAGCTTGGGCGTGTCGGTGAGGAGCGCCTCCGGCTCCGCGAGGATCATGCGCCCGCCACCCTCGAGGAAGCCGTAGAGCCTCTCCTTGTCGCCGATGGAGAGGTTCTGCACGTCGTTCACCAGCGCCCTCGCCTCTTCGAGCGCGGCCTGGTCGCCCTGCTCCTGGAAGCGCGCGCGCAGCGCGCGATAGAGCTTGGCCTTCTTCGGGCCCATCTTCTTCACCGCCCCCTCGGCCTTCTCCTCGAATCCCTTTTCCCGGCCGAACAAATGGTTGAAGCGCCGCGCGATCTCGCGCGTGAGCTCGATGTGCGACACCTGGTCCTCGCCCACCGGCACGCGGTTGGCCTTGTACACGAGGACGTCCGCGGCCATCAGGACGGGGTAGTCGAAGAGACCCACGGAGACCGAGTCCTTGCCCTCCGATTTCGATTTGAACT
>JBBRQA010000057.1:0-17855 GCA_038227085.1 Burkholderiales bacterium | reverse complement strand
GCGTGACGACGCGTTGCCCGCCCACGTGCTCGAAGCCGGCGAGGATCGCCATGTGCTGGCCGAAGTTGCCGTTGAAGAGGATGACGCGAGTGACGTCGGTGCGCTCCTGGAACTGCTCGCGCAGGAGCGCCGCCGAGCGGTCGTGGCTGCCGTCGTTCACGAAGATCACTTCGTAGGGGGTGCGAAGCGCATCGAGCGCGGGGTAGAGGCGCGCGAACAGCGCGGGCAGCACCGCCTCCTCGTTGTAGACCGGTATGACGACGGACAGCTCGGGCGCGGGGGTGGCCATCACGCCGCCTTCTTGCGCAGGATCCGCTTCGTCGCTTCACAGACGCGGTCCACGTCGGAGGAGCGCATCTCGGGGAAGAGGGGGAGGGTCACGGTCTCGCGCGAGATGCGCTCTGACACCGGGAACTGCCCCTCGTGGAAGCCTTTCTTGCGGAAGAGCGAGGTGAGATGGATCGCCTCGTAGGAGATGCCCGTGCCGATCCCCTCCTGCATCATCGCCTCCATGAACGCCTTGCGCGAGATGCCGGCTTCGGCCAGCGGCAACAGCACGGTAAACATGTTCCAGCTGTGACCCGGGTTGTCGCGCGGGGGAAGGCGCTCGGGCGCGAGGAGCTCGTCGCCCTCGAGGCAGGAAAAATAGCGATGCGCGAGACGCTCGCGGCGCCGGCACCAGTCGTCCAGGTGCGTGAGCTGCTCGAGGCCCAGGCGCGCCGAGACGTCGGAAAAGTTGTACTTGCCGCCCGCGTGCTCGACGTCGCGCGTGCCGTCGGGCGTGCGCTTGATGCCGTGGAAGCGCAGCTGCTCGACCAGGGCGGTCTCGCGTGCGTCGTTCAGCACCAGCGCGCCGCCCTCGATGGTGGTCATGTTCTTGTTGGGGTGGAAGCTGAACGACACCAGGTCGCCGGTTGCGCCCACCGGGCCGCGTGAGGTGCGCGAGCCGATGGCGAGCGCCGCGTCCTCGAGGATGCGCACCTTGTGGCGCTTGGCGAACTCGTCGAGCACGTCGGGATCGAGCGGCGCGTTGTAGTGCGTGGGCAGCAGGAGCCTGGTGCGCGGCGTGACGGCCGTGGCGGCCTGCGCGAAGTCGATGTTGCGCGACACCAGGTTCACGTCGACGAAGACCGCGGTCGCGCCGCAGCGCTCGACCACGTTGCCGGTGACGAAGAAGCTCTGCGCCGGGATCACCACCTCGTCGCCGGGACCGATGCCGAGCATCTCGAGGGCCACCTGCATGGCCGCCGTGGCGGACGTCAGCGCCCGCACCGGGCGCCCCGCGAAGCGCTCGGAGAGCTCCTTCTCGAACGCGGCCGCGCGCGGGCCGGTCACGAGCCAGCGCGTGCGCAGCGTATCGGCGACCGCGGCGATCATCGCCTCGTCGATCGTGGGCCGTGCGAAGGGAAGGAATTCCATCTAGGAGCGCGCCACCAGGAAGACACCGATCACGATAAAGCCGATGCCGATGAGCTTCTGCATGGACAGAGATTCACCGAACAGCATCCATGCCGCCACGGCGTTGACCACGTAGCCCACGGAGAGCATCGGGTAGGCCACGCTCACCGGCACGCGCGAGAGGGCGAGAATCCACACCACCACGCTCACCACGTAGCAGGCGAGGCCGCCCAGGATGAAGGGGCTGAAGGCGAGGCGCGAACCGATCGGCACGAGGTTTTCGAGCGCGAACGAGAACTCGCCCACGCGGTTGGTGCCGGCCTTGAGCAGCAGCTGCGCCGCCGCGTTCAGCAGCACGCCGGTCATCACGAGCGAAAAGGTCAGGGGGTTCACGGCTTGCGGACGAGGACTCGGCGCGGATCGTCGTGCAGCACCTGCAGGGGCAAGCCCGACGCCTTCAGTTTTTCGTATGCTCCGGGCTGCATTATAGCCAGCGCGTCGCCGGGGCGTTGCCATTCCGCGCGGAAACTTTCGAGGTCCGGAATCGACAGCGTGGGCTCGGCCTTCTGTCCGGTCTCGAACTCATCCACGTACGCCACCAGCGTGAGCGTGCGCCCGATGTAGAAGGGCAGCGTCTGGTCGTAGTGGGCGACGCTGTAGAGGCGCGTGGCCGGCCCCAGGTACGGCTTCATTGCCTGCGCCACCTGGTATCCGGACTGGCGCGGCGACAGGTGCTCGTAGGCGTTGCGCACGCATTCGAGCATCAGCACCGTGGCGAAGGCCATCGCCACCAGCGCCCCCCAACGGCGCCCCCGCCACAGCATGGCCGCGGCGGCGAGTGTCGCGCCGAGGAGGATCAGCGCGGCGGCCACGGCCCACGGCTGCGCGGCTGCGTACATGGCTCGCGTCCAGCCGTCCCGCGCGGTGTCGGGCAGGTAAGCGCCGTAGGCGGCGAGGGCGAGCGACACCGGGATCACCAGCGCGAGAAACGCGGCGAGCCGTCGCTCGGGAGCTCCGGCGAGATAGGCGCCGAGCACGAGCGCCAGCGGCGGAAAGGCGGGCAGCACGTACGCGGGGAGCTTGGAGCCCGAGGCGCTGAAAAAGACCACGATGAAGGCGCTCCAGAGCAGGCAGGTGCGCAGCGCCGGGAAGCGCTCTCCCGCCTCGCTGCGCCACGCCGCGGCCACGGCCGAGGGGAGCGCGAGCAGCCAGGGCAGCAGCCCCAGCGCCAGGATCGGAAGGAAGAACCACCACGCCTGCACGCGCCGGTGCGATTGGGTGAGGAAGCGCTCGAAATGCTCGTGCACGAAGAAGAAGCGCGCGAACTCCGGGTTGGCCGCCGACACGGCGACGAACCACGGCGCGGCGATGACGAGGAAAATCGCGAGGCCCCATCCCCATTCCATGCGCCTCAGGATCGCTGCGCGGCGCGCAAGGACCATGACGAAGAACACGGCCGCTCCCGCGAAGACGATGCCGACGAGGCCCTTGGAGAGCACCGCGAGCGCCATAGCCGCCCACGCCGCCAGCATCCAGCGGCGCCGTGCCCGGGGTTGGTTGCCCTCGTCGGCCTGCCCCGCGAGGAGGAGGGCGAAGAAAGTCGCCGAGGTCCAGAGCGTGAGCCCGATGTCGAGCGTGACGATCCCGGCCAGGGCCATGTAGTAGGGACTGGAAAGGAGGACCAGCATCGCCGCGAGGCTCGCAGCCGGGCCGCGCAGGCGCCACGCGGCGAAACCGGTAAGGAGGAGCGTGGCGAGGCCGGCGAGGCCCACATAGAGCCGCGCGCTCACCTCGCTCTCGCCGAAGGCCTTGAACGCGGCCGCCGTCGCCCAATACTGCAGCGGCGGCTTCTCGAAATACTTGATGCCGTTGAGGCGCGGGGTTATCCAGTCCCCGGAGGCTGCCATCTCGCGCGAGATCTCGGAATAGCGGCCCTCGTCGGGGTTGGCGAGGTGGCGGGTCATGTTGCCGATGCCCACCACCAGGGCCATGGCGGCCAGGGCCGCGAGGACGAAGCGCGTCACCGGAAAGCCCACCGCCTACGCCTCCAGCAGGACCACGACCGCGCCGCTGCCGCCCTCTCGCGCGCGCGGCTCGACGAAGGCGAGCACCTCCGCGCGGCGCATGAGGAGCTTTCTCACGCGGCGCTTCAACACGGGCTCGCGCCCCGGCGAGCGCAGGCCCTTGCCGTGGACGATGCGCACGCAGCGCAGGCCGCGCCGCGTGCAATCCGCGAGGAAGGAAGCCATCTCGAGCCCCGCGGATTCGGCGCCGAGGCCATGGAGGTCGAGGTGGTCCTGGATCACCCAGTGCGTGCGGCGCAGCTTCCTCAGGATGTCGCGCGGCAATCCCGGGCGCAGGTACGACGCGTCGTCCTCGATTTCCGCCTCGTCGTCGAACGTGAGGCGCGCCAGCTCGGCGAGCACCGCCTGCTCGTCTTCACGGCGCTTCGCGGGGATGGGCGGCGGCGGAATGCGGAACGGCTCGACACGCTGCGCAGACCGTACGGGCTCCACGCGGCCCACCGCATTGCGGAAGATGTCGCTCTCATCCTTCTTCACCCGAGGCTCTCGAGATACTTGTCGGCGTCGAGCGCCGCCATGCAGCCGGTCCCCGCGCTGGTGACGGCCTGGCGATAGACATGGTCCTGCACGTCGCCCGCGGCGAATACGCCGGGCACGCTGGTGGCGGTCGCATTGCCGTCGAGGCCGCTCTTGGTGAGGATGTAGCCGTTGCGCATGTCGAGCTGGCCCGCGAAGATGTCTGTGTTGGGCTTGTGCCCGATGGCGATGAAGCAGCCGGTGACCGCGACGTCCTTGCTCTTGCCGTCGGTGGTGGATTTCAGCCGCACGCCGGTCACGCCGGACTTGTCGCCCAGCACTTCCTGGAGCGTCTGGTTCCACTGGATGTCGACCTTGCCCTCGCCCTGTTTCGCGATCAGCTTGTCCTGCAGGATTTTCTCCGCGCGGAATTTGTCGCGGCGATGCACGACGGTCACGTGGCGCGCGATGTTGGAAAGATAGAGCGCCTCCTCCACCGCGGTATTGCCGCCGCCGATCACGGCCACGTCCTGGCCCTTGTAGAAGAACCCGTCGCAGGTGGCGCACCCCGAGACGCCCTTGCCCATGAACGCCTGCTCCGATTCGAGGCCCAGGTACATGGCCGATGCGCCGGTGGCGATGATGAGCGCGTCGCACGTGTACGTGGCCGCGTCGCCCACCAGGGTCATCGGTTTTTCGGAAAGCTTCGCGGTGTGGATCTGGTCGAAGAGGATTTCCGTCTCGAAGCGCTCGGCGTGCTTGAGGAAGCGATCCATCAGCTCCGGTCCCTGCACGCCCATGGCGTCGGCGGGCCAGTTGTCGACGTCGGTGGTGGTCATGAGCTGCCCGCCCTGAGCAAGGCCGGTGATGAGCACGGGCTTCAGGTTGGCGCGCGCGGCGTAGACGGCGGCGCTGTAGCCCGCCGGGCCTGAGCCGAGGATGAGGAGTCGCGAATGTCGGGTTTGCACGGGGAAAAGTTGCCGAAATGAGGGGGAAGACTGCGATTATCGCATCCGCTACCCTCTCGTATGTGCCTGAAATTAAGGGGGTATCTGAAGTTGTAGGCCTAACCGATTGACAAATAAGGGGATTTTGGGTAATTAGTCACCATGGCCATCGACCAGAAGAAGCCTGCCGTCGGCGAGCGCACCATGGCGCTCAAGGCGGTGCCCTTTTTCACCACGCTTTCGGACAAGGAGCTCGACGTCGTACGCGGCGTGGCGACCGAGAAGAGCTACCCGAAGAACGCGGTGGTGCTCACCGAGGGCGAGATGGGCGACTCGCTCTACATGATCCAGTCAGGCAAGGTGAAGGTCTTCATCGGCGATGAGGAAGGCCGCGAGATCATCCTCAAGATCCTTTCCCCCGGTGCTTTCTTCGGTGAGATGTCGATGATCGACAAGGAGCCGCGCTCGGCGTCGGTCACCACCATCGAGGCCTCCACGTTCCTGGTGCTTACCCACGTGGCGTTCGAGCGCTGCGTAGAGCAGGCCCCGCGCATCGCCAACATCGTGATGCAGTGCCTGGCGCAACGCGTGCGTGAAGCGGACCGCAAGATCGGCACGCTCGCCCTCATGGACGTGTACGGCCGCGTCGCGAGCACCCTCCTCGAGCTCTCGGTCTACACCGACGGCAAGCTCATGGTCGGCGAGAAGCTCTCGCAGCAGGACCTCGCCAACATGGTGGGCGCCTCGCGCGAGATGGTGAACCGGATCCTGAAGGACCTCTCGGAGCGCGGCTTCATCTCGATCGAGTCGAAGGCGATCACCATCATCAACAGGGAGTTGCCGCTATCGCTGTAACGACTGTCCCGAGGGCCCATCCGCGCCTCGGGCGCGCGATGCGGGAAGCCGGCTGGATCCTCCTCCTCGCGGCCGGTGCCTGGCTGGCCCTTATCCTCGCCACCTATTCGAGCTCCGACCCCGGCCCGTCCTTCAGCGGCAGCGGCGCACCGATCGCCAACAAGGGCGGCGCCGTGGGGGCGTGGTTCGCGGACGCGTTCTTCTACCTCTTCGGGCTATCCGCGTGGTGGTGGGTCGCGCTTGCCGCCTGCGGGATCTTCCGGCTCTATCGGCGCGTCGAGGCGTGGGAGATCCTGAACCGCAGGACCTTCGCCGTGTCGCTCGTGGGTTTCGCCGTGGTCCTCGCCGCGAGCACCGCGCTGGAAGCGATGCGCCTGCACAGTCTCGCCTCCAACCTGGGGTTCGCGTCCGGCGGCGCGCTCGGCAGCCTCCTCTCGACATGGCTTGCGCCCGCGTTCGGATTCACCGGCGCCACGCTGATGCTGCTGGCCGCGCTCGCCGGGGGCATCAGCCTCTTCACTGGCCTGTCGTGGCTGCGGGTGGCCGAATTGCTCGGCGCCGGGATCGAATGGACCTACGCGACGGTGCGCGCGCGCATCGACGCACGCCGCGACCGCGAGGAGGGCCGCCACGCCGCGCAGATGCGCGAAGAGAAAGTGGAAGTCGCGAAGAAGGCGTTCGAGGACCACGAGCCGATCCGCATCGAGATGCCCAGCCCCGTAGTCGCCAAGAGCGAGCGCATCGTGCGCGAGAAGCAGGTGCCGCTTTTCGCAGACCTGCCGGATTCGCCGCTGCCCGCGCTCTCGCTCCTCGACCCGCCGGACACGCACATCGAGAGGCCCACCGCGGAGACGCTCGAGTACACCTCGCGCCTCATCGAAAGAAAGCTCCTCGACTTCAGCGTGCAGGTGAAGGTGGTCGCCGCCTATCCGGGTCCCGTCATCACGCGCTACGAGATCGAGCCCTCCGTAGGCGTGAAGGGCGCGCAGATCGTGAGCCTCGCGCGCGACCTGGCGCGCGCTCTTTCGGTCACCGCGATCCGCGTGGTCGAGACGATTCCCGGCACCTCGTGCATGGGCCTCGAGATCCCCAATCCGAAGCGCGAGATCGTGCGCCTCGCGGAGATCGTGGGATCGCAGGCGTATGCCGACATGCATTCGAAGATCACCATCGCGCTCGGCAAGGACATCACCGGCAAGCCGGTGGTGGCCGACCTTTCGCGCATGCCGCACCTCCTCGTCGCGGGCACCACCGGATCGGGCAAGTCGGTGGCGATCAACGCGATGATCCTGTCGCTCATCTACAAGGCCACCGCGAGCGAAGTGCGCTTCATCATGATCGACCCGAAGATGCTGGAGCTGTCGGCCTACGAGGGCATCCCGCACCTGCTGGCGCCGGTGGTCACCGACATGCGCCAGGCGGGCGCGGCCCTGAACTGGTGCGTGGCCGAGATGGACCGTCGCTACAAGCTCATGTCGGCGCTGGCGGTGAGGAATCTCGCGAGCTACAACCAGAAGCTGAAGGAGGCGATCGACAAGAAGCAGCCGATCAAGCATCCCTTCACGCTGACGCCGGATGACCCGGAGCTTCTCGAGGCGTTGCCGCTCCTCGTGGTGGTGATCGACGAGCTCGCCGACCTGATGATGGTGTCGGGTAAGAAGGTCGAGGAGCTGATCGCCCGCCTTGCGCAGAAATCGCGCGCCTGCGGGATTCATTTGATTCTCGCCACGCAGCGTCCGTCGGTGGATGTCATCACCGGCCTCATCAAGGCGAACGTGCCGACGCGGATCGCTTTCCAGGTCTCGGCCAAGGTCGATTCGCGCACCATCCTGGACCAGCAGGGCGCGGAGAGCCTGCTCGGGCAAGGCGACATGCTCTATCTCATGCCGGGCGGGGGCATTCCGCAGCGCGTTCACGGAGCGTACGTTTCCGACGCCGAGGTGCATCGCGTGGTCGAGGCGCTGAAGAAGCAGGGCGAAGCGCAGTACATCGACGGCATCCTCGACCAACCCGATCTCACGGAAGCCGGAACCAACGGCGAGGGCGCTGTCTCAGGAGAGTCCGATCCCCTCTACGACCAGGCCGTGCAGATCGTCATGCAGAACAAGCGCGCATCCATATCCCTCGTGCAGCGACACCTTCGCATCGGCTACAACCGCGCCGCGCGCCTGATCGAGGACATGGAAAAGGCCGGGCTCGTCACGTCCATGGCCTCCAACGGGAACCGCGAGATCATTCCGCCGTCCCGGGACAAGTAGCGTGTCGAGACTCATACGGCTCTTCGGGGCGATTGCCGTCCTTTTGTCGTTCCAGGCTTACGGAAACGGCCTGGACGACTTCCTCGCATTCAACTCCGCCACGAAAACCGCCACGGCGCACTTCGACCAGCAGGTCTTCGACCGCGCCGGCAAGGTGGTCGACCGCGCCTCGGGCACGTTCGCCTTCGCGCGTCCCGGCAAGTTCCGCTGGACTTACGAGAAGCCCCACGTGCAGGTCCTCGTGGGCGACGGATCGAAGCTCTGGATCCACGATCCGGACCTGAACCAGGTCACGGTGAAGCGCATCGACAACGCGATCTCGTCCACGCCCGCGGCGCTCCTTGCCGGCAAGGACGACATCACCGCGCTCTTCACGCTGCGCGACGCCGGCCCCGCCGACGGCCTCCATTGGGTGGAGGCCACGCCCAAGGCGCCGGACACGGGCTTCGATCGCGTGCGCCTCGGCCTCAACGGCAAGACGCTCGCGGCGATGGAGCTGAACGACCAGCTGGGTGGGCGCACGATGCTGCGCTTCACCGACCTGAAGGCCAATGCCACCCTGCCTTCGGATACGTTCAAATTCACCCCGCCGCCGGGCGCGGACGTGATCGAGGAAGCTCCCCCGAAGCGCTAGGGGCCGGGCATCATCGCCCCGGCGGATAATGGCGCCATGAACGAATCCCGCGATCTTTTCGGCGCCGCAGGGGAGGTGAACGTCCCGCTCGCCGAGCGGCTGCGCCCGAAGACGATCGACGAGATGGTGGGGCAGCAGCACCTGCTCGCCGAGGGCAAGCCCATCCGCGTCGCGCTGCGCGCCGGCAAGCCCCATTCGATGATCCTGTGGGGCCCGCCAGGCGTCGGCAAGACCACACTCGCCCGCCTCATGGCCCACGCCTTCAATACGGAGTTCATCTCGATCTCCGCGGTGCTGGCCGGCGTGAAGGAGATCCGCGATGCCGTGGAGCGCGCGCGCCTCACGCGCGACCAGTACGCGCGCTCGACCATCATGTTCGTGGACGAGGTCCACCGCTTCAACAAGTCGCAGCAGGACGCGTTCCTGCCGCACGTGGAGTCGGGCCTCCTCACCTTCATCGGCGCGACCACCGAGAACCCTTCGTTCGAGGTGAACGGCGCATTGCTCTCGCGCGCGCAGGTCTACGTGCTGGAGAGCCTGAAGCCCGAGGATCTCGACCTCCTCATCCAGCGCGGCTTCGAGGCGGAGAAGGTCGACTCCACGGCCGACGCGCGCGCGCGCATCGCGGAGTTCGCCGACGGCGATGGGCGGCGTGCGCTGAACCTCGTCGAGCAGATCGCGCAGGCCGCGCGCGTCGAGGGCCGGCGCGGCGCCGACGTCGATTTCGTGAACGCGGTGGCGACCCGCGCGGGACGGCGCTTCGACAAGGGCGGCGAGAACTACTACGACCAGATCTCGGCGCTGCACAAGAGTGTCCGCGGCAGCGACCCCGACGCCGCGCTCTATTGGCTGATTCGAATGCTCGACGGCGGCGTCGATCCCCGCTACCTCGCGCGCCGGATGATCCGCATGGCGAGCGAGGACATCGGGCTCGCCGACCCGCGCGCCCTCGAAGTGGCGATCACCGCGGCCGACGTCTACGAGCGGCTCGGCACGCCCGAAGGCGAGCTGGCGCTCGCCGAATGCGTGGTCTATCTCGCCATCGCCGCCAAGTCCAACGCGGTGTATGCGGCGTACAACCAAGTGAAGGCGTTCATCGCCGAGGACGGCACGCGACCAGTGCCGCTGCACATCCGCAACGCGCCAACGAAGCTCATGAAGAACCTGGGCTACGGCAAGGACTACCGCTACGCGCATGATGAGGACGAGGGCTACGCGGCGGGCGAGAATTATTTCCCCGACGGCATGGAACGCCCCAGCTTCTACCGGCCCACCGATCGCGGCCTGGAAGCAAAGATCCGCGAACGGCTCGAACACCTGCGCGCCCTGGACGAGAGCGCCCGAAAGGGAAAAAGCTAAAATGCTCGAATGCTCGACATCCAGATCCTTCGCAAAGACCTTCCCGCGGCTCTCGCGGGCCTGAAACGCCGCGGCTTCGACTTCGACGAGGCGGGCTTCCGGGCGCTCGAAGAAGAGCGCAAGAAGCTGCAGTCGCGCACCGAGGAGCTTCAGGGCAAGCGCAATACGCTCTCCAAGCAGGTGGGAATGCTGAAGGGCAAGGGCGAGGACGCCTCCGCGGTGCTGGCCGAAGTGGGCGGAATCGGCGAGGAGCTCAAGACCAACGAGACCGCGCTCGCCGCGCTGCAGGCAAACCTCGACGCCTTCCTGCGCGTGATCCCCAACATCCCGCGCGCCGAAGTGCCCGATGGCACCTCGGAGAAGGACAACGTCGAGGTGCGCCGCTGGGGCGCGCCGCGCGCCTTCGATTTCCCGGCGAAGGACCATGTGGACGTGGGCAACGGCATCGGCCTCGATTTCGACACTGGCGCGAAGCTCGCCGGCGCGCGCTTCCCGGTGATGAAGGGCGGGCTCGCGCGCCTGCACCGCGCGCTTGCGCAGTTCATGCTCTCCACGCAGACCGGCGAGCACGGCTATACCGAGGTGTACGTCCCCTACATGGTCACCGCGGAATGCGCCGACGGCGTCTCGAGCCTGGCCAAGTTCAAGGAAGACCTCTTCAAGATCGAGGGCCGCGACCTCTACCTCATCCCCACCGCGGAATACCCGGTGACCAACTTCGTGCGCGATTCGATCGTGGACGCGAAGGACCTGCCGATGCGCTATGCGGCGCACAGCCCGTGCTTCCGTTCGGAAGCGGGGAGCTACGGCAAGGACACCCGCGGCATGATCCGCAACCATCAGTTCGACAAGGTGGAGCTGGTGCAGATCGTGAAGCCCGAGGATTCCGCCGCGGCGCACGAGAGCCTTACCGGGCATGCCGAGGCGATCCTGCAGAGGCTCGCCCTCCCGTACCGCGTGATGCTGCTGTGCACCGCCGACATGGGATTCGCGAGCGCCAAGACCTACGACCTCGAGGTGTGGCTGCCGGGCCAAGGCGCTTACCGCGAGATCTCGTCGTGCTCGAACTACGAGGCGTTCCAGGCGCGGCGCATGCAGGCGCGCTACCGCAACGACAAGGGCAAGGTAGAGCCGCTGCACACCGTCAACGGCTCGGGCCTCGCCGTGGGGCGAACCCTGGTCGCCGTGCTCGAGAACTACCAGAACGCGGACGGCTCCGTGACGATCCCGGAGGCGCTGGTGCCCTTCATGGATGGCGCGAAGCGGCTGGAGAAGGCGTAGGCGTTCATGGACGCCAAGCCCCTCCACGAGGAGAGCCGCACCACGCTGCAGCGCAAGGCGCTCGGCAACGCGGCGCATACCGCGTGCGCCGCCAGGTTGCGCAAGGCCCCATGACGCGCTTCATCGCCATTCGGCATGGCGAGACGCGGTGGAACGTCGAGGCGCGTATCCAGGGACATGGCGACAGTCCCCTCACCGAAACCGGCGTCGCGCAGGCCGACGCGATCGCGCAGCGCCTGGCCGGCGAGAAGTTCGACCGCATCATCGCGAGCGACCTGGCGCGCGCGCACGAGACGGCGAAGCGCATCGCTGCGCTGAGCGGCCATGCGGTCGGCGTCGACCAGCGCCTGCGCGAGCGCAATTTCGGGGCGGGCGAGGGCCTGTCGTACGACGAGATCGATCGCCTCTATCCGGGGGCCTTCAGCCGCGCGCGCGTGACCGATCCCGACTACCGCATACCCGGGGGCGAGAGCCGCCGCGACTTCCACGAGCGCGTCGTGTCCACGGTCGAGGCGATCGCGCGACGGCACGCGGGCGAGACGGTGGTGCTGGTGACGCACGGCGGCGTTCTGTCGACCCTCTACCGCCACGTGCATTCGATCGCGCTCGAGAAGGCGCACGCGATCGCCATCACCAACGCTTCGTTCAACTCGCTCGCGTTCGACGGCTCGCGCTGGAGAGTCGACACGTGGAACTGCACGCGTCACCTGCCCGGCGCCGAGCCCCTCGTCGATAGCTGAGGGTCGACCCCGGGCGGCGGCATTGGCGCCACGCGCGGCGCCATGCGCGTGAGGATGTCGTAGTAGTTGCGGATGTTGTCCACCAGCTGCATCGCCTCGCCGCCACGCGCATAGCCGTGCTTGAGGGCGGCGAACGATTCGGGATCGGCGAGCCTGGGGATCACCTGGCGAACGTCCTGCCATTTGTCGGGATCGAGGTTCGCCTTCTGCGCGAGGATCCGCGCATCTTCGAGGTGCCCGATGCCGATGTTGTACGCGGCGAGCGCGAGCCAAGTGCGGTCAGGCTCGCCGATGCGCGGAGGAATCTGCTCCCGCAGGAGCGCGAAGTAGCGCGCGCCGCCGAGGATCGACTCACGCGCGTCGAGGCGGTCCTTGATCTGCAGGCGCTCGGCGGTCTCCTCGGTGAGCATCATGAGGCCGCGCACCCCGGTAGGCGAGGTGGCCTTCGCGTCCCAGTGCGACTCCTGGTAGCCGATCGCGGCGACCAGGCGCCAGTCGACGCCGCTCGCGAGCTCCGCCTCCTGGAAGAAGGGCGTCAGCCCCGGCAGCAGCGTGCCGATCTGCTCGAGCAGGGAGGCCGCGTCGATCGCGGTGAAGCGCGTCGCGTGTCCGTAGTATCGATCGACGAGGCGCTTCAGCGTGCCGTCCTTCTTGATGCGCTCGAAGAACGCGACCGCGGCCCCGGTGATGACCTTCTTGTCGACGGTCGAGATGAGCCACGCGTAGTCGATCGGCTTGCCCACGTTGAACGCCACCTCGAGCTGCGGGAAGAAGCGCCGCGCGAGCGCGTAGCGTGTCGATTCCACCAGCGCGCAGTCGAGCCTGTCTTTGGCGACCTGCTCGAGGAGCTCCGCGGTCGAGGTGCCGGGTGCGAGGCGCTCGATCGGCACGGCGAGGTGCGGCGGATCGGTGAGCAGGTAGTCGGCAACCGACTCCTCGATCACGCCGATGCGCTTGCCGGAGAGGTCCTCGAGGCGCTTGGCCTTGGGCTGGCCGGCGCGGCACACGACCTGGTGCTGCGTATTGAGGTAGGACGGACCCCACGCAAGCCCGCCGGGAAAGTCGAAATGGCGGGCGAGCGCCGCCGCAGCGAGGTGCGCCTGGCCGTGGCGCAGGAAGCCATCGATGCGCGCGGGGTTGTCGATGAGCACGAAGGTCGCCTTCGCGTTGAGCTCCTTGGCGAAGAGCGTGGCGAGGTCGTATTCGAGGCCGGAGGGCAGGCCCTGGGCGTCCTCGAAATAGGTCGAGGGGCCGTTCACGGTGAGCACCACGAGCTCGCCCGACTTGGCGACGGCAGCGATGGGCTTCGGGGCCTCTTCGCAACCGGCGGCGAGACAAGCGATGAATACGATGATTCGCCGCCCGATCATTGGCCCCAAGTATAATGGAGGCCGTCACCTGGTTTGCTCATGCCAAAAGTCTTCGCAGTGGTGCTCGCAGCCGGACAGGGCACTCGCATCGGCGATGCGCTTCCGAAGCAATATCTCCCCGTGTCCGGCAAGCCGATGATGTTCCATTCGATCGAGGCGATCGCGGCGGTGTCGCGCGTGGAGCGCCTGTTCGTGGTCCTCTCGCCGCTGGACCGCCACTGGGGCGAGCACGACTGGAGCGCGTTGCCGGAGAAGGTCGAGGCGGCGTTCTGCGGGGGGGCCCATCGCGCGGAATCGGTCCTGAACACGCTGAAGCACCTCGAGGCCCGCTTCGCGAAGGACGACTGGGTGCTGGTCCACGACGCCGAGCGTCCCTGCATCCTCACCGAGTTGGTCGAGCAGTTCCTCGACGAGATCGGGGAAGACCCGGTGGGCGGGCTCCTCGCCATCCCGCTTGCCGACACCCTGAAGCGCTCCGACGAGCTGCAGCGCGTCTCGGAAACCATCCCGCGCGCGGGCTTGTGGCGCGCGCAGACCCCGCAGATGTTCCGCTACGACATGCTGCGCCGCGGCCTCGAGAGGAAGCCCGCCGCCACCGACGAGGCCGAGGCCGTGGAATCCACCGGTTACAACACGCCGCGCCTGGTGCAGGGCGAGAGCACCAACGTCAAGGTGACCTTCGCCGAAGACCTGCAGGTCGCCGAGATGATCCTCGAGCGCCAGGGCCGGATCAGCCTGTGACCATGCGCATCGGCCAGGGCTTCGACGTTCACCAGCTGGTCGTGGGCAGGAAGCTCGTCCTCGGCGGCATCGAGATCGCCCACGACAAGGGCTTGCTCGGTCACAGCGATGCGGATGTTCTGCTGCACGCAATCTGCGACGCGCTGCTCGGCGCCGCGGCGCTGGGCGACATCGGCAGGCACTTTCCGGACAGCGACGCGAAGTACAAAGGCATCGACAGCCGCGCGCTATTGCGCCACGTCGCGGCCCTCTTGAGGGATCGCGGCCTGCACGTAGTGAACGTCGACGCGACCATCATCGCCGAAGCGCCGCGAATGGCCCCTCACATTTCCGCCATGGTCGCCAACATAGCCGCCGACCTCGCGCTCGCGCGCAACTGCGTGAACGTCAAGGCGACGACGACCGAGAAGCTGGGTTTTACCGGGCGCGGCGAGGGCATTGCCGCCCAGGCCATCTGCCTCATCGAGTAGGGTCCTTGCGGACGCCCGCGTGGGCGATGGTCCGGGATCCGCTAGCGGCGAAATTGCGCCAGCACGGATGAAGTCCAGGTCAGCCGCTCGATCAGGGTGCGCAGGAACTCGCGATTGAAGCGCAGCTGGCAGCCCTCGGAGAGACTCTCGAGGTGCGTCGCCTGGATTTTCAGCAGCTGCACCTCGGACACGGAGATGATGGAAGCGGAGCGGCGCGCGCGGTCGCCCGAGAGATACGCCATCTCGCCGAAGCAGTCGCCTTCCTTGAGGACGTTGAGGAGCTTGCCGTCCTTCACCACTTTCACCTGGCCGCCAACGATGATGAAGAACGCCTGCCCGATCTCGCCTTCGAGGAGCAGGTTCTCGTCTCGCGAATGGGTTTCCCACACGGCGCCGCGCAGCACTTCCCAAAGCTCCGCATCGCGAAACTCGCGGAAGAAGGGAAGCGAGCGCAGCTTGTTGAATTTCTCCGTCGAGCTGATCTCGTGGGAGTAGCGCTCGAGCTGCGGGAAGGTGTTGGCCAATTCGCTCGCCATCTCGAACCACGAGCCGTAGCGCACCTTCGGATCCTTGTGCATCGCCTTCTTGACGATGTCCACCAGCGCCTCGGGAAGGTCCGGGCGCAGCTGCTGGATCGGCACCGGGTCTTCGTTGAGGATCTTGTTGATCATCGTCACCGCATTCTCGGCGCGGAACGGGAGCTTGCCGGTGAGGAGCTCGTACATCACGACACCCAGCGAGTAGATGTCCGACTGCACGCTCGGACCTTCCTCGTTGATCTGCTCCGGCGACATGTACGCGGGCGAGCCGAGGAAGCCGTCGATCTGCGTGTGCTCGGCGTGCGAAATCTTCGCGGTGCCGAAATCGCTGATCTTGATGTCGTCGCGGTCTGAAAGAAGAATGTTGGCGGGCTTGATGTCGCGGTGGATCACGCCGTTCTGGAACGCGTAGTCCATCGCGCGGCACATCTTGAAGACCACCAGCACCGCCTGGCGCACCGGCAGCAGGTTGGTCTCCGTGCAGAATTTCTTGAGCGAGCCGCCCGGCACGTACTCCATCACGATGTAGCGCAGGTCGCCCTCGACGACCGCGTCGAACACGCCGACGATGTTCGGGTGGTTCAGCTTGCCGGCGAGCGAGGCCTCGTTCAGGAACAGGCGCTCGAAGCGCTTCGCCTCCTCTTCGCCCATCTCGATGTCGGTCTTTGCGACCTTGATCGCGACCTTGCGGTCGTTGAAGGGGTCCTCGCCGAGGTAGACATCGGCAGACGCGCCCTGACCCAGCTCCGAAAGGATGCTGTACTTACCGATCTTCAGAGGGCGTTCGGCCACGGTACGGTGAGGTGTCTTCGATGGAAGTCGTTATTTTTTTGCGAGTTTAACCGATATGGCCTAGCCGTGGTCGCGCGCGAGGCGCCTGGCCAAGTCGAGGAAGCCCGCGCGGGAGATGTCGCGGACCTCCACGGGCGCCGCGCTTTCCGCGTCGACGTAGTTGCGAAAAAGCGAGCGGCGGTAGGCCGGATCGTAGTGACTCTCGAGGAGCTCGCGCACCAGGGCCTTCCATTCGCCGTGCTCCAGGTGCGCTTTCCACGTGTCGATGCGCTCGGCGCCGTGCAGCGGCGCGAGGCAGTCGAGCTTGGCGGCGAGGGATTCGGGGCGGGCCACGAAATGCGAATAGTCCTCGAGCAGGAGCTCGACGCGCGTGCCCGTTTCCGCCTCGAGCCTCAGGCACTTCGCGGCGCGCATGCGCGTGATGAGCGTGTCCGGCACCCGCAGGTTGCCGACCTTCTTGCTCTCGGATTCCACGAACACGGGGCGCGCGGGATCGAAATCCGAGAGCGCCGTCCACAAAGATGTTTCGAAAGATTTCTGCGTGGGCTGCGGCTCGTCGGGAAGCTCGCCCAGCACCGAGCCGCGATGGGCCGCGAGGATCTCGAGGTCGAGCACCTGCGCCCCGGCCTCGGCGAGGGCCTCGAGGAGGCGGCTCTTGCCCGAGCCGGTGGCGCCGCAGATCACCTGGAAGCGATACCGCTGCGGGCTTTGCTCGAGATCGGCCACCACCTGGCGGCGGAACGCCTTGTAGCCGCCCTCGAGGCGCATGGCGTTCCATCCGACCTGGCGCAGCACGTGCACGAGCGCGCCCGAGCGCCCGCCCCCGCGCCAGCAGTACACCAGCGGGCGCCATTCGCGCGGGCGATCGGCGAAGAGCTCGTCGATGGCGCGCGCGATGTTGCGCGCGGCGATCGGCGCGCCTACGCGCTTGGCTTCGAACGCCGACTGGCGCTTGTAGATGGTGCCGACTTCGATGCGCTGCGCGTCGTCGAGGACGGGCACGTTGATCGCGCCGGGCAGGTGGTCCTCCGCGTACTCGAAGGGGCTGCGCGCATCGATCACCGCGTCGAAGGCGCGCAACTCGGCGAGGGTGAGTGGTGTGGCGACCACCGAGTCGGGGCGCTCGCGGTGGAACGGCAGCTCCGTCACGGGGCCTTCTTCAGCAGCGGCGCAAGGGCCGGCCACACGTTGTCGGCAATGCGCGGCTGGGCCTCGGCCGTGGGGTGCAACTGGTCGCGCTGGAAGAGCTCGGGCTTGTCCGCGATGCCCGCGAGGAGGAAGGGCACCAGCGGGATCTTCTGCCTGGCGGCGATGTCGGCGTACATGTCCCTGAACTCGGCCGCGTAATCGATGCCATAATTCGGTGGAATCATGAGCCCGACGAGCACCGGGTCGGCGTGCGCCTGGCGTGCGAGCCGGATCATCTTCTCGAGGTTGGAGCGCATCCCCGCCACCGGCAGTCCGCGCAGCGCGTCGTTGGCGCCCAACGCGATCACGACGATCGAAGGCTTGTGGCGCTTCAGGTCCTCGCCCAGGCGGCGCAATCCGCCGGCGGTCGTCTCTCCTGAAATGCTCGCGTTGACGACGCTCCACGGGAGGCGCGCGCGCGCGATGCGCTCGCCGATGAGGTGCACCCATCCCTGATCGGTGGAAAGGTTGTACGCGGCCGAAAGGCTGTCGCCGAACACCATGACGGTGCGCGCGGCGGCGAGCGCCGGCGACGAGGCGAGGAACAGCACGATGGCGGCGAGCGCGCCGCGCAGCGATCCATGAAGTCTTAGAGGGAGGGTCATTGGCTTGAGCATTGTGAAGGCGGAAGGGCTCACCAAACAAGTCGCCACACCCGACCATGTTCTCACCATCGTCAAGCACGCGAGCTTCGAGGTGCGCGACGGCGAGGCGGTGGCCATCCTGGGCGCGTCGGGCTCGGG
>JBBRQA010000056.1:0-17980 GCA_038227085.1 Burkholderiales bacterium | reverse complement strand
TTGTGGAGCTGGCCGAACCACGCGATCCAGTCCCCCTGGCTGCCGGGCACTTGTTTATAGGACTCGTGCAGCTTGAACACCTGCAGCGTGCCACTGAACGCGAAGAAGACGATGAGCGGCGCGAAGAAGACGCCGAGATAGAAGTGGGCAAGCCGGATGTTCTTCATTTCAGGAGTTTCGCACGACGCGCCGCGAGGGTCTTCAGCGCGGATTGGTGGGAGCGAGCACGAGGATCACGAAGCTGTCGGCCAGCATGGCGCCGCGGGGATTGGGTTGCGCCTCGGTCGGCGCCGGTGGCGGCGCGAAGGACGCCGTGGGGAGGTACAGGCGATGCGTGCTCGCATCCAAAGCGAGGGTGCGCGCGCGCCTGCGCGTGGCGACCGTCTCCACCACCGAGTACCGCCCGGATGGATCGCTTCCGACGATCGTCACCGTGCCATCGCCGTTCGCGCTGAATGCCAAGCCCAGCCGCGGCTCGAATTCCACTCCATCCACCTCGGCGCCGATCGGCAGCTCCTGCAGGACCGATCCCGACTTCGCGTCGAGCACGATCATCTTCCGGTTGCCGCAAACGGAAAAGAGGCGCTCGCCACGCCGATCCATGGCCAGGCCGGTGGGGCCCTCGCAGCTTCCGAGCGGCCACTCGTTCGACACCGTGAAGCCCCTCATGTCGATGACGGCAACGGCGTTGCGGTCCTCGATGTTGACGAAGACACGGCCGCGTCCATCCGCAACCGCGACCTCCGGCTTGCCCGAGACCGCGAGCGTGCCCACCACTTCGTGCGTCGCCGCGTCGATCGCGGTGATGCTCGCCGAGCGGCCGTTGAACGTGAGGACGCGTTTCGAGAACGGCTCGTAGAGGATGGCGTCCGGATTGCCGCCAGTCCCATTGACGGTGGCGACGACGGCGAGGGTCGCGAGGTCGAAGACCGTCACCGAGTCGCTGCGCCCCTGCTGGTGAATCCCAGCCCGAGCTTGGCGTCCACTGCGATGCCGTGAACACCCGCGGTCCCCTGCACTTCTCCCACGGCCTTCCCGGAGACCGTGTCGACGACCTGCACGCGGTCTCCGCAGCTCACGAACAAGCGGTGGCTCTTCTCGTCGACGGAGACGAAATCCCATCCGCCCGCGCCGCCCACCGGGTACGTTGCGATGAGCTCGTAGGAATGTGCGGTCGCCGGCGCCGGGAGCTTCATATGCGCGCAACCGCCCGCCAGCACGAGGACGAACGCGGAAAGCGCGGGCAGGGATGCGTTCATCGCGGATCACTCGAGAAATGGCACGCGCTAGCGGCACGGCCGCACTTCAGGTTCAAGCAAGTTTGCCGACTAATCAAGCAAGTTTAATGATAGCTACAACCACACTTTCTTCAGGTTTACGAAGGTTTCGGCGACTAGCCTGTATTGGCGGCGCAAGGCTCGCAGACCCCATCTACGATTCCCAGAGAGAGGCCACATGTTCGAAATGTCCGGCATGTCCGAAGCGGTTATCGCGCTCGCCCAGATCATGTTGATCAACGTCGTCCTCAGCGGCGACAACGCGGTCGTGATCGCCCTTGCCTGCCGTCGTCTGTCTCCCGAGCACCAGAAGAAGGCTTTCATCTGGGGCAGCGTGGGCGTGGTGGTGCTCATGGTGGGACTGACCGCGTGCGTGGTCTTCCTGTTGAGCCTGCCTTACCTGGAGATTGTCGGCAGCCTGTTGCTGCTGTGGATCGGCATCAAGCTGCTGGTCGCGGAGGACGAGGCGGAAGAAGGCAAGATCGCCCAGAACGCGACGCTGATGGCCGCCATTCGCACCATCGTCATCGCCGACATCATCATGAGCCTCGACAACGTGCTCGCGATGGCGGGCGCCGCCAAGGGCCACATGTGGATGCTGATCGCGGGGCTCGTGGTGACGGTGCCGATCATCCTCTTTGGCAGCGCCCTCCTGATGAAGCTGATGGCGCGCTTCCCGATCTTCGTGAAGGTCGGCGCGGCGCTGATCGGCTGGGTGGCGGGCGAGATGATCATCTCCGACCCCGCGATCAAGGACTGGGTCGACGCGAACATGCATTCGCTGCACATCATCGCGCCGATCGCCTGCGCGGTTCTTGTCATCGGGGTGGGCATGGCAATGGAGCACATGGGGTCCCGGAAAGGCCCCGACATCGCGTTGCCCTGAGCCGGAACGCTCCCGCGCGCCATGGCAGCGATTTCCCCGCGAACCCACCTCGCCCATTTCCCGGCGGCGGTAAAGAACGTCCTCGTGATCGTGAGCGAGCTGCAGGACCCACGCGCGACCGCGGCCATCCTCGCCACGATGCACGCGCGGGAATCCGTTCGCCTCCACCTGCTCGCGATGGAAACGCCGCCGTCGGGCTACGCCCGATCCTTCCTCGGCGCCGTCGACCTACGCACGCTTCAGCACGGCATCGGCCTGAAAACCCTCGCGCCGCTGCGCTCGGAGCTGGACGCGGCGCAAGTGCCCTACCGATTCCACGTCGAGATCGGCCCGTGGCTCGCGACGATCGCGCGCTACGCCGCCGACATCGGGTGCACGCGTATCGTGCTCGGCGACAATCCGGCCAGCATCGTGCGCAAGCTCGCGCTGCGCCATGACTGCTGGCGGATCAAGTCCTACCTGCGCCGCTCGGGCCGGGATTGCGCGGTGGTCCAACGCGGTGAAGGCACACGCCATCCGGTGGTCGACCTGGCGCGCAAGGCGTCACATCCCAATTGAGCGGCCCCGAACGCACCAACCACCGGCCGCCTCCCGGCGACCAGCACGAAGAAGCCTCCGAGATCGAGGAGCAACCGGCGACGGGCGCGTCGGCCGGGCTTTGCGCGTTCTGCAAGGAGCGCCCCTCGGACTCGCTGGGCCATGAGGGTCTCAAGCACCAGGTCTACAAGATTCCTTCCACCGACCGCTCCTACGTGCGGCTCGCGTGCCTGTTCTGCGGCGCGAAGTGGGTGCGCCGGCGCATCAACGCCAAATCGTTCGAGTGGCTGTTCCTGGTCGACTGAGGGGCATCAACCCGCGCTGGCCACGTGGAACTGCAGCGCAGCCAGGCTCGCGTAAATGCCCTTCTGCGCGACCAGCGAAGCGTGCGTGCCGGTCTCGACGATGTGCCCGTTGTCGAGGACGATGATGCGGTCGGCGCGCTGCACGGTCGCCAGGCGATGCGCGATCACCAGCGTGGTGCGCCCCGCCATCGCCGCTTCGAGCGCCCCTTGCACCAGCCGCTCCGACTCGGCGTCGAGCGCGCTGGTGGCCTCGTCCAGCAGCAGCAGCGGCGGATTCTTCAGCATCGCGCGCGCGATCGCGATGCGCTGGCGCTGCCCGCCCGAAAGGCGCACGCCGCGCTCGCCGAGGAACGACTTGTAGCCCCGCGGCAGCCGCTCGATGAAGTCGTGGGCGGCGGCCATCTTCGCCGCGGCGATCACGGCCTCGTCGCTGGCGACGGGGCGCCCGTAGCGGATGTTCTCCATGGCGCTCTCGGCGAAGATCACCGTGTCCTGCGGCACGATGCCGATCGCCTCGCGCAAGGTCGCGAGGTCGAGGTCGCGGATCTCGACTCCGTCCAGCGCGATCGAGCCTTCCTGCGGGTCGTAGAAGCGCAGCAGCAGCTGGAAGAGCGTGGTCTTGCCCGCGCCCGAAGGCCCGACGACGGCGACCGTTTCGCCGGGCCGCACGACGAGAGTGAGGTGGGTGAGCGAAGGCGACTGCGGGCGCGACGGATAGCTGAAGGTCACGTCCTTCATCGCGAGCGCCGCGCCGCTTTGGGTGCGCGCGGGCAGCGGCAGCGGATGCGCGGGCGGCTGGATCGGGGAGCGCACCGCGAGCAGCTCCATCAGGCGTTCGGTGGCGCCCGCCGCGCGCTGCGCCTCGCCGAGCACCTCCGCGAGCGCGCCCACCGAGCCCGCGACGATCACCGAGTAGAGGATGAACTGGCCGAGCTCGCCGCCCGTCATCGTGCCCTGCATCACCGCGTGGGCGCCCAGCCAAAGCACGAAGACGATCGCGCCGAACACCAGCAGGATGGCGATCACCGTCAGGAACGCGCGCGCGCGAATGCGCCGGATCGCGGTGGCGAAGGCGCGCTCCACCGAGGCACGGAAGCGGTCAGCCTCGATGCGCTCGTGCGTGAACGCCTGCACCGTGGGCATCGCGTTGAGGATCTCGCCCGCCATGGCGGAGGCGTCGGCGATGCGGTCCTGAGAGTCGCGTGAAAGCCTGCGCACGCGTCGGCCGAACACAATGATCGGCAGCACCACTGCCACGAGGAGGACGAGGATGATCGAGGAGAGCTTCACGCTCGTCACGAACATCATGGCGAGCCCGCCCGCGAAGAGGAGCGCGTTGCGCAGCGCCATCGAGATGCTGGTGCCGACCACCGCCTGGATGAGGGTGGTGTCCGCGGTGAGGCGCGAGAGCACTTCACCGCTCCTGGTGATCTCGAAGAACTGCGGGCTTTGCGTGACGACGTGCGCGTAGACGGCGTTGCGGATGTCCGCCGTGACTCGCTCGCCCAGCCACGACACGGTGTAGAAGCGCGCCGCGGTCGCCACCGCGAGCACGCTCGAAACGCCGAAGAGCGCGAGGAAGTAGAGATCGACATGCTGCAAGCTCTTCGAGCCGGCGGCGCCGAACCCCAGGTCGATCATCTGCTTGAACGCGTAGGGGATCGCGAGGGTCGCGCCGGCCGCCACCAGCAGGGCCACGCCCGCCATCGCGAATTGGCGCTGATAAGGAAGGAGGAAGGGCAGGAGGCCCTTCAGGGTGGAGATGCTGCTTTTGCGCGGGGCTTCGGGGACTTCGCTCGGGTCAGGCATGCCCGATTGTGCCGCGTTATAGCCGCTCAAACCATCGGGATCCGCTGCAGCGCGAGCACGAATCCGACCCACGGGCCACCGTCGCGCGTGTAGGCCCATTCTTATAGCAGGCGGGCGCCTGCGCCTATTGTTGCCGTCGGGTTGCCCGATCCATGATCAGTCCATGCCATCGGGAATCAGCCATGTCCACCGCCCCATCGCACGCCCAGGGCGTGACGGTGTATCACTACAATACGTTCGTCCCGCAGGGTGAGAAGGTCGTGCCGGTGCGCTCCGCGCGCCCCGCGACCCTCGAATTGATCGAGTCGCTTGCCGCCGAGCCGCTTCCAGGCACCGCGCGCATCGCTCACCCCACGGAAGTCTGCGAGCTCGGATTTTTTCGCGGGCCGATGCACGTCCCGCACGGCCAGCGCCCGAACTAGGCCGCTCGCAAACCGACTCGCCGCGCGTAGACGGCGAGCGAATCGGCGTCTTGCGCCGCCGATGCCCAGCCGACGTCCGGACGGATGAGATAGGCGGCGTCGCACTCGATGCCGCGTACGGCTGCGCGCGCCGTCGCATCCGGCGAGGTACTCGGCCGTCTCGCGGGCTCCGCCCTTCGACAACGTTGCCCTGATCCTGCCGTTCATCTCCGCGAATTCATCGAGCTCCGTGTTCCATTCGATCGCGCAGCCGAGCCGCGCCAGCTTTCCCCCCAGGAAGCGCTCGCGGTCGTCCTGCGCGTAGCACAGCGGGAAGGGATTTGGGCTCAGCCCCTGCCCGAGGTCGCGGAAGGCAAGCGTGGCGATCTCGCGGCCGCCCTCGCGCACATGGCCCACATCCACGACGATGCCTTGCGCCACCACTTCGTCGGGGAGGCCGACCTGGTCGTAGAGCTCGAGGGTGCGCGCCTGCACGACCATGGCGCGCGACGCCAGGCCCGGGCCGCTTGCCTTGTTCACGATGCGGAAGGGGAGCTTATGATGTGCGAGGCGCAACGCGAGGACGAGGCCGGTGGCCCGCGCCGACGATCAGGACCGGATCCATTCCCAAGGCTAGCAGCGCCCACGGCCGAAAGCGTATCCTGCCGTTTCGAACGTCGCCCGCAACCAGAACAACCACGAGGAGATGACGGTGAAGATCCCCCGCACAACATTCGCAGCGCTCGCGCTCTCCGTTTCCGGTCTCGCGTTTGCCCAGGTGGGCTTCCCGCCGCCTCCACCCAAGGTGAGCCCGGCCGCCGGCGTGATCGACATGCACGTGCACCCCGCACCCGACGTCTTCGGCCGCGCTCTCACCGACATCGAGCTGGTCACCGTCGCGCGCAGGAAGGGCATGCGCGGCATCGTGCTGAAGAACCACGTGGTGCCCACGGCGGACCGCGCCGCGCTTGCCATGGACGCGGTGCCGGGCATCGAGGTGTGGGGCGGGGTCGTGCTCAACAATTCAGTGGGCGGCATCAACCCGCAGGCGGTCGAGTGGATGCACCGCATGTCGGGTGGGCGCGGCAAGATGGTGTGGCTGCCGACCTTCGACTCCGACAAGCACATCAAGACGCTCGTGGACAAGAACAAGTCCGGCCTGGTGGTCGCCCCCGGCGGCAAGGTGACCGAGCCGATGGAGGAGATCCTCAGGATCATCGCGCGCGAGAACCTGGTGCTCGCCACCGGCCACGTGCACGCCGATGAGGTAGTCGCGGTCACGAAGCGCGCGAGGGAGCTCGGCGTGAAGAACATCCTCGTCACGCACGGCTTCACCAACATCCCGGGCCTCAGCATGGCGCAGGCGAAGGAAGTCGCCGCCATGGGCGCGATGATCGAGATCTGCTATCTGCAATTCATGACCGGCCCCGACGCGCAGTACGCGTGGATGAAGCACTGGAATCAGGTGAGCACCGCGCAGGTGCTGATGGCATTGAACGAGGTCGGCGCCGATTCGCTGGTGATCTCCACCGACCTCGGTCAGCAGGGAATGATGACGCCGCCCGACGGCATCGAGAACGCGGTGGGCGCGCTACGGGCCGCCGGCGTCTCCCAGGCCGACATCGACAAGATGATGAAGCGCAATCCCGCAAGGCTCCTCGGCCTGCAGTAGCGTCAAGGGCATCGCGACGGAGACGAGCTTGGCGACCGTGGCCTTCCCCTTCCCGGACGAGCCGTTGATCATGCGGCTGCCTGGCGGGTGACGCCCCCCGAGCTTGTGCTTGCGGCCCACGAGTAGAGCGCGATGAAGAGCACGAAGTTGAGGAGCGCGCCGAAGGCGAAGAAAAGGAGCGGCATCACCAGGACCGACAGGTGCTGCAGCAGCACCGTGTGCACGACGGCTTCGAGCGGCACCAGCACCACGAAATAGAGCAGGATCAGGGCGCTGTGGAAGAGCTTCACCGCGAGCGGGATGCGCAGCACGTAATGCCCCAGCGCGAGCATCACCGGGATGGTCATCAGCAGCACGAAGCCGCCGCCCGTCACCGTGGCGATGTGATCGGCAATGTCGTACGGGAATGGAGCCGGCGACAGGAAGAAGAACGCGAGCGTCCCCGCATGCAACGCGCAGAGAACGCGCACCAGGTATTTCAGCGGCAGCCTGTCCGCGCGCATCGCGAATGTGGCGGCGCAAATGGCCGCAGTCGCGATCGCGTGGATCGCGATCTGGCGGTTGCCGGGCAATACCGAGCCGGTCTCGAAGTAACGCCACACCAGGCGCACTTCGCCCCACCCCGCCGGCCGCCCGCTCGGCGCGAGCGGCAGCCCCAGCGCTTGCGCCCACGCGAGGATGAACTCGCGCCAGAAGGCCACGAGCTGCGGCTCGAAGCGGTAGAGCGCCGCGCACAGCAGCGCTGGAAGGATGAGCGCCTGCACGAGGTACGGACCCGCCTCCAGCCGCACCAGCGCGCGGTGCGGACGCACCTTGGCATGCCGCCGCTTCGCCTCGCGGAGGGCGTCGAGCGCGGGGCGCAGCGAAGCGGCGCTCAATTCAGGATCGACAGAAACTGGATCGCGACACCGGTACGCTCGTACAGGGAGTTGCGATACTGCTCGATGCCAACGCTCAGCACGTGCCCGCCGCCGAAGCGGTGGCGCCAGGCGACGCTCGCCTCGCGGCTCGCGAAATCCACGAGGCTCGAGTTGGGCCCGGTCGCCAGGTACGCTTCCCGGCCCCAGCTGTAGCGGCCGATGATGACGTCGCCCGGCTCGCGTCCGTACGTGACCGCGATGATCTGCTGGCGCGCGCGCACATCGCCCGGCCGGCTATCGTTGAAGCGAACCGAAGCCTGAACCACCCAGGGTGCGTCGAGATAGTAGCTGCCGCCGAGATCGACGCTGCTGTCGATGTGCCCATCTGGCGCCCGGTAGTACCCCAGGCCGAGCGAGGCCACCAGGTTGCGCGCCGCGAGGAGCCTGCGATTGATCGTCGCGTCGACGCGGTACCGCGGCAGGTAGAACGCTCCGTCGCCCGCGCCCGCGGCAACGCTCGCGAACCACTCCGGATCGAGGGTCATGACATCCATGAGGCCGAGATAGGCTCCGGATTCGCCGAAGCGGCGCAGCGCCGCGGCCTCCACGCGGAAGCGATGGCTGCCGTGCTCGTAGTTGCCGAGCAGCGTGCCCTCGCGCCAGTTGCCGTAGCCTCCGGTGAGGTGCTGGGCGCCGAGGCGAACCTCGAGGCTGGATCGGTCGAGGCGCAACTCCATGCCGACCGGATCCACGGGTGCGTCACCCGGCGCGCAGTAAGCCGCGCATGAGGCACACGCCGCGAGGCTGGCGGCGATGGCGTGAACGTATTTCATGGCCTTTCCGAAAGGATTCGCGCGATGCGGTGGGCCGAATGCCCGTCGCCGAAGGGACTTTCGTTCACGCACATCGCCGCGTGCGCCGCCCGGCTTGCCAGGAGCGCATTCGCCGCTGAGACCATCGCATCCACTTCAGTCCCGACCAGCGCCGCGCCGCCCCCGTCGACGAGCTCCTGACGCTCCGTGCTTTCGCGGGCGATCAGCACCGGCACGCCGAGCGCCGAGGCCTCCTCCTGGATTCCGCCCGAGTCGGTGAGAGCAAGACGCGCTCGCGTCATGAGATGGATCATCACCGGATACTCGAGCGCGCCGGTGAGCAGCAACCGCGCCCTCACACCGGGGTCGGTGCCGGCGAGCCCCTCGTGGACATCGGATACCACCGCCGGATTGGGATGCACCGGCCACACCGCGACCGCGTCTGGATTCTCCTCGAGGATTCGCGCCGTGGCGGTGGCGATGTCGCGAATCGGCTCGCCCCAGTTCTCGCGGCGGTGCGCAGTCACGAGCACGAGCGGCGCATCGGGATTGCGCGAGAGGAAGAGCGACAGGGGGCGCGGCATCAGGCTCGCCAGGTCGAAGGCGGGATCGGCGATGCGCTCACGCGTCCAGATGGTAGCGTCGATCACCGGGTTGCCGACTTCGTAGATGCATTTCGCGGAGATGCCCTCGCTCAGGAGGTTGAGCCTCGCCTGCTCGGTGGGCGCGAAGTGCCAGTGGGCGAGGCGCCCGATCAGCTCGCGGTTCTTTTCCTCGGGAAAGGGCTCGCGTTCGTAGGTACGCAGCCCGGCCTCGATGTGCGCCACGGGAAGCCGATGGTAATAGCCCACCAATGCGCCCACCAGCGCGGAAGTCGTGTCGCCCTGCACCAGCACTACGTCGGGATCGGTGCGCACCATCGCATCCTCGACGCTCTCCATCAACACAGCGGTGAGATGGCTCAGGCCCGCCGACTTGCGCTGCAAATCGACGACGATGTCGGGCGGCATGTCGAAGAAACGGTAGAGGGCATGCGCCATCTCCACGTGCTGCCCGGTATGCACCACCTTCACGGTGTGGCCGCGCGCGCGCAGCACGTGGTACAGCATCGCCATCTTGATGATCTCTGGCCGCGTTCCCACGCATGCGAGGAAGGTCTTGAACGATCGTTTTTCAATCATGCGCAACGCTCTTCGCCCGGCGTGATTTCGTGCGCCGCGAGGATCTGGTAGGCGACCTCGTCGGTAACCGTCCAGTGAACGCCGTGCCGATACGGCGCGACCTCGCGCATCCAGCAGCTCGCGCTCGCGGCGTCGCGCTCCTGCCAGGCGACGATGGCGATGAGTCCCCACGCGAAGTCGTCCTGCACCTGGCGCAGCCAATCCGCGCGGTTCGCCTGCATCCACGCCGCGTAATACGCGCCACGCCCGCCGGGCAAGCGCGGAAACCGCACCAGCAGCGGGAAGACCTGCGCGACGGCATCGGGATAGAACGCGCGGCGTGCCGACGCCTGCTCGGGCTGGGTGGAGACGAGATAGCGCGCGGCGTCCGCGTCCCAGAAACGCTCCTGGATGCCGCGCGCGAGGCGCGGCTCGCGGGCGCCGGCGGTAGACCATATCTCGAGGTTGTCGATGAGAAGGCCGTGCTGGTAGACCGGGGACACGAGGTAGACCTGGCGCCGCGGCTCGAGGAGGCGCGCGAGCGACGCGCTCGCCGCCGCGCGGCTTGCCTTCCATGCCGGATCGGTGCCGAGCCCGGGCGCGACATCGAGGAAGCCGATCCATAGGGCGAGCAGCGCGTCATCGGCATCGGCGGTCTTGCACGGCCCCCATACGGGACCGCGGCGGCAGAACCGGTCGAAGGTGGCGTCGGGCTTCTGGCGGGCGGCGAGCCAATGCGCCCACCGCCGCGCATGCGGGGATATATCCAGGCCCTGCTGGTGGGCGAGCAGCAACGCCTGCAGCGCGAAATACGGATCCACGGTATCGCCACCACGCTGCACGGTGATGGCTCCGTCGGGATCGACGTAGCCGGTGAGGTCGAGCGCGGTGGCGGCGGCGGGCAACACCGCGAGCGCGCCGGCGAGCGAGAGCGCGCGGATCATGCGGCGGACCATACGATCCCGGCGTCGCGCGCATGCACGGTGCCATGCGCCACGACCCCATCCTCCACGATGATGTTTTCGGCCGTCACGGTGGTGGGCGCCGTGGGACCACCCACTTCCGCGCCGCAATCGATCCACACATCCGCCTCGGCGACCACCGGGCCCTTCACGAACGCGCGCTCGCGGATATGGATCACGCCTTCGCACGTCACCGCGCCTTCGATCGACGCGCCCGGGCCGACGATGACGCCCTTGCGCGCCTTGACGTCGCCATTGACCACGCAGCCCGCGCCGATGAGGAGCGAGCCCGTCACCACGAGCGAGCCATTGAAGGCCGAATCCTCCGGAAGGGAGCAATCGCCCTCGGCGCGGTACAAGCCTGGCGCCCGCCGCGTGACATTGCGGACCGTAGAGAACTCCGCGCTCGCGCCCTCAGGCGCGCGGCGCTTCACCGCCGGATCCTGCGCGCCGAACGCGATCACGGGGGCGTGCAAGCGCTCGAACGAGCACCCGGCGGAGACCGCGAGCGTTCGGCCACATGATGCGCGGCGCAGCGCGACGCAATCCGCATCGAGAGCGAGCGCGCCGTCCGCATGGATCCACTGCGTGACCTCGCTCCGCGGCCCGAGCCGGATGCTTCCGCTCGCGAGGAGCGCGGTGAAGGCACCGCCCGCGTTGGCATGGAAGTCGCCCTCGATCACGACCGGCGCGCGCGCTTCCACTCGCTCGTCGAGGGTCACGGATGCGGGAAACAGGATTGGCATCCCGGTCCGGCCCCATTCGGAGAGCGGCGGCGGCGGCGGCGGCGTGCACTCCGCAAGGCTCCGGCGAAAACGCGAGGCGAAAAAATCCGGCTCGGCAGCGTAACCGCTTTCCACCCCGAGCGGCTTGGAGTCGGTGGGACGCGCCCATTCGCGCCACGCGGGCACGAGCGGAACGGCGAGGAGCGCGAGGCCGAGCGACGCCAGCAGCACCATCCAGAGGAAAGCGATCGTCATCCCTTGGCTGCCCGGTAGCGCGCGGTCTTGTCCCAGACGAGGACGCGGCCGGTGACGCGGTCGGCGACTTGCGCGACGGTGGCCGAGCAGATGGAGAACATGCTCACGATGAATCCGAGCAGGTTGAGCGGAAGCAGCCGGATGCGCGCGCGGTTGCCGTCCAGCAGCACGGCGATCACGATCTCGAAGAAGGCCGCGAAGTTGCCGAGCGTGGCATAGCTCATCAGCGCCAGGGCCGGCATGAAGAAAAGCAGCAGCGCGCTGGCGCCGAGGAAGTACAGGCACACCACCAGCAACCATCCGGCCAGGAGGAGCGAGGGCATCAGGAACACGCAGAGCAGCATGATGCCGTCGACGCGCTCGCGCAGGTCGACGAAGCGGCTGGTGAGGAAGGCGTACCAGTATCGCCACAGGACCTGGTTATGCCCGCGTGCCCAGCGCTTCACCTGGCGCACACGCACCGGCCACTCTTCCGGCACCTCCTCGTGGCACTCGCTGCGGTTGGTATAGACCGTCTTCCAGCCGTTCAGGAGGAGGCGGAAGGTGATATCGGTATCTTCCGCGAGCATGGTGTCGTCCCAGCCGCCGACCGCTTCCATCGCCGAGCGGCGGATTCCGCCCACGGTGCCCCCGTACTGTGGGACCAGCCGAAGGTTCATTCGCGCCTGCTGGTCGACCTGATAGCCGGCGGAGCGCTCGAGGTCGAGGAGGCGCGTAAGGAGCGTGCGGCTCACGTTGCCGGGGACGACCCTGCCCATGACCGCGCCGACCTCGGGGTCGAAGAAGGGCGCGGCGAGTTGCTTCAGCAGCCCGCGGTTGGGAACGTAGTCGGCATCGAAAACCATGACGATCTCGCCCACGGCGGCGTGCAGCGCGTCGCTCAGCGCGGCGGATTTGCCGCACTTGCCCCCGGTGCGCCGAAAGGGAAGCACCCGCCCGGCATATCGGCTCGCATAGTCTTCGAGAATTGCCCCAGTGCCGTCAGTGGACCGGTCATCGATGGGGACGATCCTGAGGCGATCCTTCGGATAGTCCGAATCCAGCATGGCATCGAGGCAGCCGCGGATCACGCGCTCCTCGTTGCGCGCGGGAATGAACACCGTGACGCACGGCCAGTCGGCGACGTCGATGTCGAGGTAGGGATGGCGCTGCTTGCCGAAGAGCCGCTGCAGGCTGAAGAGGAAATGGCGCAGCGCGTAGGCGACCATGATCGCCACGATCGCGGCGAGCGCGGCCGCGAGAATCATGACGAGAGGATCGGAATTCCACGACAACAGCACGGACGGCACTCGCGGTAAGGGCAGTTAGACTGCCTTGCCGGAAAAGCATTCTCGCGAGTTGCACTCCGGTTGGACTACACCAAGCTGAAGAGTCCCGCGGTACCGGCCTCGGAATGTTTCGATCCACCCGCCGTGTATCGTAATCCTCGAAAGGGAGGCGCGCATGATCACCATCCATCACCTGTCCACCTCGCGCTCGGAGCGCATCGTCTGGCTCGCGGAAGAGCTCGGGCTGGAATACCGGCTCGAGCGCTTCAAGCGCGAAGCCAACGGCGCCGCGCCCGAGCCCATGAAGGCCCTCCACGCATTGGGCAAGGCGCCGGTCATCCGCGACGGCGACACCCTGCTCGCGGAATCGGGCGCGATCGTCGAGTACATCGTGCAGCGCCACGGCAAGGGACGGCTCGCGGTCGCGCCGGACGCGGCGGAGTATCCGCGCTACGTCTACTGGATGCATTTTGCCGAGGGGAGCCTCATGTCCCTCATGCTCATCGCGTTGGTGCTCTCGCGTATTCCGGAAGCAAGCGAGAGCGCGGTGAGGACGCGCATCCTCGACCGGATGAAGCAGATGCTCGCGTACGTGGATGCGGAGATCGGCGGCCGGGACTATTTCGCGGGATCCGAATTCACCGCGGCCGACGTGATGATGGTGTTTCCCTTCACCACCATGCGCAAATTCCTCGACTACGACATCTCGCCGTACGCGAACATCGCAGCGTACCTGGGGAGGATCGAGGCGCGGCCGGCTTATCGGAAGGCGATGGCGCTGGCGTCCTGAGTCAATCGCCCGGCTGAGTCGCCGCCTCGCCAACGGGAGAGGGGTGGTTCTTGCGGAAAGGCCTGGTCACCTGCCGGTAGACGAACCGGACCATCAAGATCGTGAGCAGCGCCTCGAGCACGGTGATCACGAACGCGAAGAACGGATTCATGCGAAGAGCGCGGCGGCGGAATTTGGCCACCGCGCGATCGCGCGAGATTTCGATCGAGTCGTAGAACGTCGGCACCACGAGGAGCGTGAGGAGCGTCGAGGTGATGGTGCCGCCGATGATGGCGACCGCCATCGGGCGGTAGAACTCGCCGCCCTCGCCCAGCCCGATCGCCACCGGCATCATGCCGGCGATCAACGCGAAGGTGGTCATCAGGATCGGGCGCAGGCGCACGCGCCCGGCGTGCATAAGCGCATCCTCGCGCGAGACGCCCTGCGCCTCCTCCTTGCGCGCGCAGTCGAGGAGCAGGATGGCATTCTTGGCGACGAGGCCCATCAACATGATGATGCCGATGAAGCTCATCAGGTTCAACGAGCCGCGCGTGATGAGGAGCGCCAGCACTACGCCGATGAGCGAGAGCGGCAGCGACAGCATCACCGGCAAGGGCGCGGTGAACGAGCCGAACTGCATGACGAGCACCAGGTACATGAGCGCGATGCCCATGACGAGCGCGGTGAACATCTCGCTGAACACTTCCTTCTGGTCGCGCGACGCGCCGCCCAGCGTGATGCCGTAGCCGTCGGGAAAGTCGATCTTCCTGGCGATCGCCATCGCGTCTGCGGTGACTTCACCCGATGCGCGGCCCTGCGTGTTCGCGGTGACCGCCACCATGCGCTTGCCGTCCATGTGCTGGATCTGCGCCGGGCCCTTGCCCATGGTGATGTTCGCGATCTGGTCGAGCGGCACCATCATGTTGCTGCCGGTGACCGCGATCGGCAGGCGCTCGATGTTGGAGGCGTCGATGCGGTCGTCGGGATGCAGGCGCACCGCGACGTCGCGTGATTCGCCGGTCGGATCGACCCAGTCGCCTACCTCCACCCCGGCGAAGGCCACCCGCAGCGCCTGCGCCGCGTCGCCGACCGAGATGCCGAGGGAATTGGCGAGCCCGCGGTCAAGCTCGATCTTGAGCTCGTCCTTCGGGGCCTGCTCGGACAGGCCCACGTCCACGGCGCCCGGGATCTTCTTCACCTTCTCCATGTACTCGTTGGTGATCGCCATCAGCTTGCGCGAGTCGGGCCCGGAGAACTGGATCTGCACGGGCTTGCGCACGCCGTTGTTCAAGTCGTCCATCACCGTGTACTCGGCGCCGATCACTTGCGCGAGGAGCATCCTCAGCTCGATCGAGATATCGCCCGCGCCGCGCGCGCGCTTGTTGCTCTTGCCGATGTCCACGTAGACGCGCCCGCCGCCCGCGCTCACCGTGCTGTTGGTGGCGACAGTCTCCTTGATCGTGCGCGCGAGCTCCGCCGCTTTCTCGACCTTGAGCTTGGCGTACTCGAGGCTCGCCGAGGACGGCGTGCGCACGTCGATCGCGATGGTGCCCACGTCCGAGGCCGGCAGGAAAGTCGACTGGCCGACGGTGACCTGCAGGACGATCGCCAGCGCCAGCGTGACGAACGCGATCCCCGCCATGTACTTGCGGTGGTGCAGCGCCCAGGCGATCACGTTGCCGTAGCGGTCGGCCTGGTGGTCGAACCAGGCGTTGAAGCCGTGCAGCCACTTGCTGATGCCGGTCTTCTCGCGATGCGAGTAGCCCACCGGGTCGCCCCAGTACGCCGACAGCATCGGGTCGAGCGTGAAGGAGATGAAGAGGCTCACCAGCACGCTGGTCGCCACGGTGAGCGCGAACGGCCGGAACCACTCCCCCGCGCCGCCGCCCATGAAGGCGACCGGGATGAAGACCGCGATGATCGAGAAGGTGGTCGCCATCACCGCGAGGCCGATCTCCGCGGTGCCGTTGCGCGCCGCGCTCACGCGGTCCTCGCCTGCCTCCATGTGGCGCACGATGTTCTCGCGCACCACGATGGCGTCGTCGATGAGGACGCCGATCGCGAGCGACAGGCCGAGCAGCGTCATGAAGTTCAGCGTGAAGCCGCACGCCCACACCGCGATGAAGGCCGCGATCACCGAGGTCGGCAGCGACAGCGCCGTGATGAGCGTCGAGCGCCACGAGTTGAGGAACGCGTACACCACGAAGATGGTGAGGAAGGCTCCGTACATCAGCGCCTCGATCACGTTGCGCAGGCTATTCTCCGCGTCCTTGCCGCCGTCCTGGGTGACCTCGAGCCTGGTGCCCTTGGGTAGCGTCTTGTTGATCTCGACCACCATGTCGCGGATCTTCGCCGCGACCGTGACGGTGCTTGCGTCGCGCGAACGCGTGACGGAAAGCCCCACGTTCGGGTGCGCGTTCCTCAGGCTGAAGCTGGCCAGCTCCGCGAAGCCATCGGCGACTGTCGCGACCTGGCCCAGGCGCACGAACTCGTTGCCGTTCCTCTTGAGGACGATGTTCTCGAACTCCTTGGGCGACTCGATGCGGCCCACCAGGCGGATACTCTGCTCGTCGAGCGCGCCCTTCACGCGCCCCACCGGCGCGGTGGTGTTCTGCGCGCGCAGCGCGTTCACGACCTCGGTCACCGAGACGTTGTACTCGCGCAGCTTCTCCGCGCGCAGCAGCACCGAGAGCTCGCGGCGAAGCGACCCGTTCACGTTCACCACCGCCACGCCGTCGATGGAACGGAAGCGGTCGGCGAGGAAGTCCTCGGCCAGGCGCGAGATCTCCGCGTGGCCCTGCGAATCCGACGAGAGCGCCATCTGCATGATGGGCTGCGCCGAGGGATCGATGCGCGTGAGGATCGGCTCGCGCATCTCGATGGGGAGCTTGTAGCGCACCGTCGCGATGGCGTTCCTGATCTCGTCGGAGGCCTCGACCATGTTCTTCTTGAAATTGAAGATGATGACGATCCGCGCCTGGCTCTCGGCCGCGGTCGAGATGATCTGGTAGACCTGCGGGATGCTCTGCAGCGCCTTCTCGATCCGGTTCACGACCTCGCGCTCCACCGTATCGGGCGAGGCGCCCGGATAGGGGATGGTCACCACCATCACCGGCTGCTCGACGTCCGGGATCTGGTTGACGCGCAGCTTGTTCAGCGCGAGGAGCCCGAGGCACATCAACGCGATGATGAGGACCACCGTCGAGACCGGCCGCTTGATGCTGAAGTCGGAGAGCAACATGGCTAGCTCCTCGCGTCAGGCAGCGCGCCGGTGAGCACCATCGACGACTTGGCGTTGGCCTGCACCGGCTGGCCGTCCCTGAGGGTCGCGCTCGCGTGGCGGATCACCTGGTCACCCTCCTGCAGTCCGCCTGAGACGACGTAGTCGCCGCTCCTCGCGTCGCGCTCGGCGAGCGCGAGCGGCACCTTCTGCAGCTTGTTGTCCTTCACGCGGAAGACCGAGGTCTTGTCGCCGTCGCGCACCACCGCGGTCGCGGGGACGGTGAGGCTGGTCTTGCTCGCGGTCTCCAGTCGCCCCTCGGCGTAGAGGCCGGCCAGCTTCGGCTGCTTCTCGCCTACGAAGTCCACCAGCACCTCGACCTGGCGCGTGGTGGCGTTGGCGGCGGGGTTCACGCGGCGCACCTTGCCGGCGAACTCGTCGTTGCCGTAGCCGTTCACGCGGAAGTGGACCACCTGGCCAGGATGCACGCTGCCCGCGTCGTCGGCGTTGATGAGCGCTTCGAAACGCATGCTGGACGGATCGATCACCTTGAGGAGCTCCTTGCCGAGCTGCGCGGTGTCGCCTGGCGAGACCTTGCGGTCGGTGACCACGCCGTCGAATGGCGCGCGCACCTCGGTGCGCTGCATCTGCTGGCGCGCGAGGACCACGCGCGCCTTGGCGGCCTCGAGGTCGCTCTGCGCGGAATTGCGGCGGCCCTCGGCGTCGTCGAGGGCCTGGGCGGAGACCATCCCGGAGGTGCGCAGCGTCGTCATGCGCTCGAACTGGCGCGCGGACTGCTCGAGCGCCAGCGCGGAGGAGCGGCTCGACGCCTCGGCGGAGGTGAGCGCGTCGCGAATGGCGGTGTCGTCCAGGTGCACGAGGAGGTCGCCGCGGCGCACCACGTCGCCGTTTTCCTTCAGCACCTTGAGCACGATCGCCTGCACCTCGGCACGCAGGTCGGCCTTGCGCTCCGGCTGGACCGTGCCGGTGATCGAGGGGCCTGTGGCGAGCGACGCGTTCCTCACCGTATGGACGTCCTCGGCGGCGAGGAGGATGGGGGCG
>JBBRQA010000055.1:0-18032 GCA_038227085.1 Burkholderiales bacterium | reverse complement strand
TACCATGCCGACGCGGCCAGCACGCCGACCGAGGCTAGCGACTCGAGCAGCATGCGCACGAGGTGGGCGACGGCCAGGGGGCCTTGGGTGAGACGGGGATGTGTGTCTTGTGTAGCTAGCAAGTGCGGCCTCGAATAGGAGTCGGCTGTCGTTGAATGCCAACCCCCCCACCCTATCGCCGCAATGCAAAAACTCCGTGGAAGGTGGGTGGTCTTAAAGGACTACCTCGCAAAAATATGTGAACAAAATCACAAAACTTCATACAGATTTCACAATGCTTGGCTACATTGCGAACCATGCGAATCGAACCCAGACCGCCCGAAACTCACCTGCCCAGGGCGCATTTCCCCACCGACAACCACCAGGACGGGGCCATGCGCGAACCCGCGCAGTACGAGCAAACTCCCGCCCGGCTCAACGACTCTGAGCGCGAGGCACTCCTTATCAATATCGACGTTTCGTTGCGCGTCCATACCAAGCCCCAGCTGTTCAGCTGGGTCCAGGGCGCGCTGCAAAGCATGATCCCGCACGAGGTGCTGGTCTGCGGCTTGCAGGAAAGTCGCCAGAGCTCGTTGCGGGTGGACAGCTTCTCGACCGCGCCCGTGGATTGCGCGCGCCTGAACGAGCTCTTCCAGCAGGACGTCTCCCTCGTCCCGCACCTCATCAAGATCTGGGAAGAGAACCGCTGCCAGGCCGTGCTGTGCGAGACCGAGCGCGGCCCGCTGGCGGGCGCAGCGCTGGCGCGCGAGTTCTCCCGCTTGGGCGCGAGCCATGTCCTCGCCCACGGCACCCACGACGCCACCGGCACGATGACGAGCTTCTACGTCTTCGCCTGCCGTCCCGGCGCCGTCGGCCCAAAGCAGGCCTATCTCGCCGACCTGATCGTGCCGTACCTTAACGCGGCGTGGATCCGCAGCCAGGTCTCGTGGCCGCTCGACCGTGCCGGAGCGAACAAGCCCGCGAAAGCCGGCCTCCTCACGCCGCGCGAAACCCAGATCCTGCAGTGGATCTACCATGGCAAGAGCAACATCGAGATCGGCATGATCCTCGACATCAGCCCGCTCACCGTGAAAAACCACGTGCAGAAGACGCTGCGCAAGCTCAACGTCTTGAACCGCACGCAGGCCGTCGGCAAGGCCCTCGCGCTGCGGCTGGTCAATCCCTAGCGAAAAGACTGGTGTCAGGTACGACTTTCCATCTGGCGGAAAGTCGTACCTGACACCATTTTTTCGGGTTGCGCCGTTCGCTGTGTTCATCGCGTTGGTGGCGCTGCCGCACGGGCCGTGGCTCACGGCGCTGCGCGGGGTGGTGGTCGCCGGGCTCCTGATGGCCTTCTGGCGGCACTACACCGAGTTGAACGTCGCAAGGGCGGTGCCTGCACGAGACTGGCTCATGGCTGTTGCCGTCGGTTTCGCGGTCTTCTTCGCGTGGATCCACCTGGATCGCGGGTGGATGGCGCTGGGGAGCGGGCCGGGATTCGATCCCAGGCGGCCTGACGGCACCGTCAACGGGACGCTCGCGGGGCTGAGGCTCTTCGGGCTGGCGCTCGTGGTGCCGGTGATGGAAGAGTTGTTCTGGCGCTCCTTCATCATGCGCTGGATCGACGCGCGCGACTTCCTCTCGTTCGACGTGAAACGAGCTTCATGGCGCGCTTTTGCTATATCCTCCGCGCTATTCGCATCCGAACATTCGCTGTGGCTGGCTGGACTCGTGGCAGGGCTCGGGTACAGTTGGGTGTACATGCGCAGCGCCAACCTGTGGATGCCCATCGTCTCTCACGCGGTAACCAATGGCACACTCGGCATCTGGATCCTCGCAACCGGCAACTGGCGGTTCTGGTAGCGCCCTGCAGAAATCCGTCCTCGCCACCGCGCTCGCGGCCGCGCTTGCCCCCTGCGCCTCGTGGGCGCTCTTCGAAGACCGCGTCGAGCTCTGGGCTGCGGAGAACGTCACGCACGACACCAACGTGCTGCGTCTCTCGAAGTCGCTGAATCCGCTCTTCCTCCCTCCCTCCCAGCGTGGCGACACCATCTACACGACCCACGTGGGCGCCACGCTGAACGCCAACTTTAGCCAGCAGCATGTGACCGCGGAGTACACCTGGTACCAAAGCAAGTACCAGTACTTCAAGGATTTCGATTTCAACGGCCATACCGTGATGGCCAACTGGGCCTGGGTGCTGAACCCGGGAGCCAAGGGTACGCTGGGCTACAACGAGAACCAGGGCCTCGCGAGCTTCGCCAATATCCAGAGACGCGACCCCGACCTCCTCACCACGCGCTCGCTCTACGCCACCGGCAATTACCTGCTCACCCCGCGTTACCGGCTGAGCGGCGGCCTCACGGGCGAGCAGACGCGCCACGGCAGCGACCGGCGCAAGGTGAACGACATCGACCTCGAGGCCGCGGAGGTGGGGATCTCCTACGTCACCCCGCTGGACAACAGCGTGGGCCTCGCCGCGCGCTATGAGCGCGGGCGCCTGCCCAACGGCGTGGATCTGCAGGGAGTCGCGAACGATAATTCCTACCGTCAGCAGGGCTTGGGCGCGAGGACCACCTGGATATTCACCGGGCACTCGCGGTTCGACGGGCGCGTGGAGCTGGTGCAGCGCAAATACGACCAGGGCACGGATCGCAACTACAGCGGCCCTATCGTGAAGGCGCTCTATACCTGGACGCCCACCGGCAAGCTCACGGTCGCCGCCGCGCTCTCGCGGGACGTGGATCCCGCCCAGGACGTCCAGACCAGCTTCGTCCTCATCACTGGCGGGTATGTCCGCCCGCGATGGAACATCACCGACAAGATCACCCTCCAGGGCAATGTCGAGTACAACATCTGGGACTACCGCGGCGCCCCCATCCTGGGCGGCGGAGCGCGCCACCGCGTGCGGCTTTTCGGCGCCAGCGTCGCCTACCGCCCGACGCAGAAGATCCTCCTCCAGGCGGGGATCAACCGCGAGGTCCGAACCAGCAACATCCCGTTCGCCGACTACGACGCGGACGTCGCTTTCATCGAGGCCCGTATCGGCTTCTGACGGGCACATAGTCCCTTTGGACTAGCCCTCGAAGGCACCCACTCCCCATGGGTGTCACGCGTGGCTCTTAGGCTATCTCTACAAGGAGATACACCTCATGAGACCCGTAATCCGCAACCTATCGATAGCAGTTCTTCTGGCCTCGGCGGCGACGGCTGCCAATGCCCAAACCAACCCCGCGGCGCGCGGCGAACGCAGCTCGTTCTCGTACTCCGCGATCCAGAGCCCGCGCAGCGAGGCGATTTCGTCTCCGCTCAACGGCAACACGGGGATCGGAAGGCCCACCGCCCATTACGGCCCGGTGACGCCGGTTCCGGAACCGTCGGAGTGGGCAATGATGCTCGCCGGGCTCGCGCTCGTCGGCTTCATCGTTCGCCGCAATTCCAAGCGCTCGTAAGCAGCGCAGGCAAACAACAAGCAGCAGGACAGGGCATGTTCGTCCTGGCCGCGGCCGACGCGGCGGGACGAGCATAGCCAAAGAACATTTACCAAGCCGGAGATTCGCCATGCATACGATCAAGACCGCTCTTTCGCTCGGCCTCCTCGCCGCGTCTTTTGGCGCGGCCGCCGCCCAGCAGGTGGCCCAGGTTACGGTGACGACTCCCGCGACCGCGAGCGCTTATGTGGCGCCGGTCATGCCGCAGGCCCCACTCACCGCGCAGGACACCCAGGCCGCCACCGACATGCGCCTCGAGTCCCTTGGCATGGGTGACATGGTGCGCGTTACCGTCTTCCGCAATCCCGAGCTCACCACCGAGGCGCGCGTCTCGGAGCGCGGCACGATCCAGTTCCCGATGGTGGGAGAAGTGCCTGTCGCCGGCCTGACTCCCTACCAGGCGGGCGCGCGTATCGCCGACAAGCTGAAGGCCGGCAAATTCGTCGTGAATCCCGAAGTGACGGTCTCCCTCGCGCAGGTCAACAGCCGGCAGGTCTCGGTCCTCGGCAACGTGATGAAGCCCGGGCGCTATCCGCTCGACTCCACCAACGTGCGTCTATCCGATTTCCTCGCGGTCTCGGGCGGCATCGCCCCCGGCGGTTCCGACGAAGTGACGGTCCTCACCAACCGCAGCGGCAAGCAGGAGAAGATCGAGGTCGACCTGGGCGCGATGATGAGGAACGGCGACCTGTCGCAGAACGTCGCGCTCGAGCCGGGCGACACCGTCTTCGTGCAGAAGGCGCCGCTGGTCTACATCTACGGAGAGGTGCAGAAGGCGGGCGCCTATCCCCTGGCGCGCAACATGACCGTGATGCAGGCGCTCGCCATGGGCGGCGGCGTCACCGTGCGCGGCACCGAGCGCGGCATTCAGATCAGCCGCCGCTCCGGCAACGGCAACGTGAACCGCATCGACGCGCGCCTCACCGATCGCGTGCAGCCCGATGACGTGATCCACGTGCAGGAAAGCCTTTTCTAAAACCGCCCGCCGAAAGCAACAGCAACCATGAATTTCCATCAGTTCCTGCTGGCCCTCAAGGGCCGCATCTGGATGTTCCTCGCGGTGCTCGGGGCCACGGTCGCCACCGCCATCGCGGTCACCGTGCTGCTGCCCAAGACTTACGAGGCCACCGTCTCCGTGCTGGTCGACAATCGCGACGAGCAGATGTTGAACCAGAACCTCATGCCGGCGCGCCAGCAGCTGGGGTACATGCAGACCCAGGTCGACATCATCCAGAGCCAGCGTACCGCCAGGAAAGTCGTTCAGGACCTGCAACTCGCCCAAGGCGACGCCGTTCACGCCGCTTGGGTGAAGGCGGGAAGCCCCGGCACCGTGGAGGACTGGGTCGCGCAGGGCGTGCTCACCAAGCTCAAGGTCGACGTCTCGCAAAGCTCGGTCATCGCCGTGACGTACTCGGCGAGCAACGCCAAATATGCCGCCGCGGTGGCCAACGCGTTCGCCAAGGCGTACATGGAGGTGACCCTCAACCTGCGCGTCGAGCCCACCAAGGAAGCCGCGGCCTGGTTCGACGACCAGTTGAAGGAGCTGCGCACGTCCTTTGAAGTCGCGCAGATGAAGCTTGCCGCGTTCCAGCGCGACAAGGGCATCATCGCGACCGACGAGCGCGTCGACGTCGAGACCTTGCGCCTGAACGAGCTGTCCTCGCAATCGCTTCGCGCGAGCGAATCGAACTACGGCACGCCCTCCCGGCAAGGCAACGTCAGCACCGAGAACCTTCCCGAGGTGCTGGCAAGCCCGCTGGTGACGACGCTCAAGACCGAAATGCTGCGCGCGGAAGCCAAGCTCCAGGAGCTGTCCACACGCCTGGGCCCGAATCACCCGCAATACCAGCAGCAGGCCTCCGAAGTGCAGGCACTGCGTGACCGCTACAACTCCGAGATGCGCACCGTGGTGGGCGGCGCGCGCAACCTGTCCGCGCAGGCGCGCTCGCGCGCCGGCGCCCTGAAGGCGGACCTCGCCGCGCAGAAAAAGCGCGTCGAGGACCTGCGCGATGCGCGCAACGAGGCCGCCGTCCTGCAGCAGGACGTCGATACTTCGAAGAAAGCCTACGAGGCCGCTCTCGCCCGCAAGATGGTGAACAAGGTGGAGAGCGGGGCGCGGCAGACCAACGTGACCGTGTTGAACGCCGCCATCGAGCCCACATTCCCGATTCGCCCGCGCCTGCCGTTGAATCTCGCGCTCGGCCTGTTCGTCGGCCTGTTGCTCGGGCTCGCCGCGGTGTTCCTCCTCGAGATCCTCGACCGCCGCGTGCGCAGCGATCCGGACCTTGACGCGGTCATGCTCGGCATGGATGTCCCGCTGCTGGGCTCGATCCAGACGTGGCACCCCTCGCGACTCCTGGGCGGGGATGCCGCGCCCAAGGCGCTCCCCAGTCCCGCTTGAGGAATCATTGAAATGAACCACCCCCAGGAAAACGTCGTCACCTTCGAGCCCCAGCGCGGCGCCGCCACGGTGCTGCGTTCCGATCGGCTGATCGGAACGATCCTGGTCGAGGAGGGCAAGCTCACGGCGCCCGAGATCGACCGCGTGCTCGACTTGCAGCGCGATGAGGGCATGCGTTTCGGCGAAGCCGCCGTGCGCCTGGGCTTGATCAGCGACAACGACGTGCGCTTCGCGCTCGCCAAGCAATACGACTTTCCGCATCTGGTGCGAGACACCGATGCGAAGGGCATCCAGCCGTCCAACGAGCTGGTGGCAGCGTTCGCGCCGTTCCATCCGCGCACCGAGGAGTTGCGCGCGCTGCGCACGCAACTCCTGATCCGCTGGTACAACCCGGAAGCCGGCCGCAACGCGCTGGTGATCGTGAGCCCCGATTCCGGCGAAGGCCGCAGCTATCTCGCGGCCAACCTCGCGGTGGTGTTCTCGCAGCTGGGCGCGCGCACCGTGCTGGTCGACGCCGACCTGCGCGCACCGCGCCAGCACAAGATCTTTGGCCTGCCGCAAGGCCACGGCCTGTCGACGCTGCTGTCGGGGCGTACCGACCACAAGGCCACCTTTCCTATCCACGGCCTGAATCGCCTGTCGGTGCTACCCGCGGGGCCGCTCCCGCCCAACCCGCAGGAGCTGCTGTCGCGCCCGCAGTTCGGCGCGCTCATGAAAGAGCTGCAGTCGAGCTACGACGTGGTGATCGTCGACACGCCTCCCGCCCGGCAGTTCGCGGATGCGCAGAGCATCGCATTCCGCGCGGGCGACGCGCTCGTCGTGGCGCGCAAGAACCACACCGCGGTCGCCTCCACGTCGAAGGTCGTGAAGGAGCTGGCAGGCACCGGCGCGCGGGTGGTCGGTTCCATCATCAACTCGTACTGACGGACAAGGACCGCCAATGTCGACGGTCCTCGGGGAGCGTAGCCTCGCCGGAGCAGTGCGCGGGGCCTGGAGGCCCTGGCTCGCGATCCTGGCGGGCCTTCTCGTTCTCTATGTGCCCACGTACCTCGAGCTTTCGCGCACCTTGTGGCGCGAGGACGAGTACGCACATGGCCCGCTGGTCCTCGCCGTCTTTGGCTATCTCGTTTGGCGGGGCAGGGCGGTGTTGCTCGATTCCTCGCGCCCGTCCGTCATCCCGGGTGCGATCCTCCTGGTGCTGGGCCTCGTCCTCTACGTCGTCGGACGCTCGCAAGCATTGCCCCTCTTCGAAGTGCTCTCGCACTTCCCCGTCCTCGCCGGCGTGCTGCTGATGATGCGCGGCCCGCGCGCCGTGCGCGGGCTCGCCTTCGCGCTCCTCTTCCTGGTCTTCCTCGTGCCGCTGCCGGGCTTCGTGCTCGAATCGATCGCGATCCCGCTGAAGGCGCTCGTCTCGACCATGGTGGAGGGGATCCTCCGACTCGCGAGCTATCCCATCGAGCGCCACGGCGTGGTGCTACTGGTGGGCGACCACGAGATGCTGGTGGCCGACGCGTGCTCGGGCTTGAACTCGCTCTACAGCCTGTGCGCGCTGAGTCTCCTGTACACACACCTCACGCCGCCTGCGGGCAAGGCGCGCGTGGCGCTGATGCTGGCCGCCATGGTGCCGATCGCCATCTTCGCCAACGTGGTGCGCGTGCTCTTCCTCGTCCTGGTCGCCTACCACCTCGGCGACGACGCGGCGCAGGGCGTGCTCCATGCGATCGCGGGCATGCTGGTGTTCATCACGGCGTTCGCTCTTCTCCTCGGCGTCGACAGATTCTTCCGACGCGGGAATGCGACAAACACGAGTGAACTTGAGTCCCCCGCGGGGACTCGCATCGCATATCCGTCGCTCGCGACGGCGGCCCTCGCGGCCACGATCATGCTCGGTGCCGGCGTCGCGGCGCCGCTCCTGAAACCGGTTCGCGCCGAAGGCCCTGCCCTCGACCTCCAGGTCCTGGTGCCGCAGGCCTTCGGCGACTGGTCCATCGACCCCAGCGTCGTCCCGGTCCCGCTTACAGCCGACGTGCAGCAGAAGCTTGACCGCATCTACAATCAGACGCTTTCGCGCACCTACGTGAGCGCGGCAGGCGAGCAGATGATGCTCACCATGGCGTACGGCGGCGACCAGAGCGACGCGCTGAAGGCCCACCGCCAGGAAGTCTGCTACACGGCGCAGGGCTTCACGATCCAGGGGCTGGAGCAGGGCGACCTTTCCGCCGCGGGGCGCACCGTCCCCGTCACCCGCATGCTCGCGGTGCGCGGTGAGCGTTTCGAGCCTGTGACTTACTGGTTCACCATGGGCAATCGCGTCGTGAGGAGCCGCCTCGAGCGCCTCGAGGTGCAGCTGGGGGCGGGCTTCCGCGGTCGCATTCCCGACGGGATGCTGGTGCGCGTGTCGAGCATCTCCGCCGATCCGCGCGCCGCCTTCGCCGCGCAGCAGGCGTTCATCGCCTCGCTACTCGCCGCGATTCCCCCCGCGCAAGCCGCGCGCGTCGTCGGCGCCCCGCGCACATGAGGGACTCCATGTCGGCATTCGCGCCTCCCTTCGCCTCGGGCCCCGGCACCATGACGCCCACGAAGTGGGGTCTCCTCGCCGGGCTCATGGCGATGGGCGCACTGTGGGGCGCCTTCGTCGCATTCCAGGGCTTGAGCGCGGCGCTGGTTTGCATCGCGGCGATCGTGTTCGTGTTCACCATCCGCGACTTCCGCGTCGGCGTGCTGGTGATGATCCTCATCATGCCGATCTCGTCCAGCTACATGTTCCCGCGCGCGATGTTCGGCGTCACCGGCTTGAATCCGCTCAACGTGCTGATGATCGGCACGTTCATGTCGTACCTGCTGGTGGCGGTGCCCGACGGAACCATCAAGCGGATCATGCCGTGGTGGCTGTTTTGGCTGTTCATCGTGCCCATCATCCTCGGCGGCGTGAACGGCCTGGGCCACGTCGACCTCATCCCGAAGGTGTTCTTCGACAGCGAGCAGGTCGACTTCAAGAACAACTTCGGCTACCTGCGCGACAACATGATGAAGCCGCTCATCCTGGTGGCGTACGCGTTGATCGTTGGCGCCGCCTACTCGCACGCCCGCGAGCCGCGCAAGTTCATGGTCCCGATGATGATCTCGATGTGGTTCATGGGATTCATGGTGATCGGCTACTTCCTCAACTCGAACGTGAAGTTCGGCCAGCTCGCCGGCGAATACGCGCGCCACTTCCTGTCGCCGCTCGGCATGCACGCCAACGACCTGGGGCGCCTGTACGTGACGGCGATCGCGATCCTGCTCTTCACCTGGGATCGCACCCAGCGCCCGGTGCTGAAGACGCTCCTCTTCCTTTCCATGGGCCTGGTCGGCATCGCGTTGATCCTCACCTTCTCGAGGAACGCTTTCATGACGCTGGCGCTCGTCGTGGTGATGTACCTCGTCTCGCGACGGCGCAACAAGAAGCTGATCGCGCTCGCCGTGGTGGCGATCCCGCTGGCGCTGATGCTCACGCCCGGCGCCATCTGGTATCGCCTCGAGATGGGCGCGAGCGAGGGGGCCGCGGGCGTGAGCGCCGGGCGTGTCTCCGACATCTGGACGCCGCTCATTCCGCAGCTCTTCGACAAGCCCTTCTTCGGCCACGGCATCCAGTCGGTGCTATGGGCGCCCGCCATGCGCATGGGCGACATGATGGAGGTGACGCATCCGCACAGCGCCTACATTGGAGCGCTCATCGATTTCGGCGTGGTCGGCGCAATCCTCCTTATCGCCTTCTGGTTCACCGTGTGGAAGGGCTTCCGCAAGCTCGCCAAGGACACGACGCTCGCGCCGCAGGAACAAGGCTTCTTCGAAGGCTGCGCGGCGGCGCTGGTGACCTTCATGGTGGCCGGATTCGTGGGCAGCAGCTTCATTCCCGTGCCCGAGCAGGCCTTCCTCTGGCTCGGCATCGGCCTCATGTTCGGGGTGCATGCGAAGCAGGCGCGCGCGCGCGCCGCCAAGCCCGTGCCCACCACCGCAGTGATCATCCCGCGCCGCTCGCGGGAAGCCATGTCAGCGAGGATCTAGCGATGTGTGGAATCACGGGATATTGGTCTCGACGCGGCGACTCCGCGCAGTGGCTCGCCCACTTGGGCGCGTCGGTGGAAAGCCTGCGCGCGCGCGGCCCCGACGACAACGGCGTCTGGGTGCGGCCCGGCGGGCGCGTGGCGCTCGGACATACGCGCCTTTCCATCCTCGACCTGTCGCCGCTCGGCCACCAGCCGATGCGCTCGCCGGATGGCTCGCTCACCATGGTCTTCAACGGTGAGGTCTACAATTTCGCAGTAGTGCGCGCGGAGCTCGAGGCCCTCGGGCATCGCTTCCGCTCGAGCGGCGACAGCGAGGTGATCCTCGCCGCGCTCCAGGAGTGGGGCGTGAAGGCGGTCGACAAGTTCATCGGCATGTTCGCCATCGCGGTGTGGAACGAGCGCGAGCGCCGCCTCATGCTCCTGCGCGACCGCATGGGCGTGAAGCCGCTCTACTATGCGTGGAACGGCTCCGGCTTCTGGTTCGGCTCCGAGCTGAAGGCGCTGCGCGCCTTCAGGGCGTGGCAGCCGGAAATCGATCGCGATGCGGTCGGCCAATACCTGCAATACGGCTACATCTCGGCGCCGCGCTCCATCTACAAGAACGTGCACAAGCTCCTGCCGGGCCACTGGCTCGAGCTGGGAGAAGTCGGCGAGCCGGTCGCGCACCAGTATTGGACCGCGGTCGACACCGAGGAGACGCTGCGGGGCAGCGAGGAGGAGCTTGAGAATCGCCTCGAGACGCTCCTCATCGACGCGTGCCGCTATCGCATGGTCTCCGACGTCCCGGTGGGTGTGTTCCTTTCCGGCGGCCTCGACTCGTCGCTGGTGGCGGCCCTCCTGCAGCGCTACGGCGGCGGCGAGGTGCGCACCTTCACCATCGGGTTCGACGATCCGCGCTATGACGAATCGGGCCATGCGAAGAAGGTCGCCCAGCACCTGGGCACGCGCCATACGGAGAGGATCGTCACCGCCAAGGACATGCTCGGCGTGCTCACGCAGTGGGCCGAGCTCTTCGACGAGCCCTTCGGCGACCAGTCGGGCGTGCCCACCTACCTGGTCTCCAGGATGGCGCGCGAGCACGTGAAGGTCGCGCTGTCCGCGGACGGCGGCGACGAGCTCTTCAGCGGCTACTCGCACTACGGCGTGGTGCTCGAGCGCGAGCGCGCGTTGTCGCGCTGGCCTGCCCTGGCGCGCACCGCCGTCTCGAAAGTCTCCCCGCACGCGCTGCGCGCGGTGATGAACGCGGTGCCGATGCCCTCGCGGTGGCGCCACAGCGCGCGCCGCAACGTGGTCGAGCGCGTCGAGAAGCTGCACGTGCTCTTTCCCACGCTCGACCGGGCGACGATGTACGACCTCGCGATGTCCTTCTGGACTCCGTGGGAGATCTCGTCGCTGCTGGGCGGGGACACCGCCGCGCGCGATTGCGTCCGTGCCCCGTCTTTCGCCGACCAGATGGCGCGCTGCGACCTGCGCCATTACCTGCCGGACGACATCCTCACCAAGGTGGACCGCACCACCATGGCCACCGGGCTCGAGGGCCGCGAGCCGCTCCTCGACCACCGGTTGGCCGAATTCGCGCTGCGCCTGCCCGCCGAGATGCGCCGCGGCCCGCTCGGCACCAAGCACCTGCTGCGCAAGATCCTCTATCGTCATGTGCCGCGCGCGTTGATCGACCGCCCGAAGCAGGGCTTCGCGATCCCGCTGGCGAGCTGGATGCGCGGGGAGCTGGCCCCGCTTCTCGACAACTTCCTCGATCCGAAGAGGATCCGCGAGGCCGGCATCTTCGATCCGGCGATAGTGTCGCGCGCGGTCGCCAATTTCCGCGACGGCGGCGCGAACAACGACCGCCTCGACGTGCAGAAGGTGTGGCTGCTCGTCGCCTTCGAAATGTGGCGCGAGCGCTGGGCGGGCGCGGGCGCCGATCACGGCCAGGGGACAGAACATGCGCGTGCTGTTCACTATTAGCGACCTCGACCTGGGCGGCGCCCAGAAGCAGGTGGTAGAGCTCGCGCGGGAGCTCGTGCGCCACGGCAACGACGTCGCCATCTACACGCTGAACGACTGTGCGCCGCGCGCCCGCGACCTGGAAGGCGCGGGCGTGGAGCTCGTGGTCGACCAGAAAAAGAGCAAGCTCGACCGGCACGTGCTGGCGCGGCTGCGCCGCTTCATCAAGACCTGGCGCCCCGACATCGTCCACGGCTTCCTCTTCGACGGCGATATCTACGCGCGCATCGCCGCGGCCGGCACCGGCATCCCGGTCCTCAACTCCGAGAGGAGCAGCAACTACGAGATCTCGATGACGCAGCGCCTCGGGCACCTCCTCACCAAGCCGTTGGTCGACGGCCTGGTCGCCAACAGCCGTCACGGCGGGCAGTTCGCGCAGAAGCTCTATGGCTATTCCGACAAGCAGCTGCACGTCGTCTGGAACGGCATGCGCATCGAGGATTTCGAGCGCCAGGCGCAAAGCGACAAGGACTACCGCCGCGAGTTTTTCGGGCCCGGCCGGCACCGGGTCGCGACCCTCGTGGGCGCGATCAAGCCGGCCAAGGACTATCCACTCGCCATCGACGTCGCGGCCGCGCTGGTGAAGAGCGCGCCCGACTGGCGCGTGCTTTTCCTCGGCGAGTCGCTCGCGCCGCAGGCGGGCTACAAGGCGGGCGTGCATTCGGATACCAGCGACTACAAGGACCAGGTCATGGACCATTACCGCCGTGCCGGCCTGGACGAGCGCGTGAGGTTCGCCGGCGCGCGCCAGGACCTGCCCGCGATCGTCAAGCAGAGCGACGTCCTGTTCGTGACCTCCGCGTGGGAGGGCTTCCCGAATTCGGTCCTGGAAGCGATGGTGCTCGGCGTGCCGGTCGTGAGCACCGATTACTCCGACATTCGCCACATCCTGCCGCGCGCCGGGCAGGTGATCGGTGATCGCGCGCCGGGCAAGATCGCCGCCGCGATCGTCGAGGCGTATCTCGACCGAGACGAGATCGCCGCCGAGCAACTTCGCTGGGTGCGCGAGCACGCCAGCATCGAGAAAGCCGCCGAGAACTTGCAACGTGTCTACCGCCACTATGTCCGCCACCAGCCCATCGCCGAAGCCGCCTAGCCTTCCCGCCCGGAAGCCCCACGTCTGCTTCCTCGCGCCGACCACGTGGCCGGTGCTCTCGGGAAGCACCGAGATCAAGGTCGTGGGCGGCGCCGAGGTGCAGCAGAGCATGATCGCGCCAGCACTCGCGCGCCGCGGCTACCGCGTGTCGATGATCTGCCTCGACTACGGGCAGGCCGACCGCACCGAGGTGAACGGCGTAACGGTGTACAACATGCACAAGCCCGACGAGGGCATCCCAGGGCTGCGCTTCATCCATCCGCGCCTGACTTCGCTCTGGCGGGCGCTCACGCGCGTGGACGCCGACGTCTACTACCAGCGCACCGCCGCGGTCTATACCGCATTCATGGCGCATTTCTGCCATCGCCACGGCCGCAAGGCGATCTACGCCGGCGCGTCGGACGTGGACTTCCTGCCCGGCAAGGAAGACATCCGCTTCGCACGCGACAAGAAGATCTTCGAGTGGGGCGTGCGTAACGTGGACCGCATCGTCACGCAGAACGACGTGCAGCAGAAGCAGCTCTTCGACAACTACGGCATCGAAGGCGTGGTGATTCCGAGCTGCTACATGCCGCCGGCCGCGGCGCGCTCCGATCGTGGCGGCTACGTGCTGTGGACCGCCTCGGTGCGCCCTTCCAAGCGCGCCGAGCTCGCCCTCGAGATCGCCCGGCGCCTGCCCAACTACCGCTTCGTGGTGATCGGCGGCCCCGATCCAGACAGGAAATCGCAGCAGTATTACGCCTCGCTGGTGGAGGCAGCGCGTGCGCTGCCCAACGTCGAGATGAAGGGCTTCGTGCCGTTCGCCGAGGCCGAGAGCTGGTTCAACGGCGCGCGCCTGGTGCTCAACACCTCGCTCTACGAGGGCTTTCCCAATACCTTCCTGCAGGCGTGGTCGCGCGGAGTGCCGACGGTCGCCTTCATTGACACGGGCTCGCGCACCAAGGACGGCGGCCCGGTGTATGACTCGGTCCAGGACGTTGCCGACGCGAGCTGGAAGGTCGAGCGCCTGATGCGCGACGACATCCTGTGGCGCGAGGCCTCCCAGCGCGTGCACGCCTACTACCGCGACAACCATTCGATCGATTCCACCATCGATCGCTACGAGCGCGAGATCGCGCTGCTGGCGGCGGGGCGATGACCGCTTCTTCCGCCTCCCTCGAGCGCCGCGCAGTCTCCCTGGGGACCGCGTACGCGCTCGACTACGGGCTCCAGTTCCTGCTGCCCGTGGTGCTCACGCGCGCGCTCGACTCGCAGAGCTTCGGCGAGTACCGCCTGCTGTGGCTCGCCGTGATGACGCTCCTCATGGTCATGCCGATGTGCATGCCGCAGAGCCTCTACTACTTCCTGCCGCGCTCGGATGCGGCGAGGAAACGCCTCTACCTCAACCAATGCCTGCTCTTCCTGGTGGTGGCCGGCGTGGTGTCCGGGTTCATGCTGTCGCTCTTCGACCCGTGGCTGCCCGCCAAGCTGCGCAGCGTTGTCGTGGACAACGGCGTGGTGGTGCCGATCTTCGCGGCCCTCTGGATCTTCTCCTTCGTGCTCGACATCCTGCCCACGGTCGACGAGCGCGTTCATTGGCAGGCGAAGGTGATCGTGGGGCTCTCGGCGCTGCGCGCCGTGTCGCTTTCCGTCACCGCGCTCCTCACTCGCGACCTCGCCGCGGTCCTGTGGGTGCTGGTGGGGTTCGCCGCGTTCAAGTCGGCGCTCCTTCTCTGGTACGTGCGGCGCCACTACGGGTTCGGCGGGCCGTGGCTCGAGCGCGCGGCGATGAAGGAGCAGCTGAGGCAGGCGGCGCCCTTCGCGCTCTCCGGCAGCCTCACCGGTTTTAGGTCCCAGGGCGACCAATGGATCGCGGCGATGCTCTTCACGGTGACGCAGTTCGCGTCTTTCTCGGTCGCCACCGTGATCGCACCCATCGTGCAGATGTTCCGGCAATCGGTGAACCACGTCTTCCTGCCGAGCATGAGCCGCCTGCACTCCACCGGCGACTTCGCGGCGATGCTCGCCCTAAACAGCCGCGCCAACGCGATGGTGGCGCTCCTCGTCTATCCGCTGCTCGCCTTCGCCTTCGTGTTCGCCGAGCCCCTCATCACGCTCATCTATACGCCCACCTACATCGGCGCGGCACCGGTGATGCGCCTCTACATCGTCGGCCTCCTCGCACTGGTGGTGGAGCTCACCAGCATCCTCTTCCTGCTGAAGCAGGGCGGCTTCGCATCGCGCGTGAACGCGTTGGTGCTGGCGCTCGCGCTGCCGTTGAGTTACTTCGGCGCCATCACGTGGGGCATGGTGGGCGCCGCGCTCGGGAGCGTGGTCGCCCTCTACAGCGAGCGGGCGCTCTCGCTTGCGCGAATCGCCACGCTCACGCAGACCCCGGTATCGAAATTGCAGGACTGGACGAGCCTCGCCGGAATCCTCGCGGCGGCGGGGCTGGCGGCGCTCGCGGCGGCGGTGGCGCTGCGCTTCACGCAGCTGCCGGCCTTCCTCACGCTGGCGGCCGGCGGCGCGATCCTCGCCGTCGTTTATCCCGCGGCGCTCTTCGCCACCGGGCAACGCCGGTCCCTCTACAGCTTCATCGCCTCGCTGCGTCATTCCGGGCCGGAACCCGCGGCGATAAAATAGTAATCACAAGGAAACGACCATGGACCACCTCTCCTCTCTCGTACCCTCCCTCGCTTCCAAGCCGCGCACCTGGCTGGTGACGGGGGTGGCCGGCTTCATCGGCTCGAACCTCCTCGAGTCGCTTCTGGAGCTCGACCAGCGCGTGGTGGGCCTCGACAACTTCGCCACCGGCTTCCAGCACAACCTGGATCAGGTGCAGGCGGCGGTGGGCGCCGAGCGCTGGAAGAAGTTCAAATTCATCGAAGGCGACATCTGCTCGCTCGAGACCTGCCGCGAGGCGTGCGCGGGAGTGGACATCGTGCTGCACGAGGCCGCGCTTGGCAGCGTGCCGCGCTCCATCGACGATCCGATCACGAGCCACGCGAGCAACGTCACCGGCTTCCTCAACATGCTGGTGGCGGCGCGCGACGCCAAGGTGAAGCGCTTCGTCTACGCGGCGTCGAGCGCCGCGTACGGCGACCACCCGGGCCTGCCGAAGGTTGAAGACACCATCGGGCGTCCGCTCTCGCCATACGGCGCGGGCAAGTACATGAATGAGCTCTACGCCGACACCTTCGGGCGCTGCTACGGGATGGAGACCATCGGGCTTCGCTACTTCAACGTGTTCGGCCCGCGCCAGGATCCGGACGGGGCCTATGCCGCGGTGATCCCGAAATGGATCGCCGCCATGCTGCGCGGCGAAACCGTGTTCATCAACGGCGACGGCGAGACCGCGCGCGACTTCTGCTACATCGAGAACGTGGTGCAGGCCAACATCCTCGCCGGGACGGTCGGCAATCCCGAGGCGGTGAACCAGGTCTACAACGTGGCCCTTGGCGAGCAGACATCGCTGAACCAGCTGTTCGCGAGCCTGCGCGATCTCCTCAAGCAGCGCGATGCGTCGTTCGACTGCCCGCCGCCGGTGCATCGCGATTTTCGCGCGGGCGACGTGCGCTTCTCGCTCGCCGACATCGACAAGGCCAGGGGCAACCTGGGATTCAATCCCACCTGTCGCGTGCACGCGGGGCTCGAACGCGCGCTCGACTGGTACGTGGCGCGACTGTCGCCGGCGCATGTCGAAGCTCTCGGCGAGCCGCTCACCATCGGAGCCTAGCGAGGCCGGGATGAAACGCGAGGCGATGTATCTCGGTGATGGCGAAAGCTCCTTTCTCGGCTGGTATCACGCCGACGAAGCGGCTACGCCCGCCGATCGCGTCGCCGTGCTTTGCGCGCCCGTAGGCCACGAGTACACGCGCGCCCACCGGACGCTGCGCCACCTGGCCGACCGCCTCGCGCGCGCGGGCATCCCCGCTCTGCGTTTCGACTATCACGGCATCGGCGACTCCGCGGGGAGCGACCTCGATCCCGATCGCATCGCCACGTGGATCGGCAACATCAAGCGCGCGGTGGAGCGCGCGCGCGCGCTGAGCGGTCGTCACGCGGTGGTGCTGATCGGCGTTCGCCTCGGCGCCACGCTCGCCGCCCTCGCATCGCGCGAGATCGATGTCGAGGATCTCGTCCTGTGGAATCCGGCAGTGAAGGGAAAGCCCTACGTGCGCGAGCTGCAGGCCATCGCCGCCAGCGCCACGCGCGCCACGACCGTGGTCGAAGGTGCGCTGGAGAGCGCCGGCTCGGTGATGTCCGGAAAGACGCTGGAATCGGTGCGCGCGATCGACCTCCTCGCCACGCCGCCGAACGCGGTCCACGTCCTCGTCGTGGGGCGCGACGACACGGCCCCCGACACCTCGTTGAGCGACCTTCTCGCCGCGAGCGGCGCATCGGCCGAGTACGTCCGCCTTCCCGGCTGGGCCGCGATGATGGCCGAGCACCAGTTCACCGTGGTTCCCGACGAGGCGCTCGCGATCATCGTCGATCGCGTGCAGGCGCGTGGCTCCCCCTCGACCGAGCGCGCCCGCGCGCACGTGGCCGCCCGCGTCACGCGCTTTCCCTTCGCCACTTCCCAGGGCAGCGCCGTCCTCGAGGAGCAGGTGTGCCGCTTCGGCGCGGAGGGCCATCTGGTCGGCGTCCTCACGCGCACTTCGAGCGCAAAGGATCGCCCCGCGGTGGTGATCTTCAACGCCGGGGCCGTCCATCGCGTGGGCCCTAATCGCGTAGGGGTGACGCTGGCGCGCGAGCTCGCCGCGGCGGGCTTCGCGTGTCTGCGCTTCGACCTCGAGGGCATCGGCGACAGCGTGCTGCGCGCGCCGGGCCGTGAGAACCACCCGTATCCCGGCACCGCCATGAGCGATGCGAAGGCGGCCTTCGACCTGCTGCGCGGCGAATTCGGATACACGCGTTTCATCCCGGTGGGCCTGTGCTCGGGCGCGCACAACACTTTCCACGCGGGCCTCGCGCTCGCCGACCACGACATCCGCGAGCTCGTGCTCATCAACCCGCTCACGTTCTACTGG
>JBBRQA010000054.1:0-18100 GCA_038227085.1 Burkholderiales bacterium | reverse complement strand
CGACCGGCCGTCGTCGCCATGCATCGTGGCGAGGCGCGACAGGGCGGCCGCATCGAGGTTGCCGCGCGCCTGGGCGGCCGACATTTCGGCGCGCGCCTCCTCGCGCCGTCCCATGCGGCGCAGCGCCAGGGCGAGATTCACGCGCGCGCCCGAATTGTCGGGCTCCGCGTCCATCGCCATGCGAAACGCGTCGGCGCCTTGCGCCCACTCGCCCCGATTGAGGTGCAGGACGCCACGCGCGTTGTGCAGACCCGGCGCGAGGACGGGGGCCGCGAGCGCGCGATCGATCTGCCTGCGCGCCTCGCCGGCGCGGCCGAGCGCGTCGAGGACGAGCGCGTACTGGCCACGCGCCTGCGCGTCGTCGGGCACGAGAGCCAATAGCTGCTCGAACGCATGCGCGGCGCTTTCCAGGTCGCCCGCCTGCTGCAGCCCCTCGGAGATGACGCTCAACGCGTCGGCGCGCCCGGCGCTTCGCTGCAGCGCCTCGCGGTAGAGGCTCGCGGCGCCCTCCACTCGTCCCACCTGCTGCAGTGCGCGTGCCGCGTTGATGCGCGTCTCCACGGATTCAGGTGCGAGCGCGAGCGCCCGCGAGAAGCTCGCCAGCGCCTCGTCGAGGAGACCGAGCCGGTAACAGGCGATGCCGAGCCCGTTGTACGCCTCGGAGAATTCGGGATCGAGTCTCACCGCCGCCTGGAACGCCCGGCGCGCCTCTTCCACGCGGCCCGAGCTATCGAGGGCGAAACCGAAAGCGGCCAGGGCGCGCGGGCGCGCGGGCTCGAGCCGTACCGAGCGTCCGAGGCGCTCGACCGCGAGGCCGGGCTTGCCCATCCGCGCGGCGAGCACGCCGGCGAGATGCGCGATCTCCGCGTCGCCCGGGAAGCGCGCGAAGAGCTCGCCGCAGAGGCCTTCGGCGGTGGCGAGACGTCCTTGCTGGAAGAGGGAAACCGCGCGTTCGAAGTCCTTCTGCGCGGACCGGGGCAAGCTCGAAGTCATGGGGAACCCGGCCGGGAAAGCCGGGTGGAATTTCGGTCGATTCTATCGCGAATCCGCCCGCAACCCGGCGCCCAGGCGCACGAGTGCCGGCCCCCAATCGCCCGCGTCCGTTGCCCGGTAGAGGGGAAATCCAGGAAACCACGGCGATGCGTCGCCCACGCGCATCCAGCGCCATTCCGGCGGCCACGGCACGAGCACGCGGGCGCTGCGGCCGAGCGACGCGCGGAGGTGCGTATTCGTATTGCTCACGCCCACGTATTCGTCGACGACCTCGAGGAGCGCGAGCGCGTCTTCGAGGTCCGCGTTCGCCTCGGAAAAATCGGCGAGCGGCGCGCCGAGCGCGGAGGCGAGGGCCTCGCTCTCGCCGGCGAGCGGGTTTCGCTGCACGGAGACGAACGTCGCGCCGATCCCGGTGAGCGCGGCACCGAGCGCGTGCGGATCGATCTCCTTCGCGAGGACCGCCTTGCCGCGGCGCGGCAGCCCCGCGCGCCAGGTGAGCGCGACATAGGGCGCGGGGCCGACGGCCGCGAGGCGCTCGCGCATCTTCGCGACGCGCGCCGGATCGACGACGAGCCGCGGCGGCTCGGGAAATTCGCTCTCGAGATGCAGCAGCGCGGGGAGGTCGCCGATCCAGACAAGGCGCGCCGGATCGAGGCCCGGCGGCGGCGCTCCGGACACCGCGTCGTCGACGATCGCGCCGCGCAGCAGGATGGGCACCAGGCGCGCGTTGCCCCAGAATCGCAGCTTCGCGCCCCGCGCGCGCAGCGCCGCGGCATAGCGCAGGAAGAAGAGCGCGTCGCCAAGGCCCTGCTCCCCGTGCAGCGTGATCCACGGATCGCGCGTGAGATCCGGCAGCGCGGTCGCGTGCGGCAGGCTCGCGGCGATCCCCAGGTCGCGCAGGTTCGCCGCCGGTTGCGGCCGCCACGCGTACGCGGGCCACGCCTGCGCAAAGCGTCCCAGAGCGAGGAGGATCAAAGCGTAATTCAGGCGCGCGGCGGGCAATCCGGGATTCAACTCGAGCGCGCGGCGCACCGCGGCCAGCGCGCGCTCCGGATCTCCCTCGTCGCGCCGCGCCATCGCGAGGTTGCTGTAAGCCTCCGCCATGCCCGGGGCGAGCGCGATCGCGCGCTCGAAGGCGGGGATCGCGCGCGCGAGGTCGCCGAGCACGTAGTGGATGATGCCAAGGTTGCCGTGGAAGTCCGCGTTGCGCGGCTGCGCGGCAACGGCGCGCTCGAGCAGCGGCATGCCTTCTTCGAAGCGTCCGAGCTGGCAGAGACCATAGCCCTTGAAGTGCAGCGCGAAGGCATTGCCCGGATCGGCGGCGAGCGCCATGTCGAATAGCCGGATCGCCGCCTGCGGCTGGTGTTGGCGATGGGCCTCCATGCCGCGCCGGAACGCCTCGTCCGCGGGGAGCGCCGCGGGCGCCGCGCCGAGCCGGCCGTGGCAGTCCTTGTAGCGCGCGCCGCTGCCGCAGGGGCAGGGGTCGTTGCGGCGGGCGAAGGGCGCGTTCATCGTGGAAATCGATTATCCTACCCGAGCCTCCAGAGTCGGCGATTGCGCCGCGGCATCTACCCTCCTTGGTCCCCGACGCCGTCAACCTCTCCACCGTGCAGCGCGTGCTGGTGGTGAAGCTGCGCCACCATGGCGACGTGCTGCTCGCCTCGCCCGTGTTCCACGTGCTCAAGCAGCGCGCGCCGCACGCTGAGATCGACGCGCTGGTGTATTCCGATACGCGCGACATGCTCGCGGGACATCCGGCGATCGCGCAGATCCACACCGTGGATCGCGCGTGGAAACGCCAGGGGCTGGTCACGCAGGCGCGCCGCGAGCTCGATCTCCTGAAGACGCTGAAGGCACGGCGCTACCAGCTCCTCGTCCACCTCACCGACCATTGGCGCGGCGCGTGGCTCGCGCAGGCGCTGCGCCCTCGCTGGTCGGTGGCGCCGGCGCGCGCGAGCCGCTTCTGGGACTGGAGCTTCACGCACCTCTACAAGCTGCCGCGCGCGACACCGCGCCATGCGGTCGAGGCGAACCTCGACGCGCTGCGCCGCGCCGGCATCTATCCTGAGGAAAGCGAGAAGCCGCTGGTGATGGTGCCCGGCGAGGAAGCGCAAAGACGCGTCGATGCGCTGCTCGCGGCGGCGGCGATGGTCCCGCAGGGATTCATCCAGGTGCACCCGGCCTCGCGCTGGCTCTTCAAGACGTGGACGGAATCGAAGAACGCCGAGATGCTGCGCATGCTTTTTCGCGATGGCAATCGCATCGTCGTCACCGGCGCCCCCGACCCGCGCGAGCGCGCCATCGTCGCGCGCATCCTCGCCGAGGCCGCGGTGCCGGTGCTCGACCTTTCCGGGCAGCTCACGCTGCGCGAGCTGGCGGCGCTGTCCGCGCGCGCGCGCCTTTTCTTCGGCGTGGACTCGGCGCCGATGCACGTCGCCGCGGCGATGGGCACGCCGGTGGTGGCGCTGTTCGGGCCGAGCGGCGAGAAGGAGTGGGGGCCGTGGCGAGTTGCGCACCGCGTCGTGACCAGCACGCATTCGTGCCGGCCGTGCGGCAATGACGGCTGCGGCGGCGGCAAGGTGAGCGAGTGCCTCACGCAGCTGCCGGTAGACCCGGTGCATTCCGCCGTGAACGAGCTGCTGTCGCAACGGTGAGCGCGCGAGCCGGCCTCGCCCCGCGCGTCGCCCTGGTGAGGAGTCGCTACAATCCCGCGGGCGGCGCGGAGCGCTTCGTGCAGGGCGCGGTGGCGGCGCTCCAGTCGCAGGGCGCCTCGCTCACCATCGTGACGAGGAGCTGGCCCGAGCACGACGGCAGCGCCATCGTGCTCGATCCCTTCCACGTCGGCAGCCTCTGGCGCGACGTGGGCTTCGCGCGCGCGGTGTGCGCGGAGCTCGCGCGCCGGCGCTTCGACCTGGTCCAGTCCCATGAGCGCATCGCTTGCTGCGACGTGTACCGCGCCGGCGACGGCGTGCATGCGCAATGGCTGGCCCAGCGCGCGCGCGTGCAGTCGCCGCTCGCGCGCCTCGCGACGCGCGCGAGCCCCCACCACCGCTATCTCCTCGCCGCGGAGCGCGCCCTCTTCACTTCCACGCGCCTGCGCGCCGTGATCTGCAATTCGCGAATGGTGATGCGCGAGATCGGCGAGCGCTTCGGCACGCCTGCGGACAAGCTCGTCCTCATCCGCAACGCCGTCGACTCCACGCGCTTCCACCCGGGGCTGCGTGGCGAGATGCGTGCCGCGGTGCGCCAGCAGCTGGGCATTGCGCAGGACGCGAACGTGGTCCTGCACGTGGGCTCGGGATTCGAGCGAAAGGGAGTCGGCGCATTCCTCGAGGCCCTCGCGCGCGCCGACGCGAAGCCCTGGGGCATCGTCGCGGGCAAGGACAAACGCGCGCCGCGCTACGCGCAGCTGGCCGCGCGGCTGGGGATCGCGGAGCGTGTTCGCTTCGTCGGCAGCGTCTCGGACGTGCGCCCCTACCTCGCCGCGGCCGACTGCTTCCTCCTCGCGACGCTCTACGATCCCTTCCCGAACGCCGCGCTGGAGGCGATGGCGAGCGGGCTTCCGATCGTCACGACACCGCAGTGCGGCGCGGCGGAGCTGGTGGCCGAGGGGGAGAACGGCTTCGTGCGCGACGCGCTCGACATCGCCGGGCTCGCCGCGGCGCTCGCGCGCCTGGACCCGGAGAGCGCCGCGCGCATGGGCGGTCGCGCCCGCGAGTCCGTGGCCGGCCTCACGCCCGCGGCAATGGCCGCCGAGTACCTCGCGCTCTACGAGCGCCTCCTTCACCGATAATGGCGGTATGAAAGACTCCCTGCCGAGCAGCCGCGAGCTTTACCTGCGGCTCCTCGCCCACGTCTGGCCCTACCGGGGCGCGCTTGCCGCGGGCATCGTCGCGATGATCCTGGGCGGGCTGGCCGACGCGGCGCTGGTGAAGCTCCTCGGCCCGCTCATCGACGAGCTCTTCGTGCATCGCAACGAGTCGCTCATGGTGCTGCTGCCGCTCGGCATCGTCGCGGTGTTCCTGGTGAGCGGCATCGCGAGCTTCGTGTCCGGCTATTCGACGCAATGGGTGAGCCAGAAGGTGATCCTCGACCTGCGCCGCGCCATGTTCGACAAGGTGCTCAAGCTCCCGCCCGCCTTCTTCGACGAGGTCGCCACCGCCTCGCTGGTCACCAAGTTCACCAACGACGTGGGCAACCTCGCCGCCGCCTCCACCAGCGTGCTTACCGTGGTGGTGCGCGACACGGTGACGATCGCGGCGCTGGTCGGCATCCTCCTCTGGTCGAACTGGAGGCTCACCCTCGTCACGTTCGTGGTCATCCCGCCGATCGCGATCGTGGTGCGCATGTTCAGCCGGCGCCTGCGCGAGATGAGCCGCGAATCGCAGCGCGCGATCGGCGGCGTGGCCGAGGTTCTCGACGAGTCGATCGCCAACCAGCGCGTGGTGCGCGTCTTCGGCGGCCAGGCCTACGAGGGGAAGCGCTTCGAGGACGCGAGCCAGCGAATCCGGCGCTTCAACATGAAGCTCGCGGTGGCGGCGGCGGGCACCGTTCCGGTGACGCAGCTGATCGTCGCCTGCGCCATCGCCGCGATCATCTACCTCGCTGCGGGCCAGGCGTTCGCGGGATCCACCGACGTCGGCCACTTCATCGAGTTCATCGCGGCCACCGGCATGCTGCTGCAGCCGCTGAAGCGCCTCACCAGCATCAACGAGCAGCTGCAGAAGGGCCTCGCCGCCTGCGAGAGCGTGTTCGGGCTCGTCGACGAGAAGCCCGAGGACGATCGCGGGACGGTGGTGATCGAGCGCGCGCGCGGCGCGATCAGGCTCGACCACGTTTCGCTCTCATATCCGGGCGGCGCGCGCGCCGCGCTGGACGACGTCTGCCTCGATATCCGCCCCGGCGAGACCATCGCGCTGGTGGGGCCGTCGGGGAGCGGCAAGTCCAGCCTGATACATCTCCTGCCGCGCTTCTATCATCCGTCGGCGGGCAGCGTCAGCGTGGACGGCCACGATCTCGAGGCGCTCACGCTGGAGAGCCTGCGCCGCCAGATCTCGCTGGTGAGCCAGAGCGTGGTGCTGTTCAACGATACCGTCGCCGCGAACATCGCCTACGGGCGCGCCGGCAGCGTGGGCGAGGAGGCGATCGTGCGCGCCGCCGAGGCCGCGCACGCGATGGAATTCATCCGCGCGCTGCCGCAGGGGCTCGCCACCGAGATCGGCGAGAACGGCGCCAAGCTCTCCGGCGGCCAACGCCAGCGGATCGCGATCGCGCGCGCCATCCTCAAGGACGCGCCCATCCTTCTCCTCGACGAGGCCACCTCCGCGCTCGACACCGAGAGCGAGCGCGCGGTGCAGGCGGCGCTCGAGGCGCTCATGCTCGGGCGCACCACGATCGTGATCGCGCACCGCCTGTCCACCATCGAGCGCGCCGACCGCATCGTGGTCCTCGCGCAGGGACGCATCGTGGAGATCGGCGCGCACCGCGAGCTGGTGTCGGCGGGCGGCATATACGCGGGATTGCATCGCCTGCAATTCGCGGGCGCATGAGGCTCAACGTCCTGCACACCGAGTCGTCGCTGGGCTGGGGCGGCCAGGAGATCCGCGTGCTCACCGAGGCGCGCGGCGTGGCGCGCGCCGGGCACGACGTGCTGATCGCAGCACCGGCCAACTCACGCATCTTCGCCGAGGCTTCGCACTACGGAGTGGAATCGGTGGCGCTGCCGATCGGCAGGAAGGGCCTGCGCGGACTGGCGACGCTGCGCGGCCTCCTCGCGCGCCGCAAGTTCGACGTCGCCAACACGCACAGCTCCACCGACAGCTGGCTCGCGGCCGTCGCGCGCGCGACGCTCGACGGCGCGCCGCCGATCGTGCGCACGCGGCACATCTCCGCCCCGGTGCCCGCCAACCGCGCGTCGCGCTGGCTCTACTCCAGGGCCGCGCGCGTGGTCACCACCGGCGAGCGCCTGCGCGAGCAGGTGATCGCGCAGACCGGCATCGACCCGCGCCGCGCCGTCTCCATTCCCACCGGCATCGACCTGGCCGTGTTCCAACCCGGCGACCGGCGCGTGGCGCGTGCCGCGGCCGGCCTCGACCTCGACGCGCCCATCGTCGGCATCGTCGCGACGCTGCGCAGCTGGAAAGGGCATCGCCATCTGATGCAGGCGGTCGCGGCGATGCGCCGCACCGACGTGGAGCTCGTCGTCGTTGGCGACGGCCCGCAGCGCGCCGCCCTGGAGGAGCTTGCCGCGACGCTCGGCATAGCAGCACAGGTGCGCTTCACCGGCAACCAGGTGCAGGTCGCTCCGTGGATGCAGTCGTTCGATGTCTTCTGCCTGCCGTCCTACGCGAACGAGGGCGTGCCGCAGTCCCTGATGCAGGCGATGGCCTGCGCGCTGCCGGTCGTCACTACCGCGGTGGGCAGCATCGACGAGATCGTCACTCACGGCGAGACCGGCATCATCGTCCCCGCGGAGAACGACATGCGGCTGCGTGTCGAGATCTCCAACCTCCTCGACGATCGCGAGCGGCGCGCGGCGCTTGGTGCGCGCGCGCGCGCCGAGGCCGTCGCGCGCTTTGGCGAGGCGCTCATGGTGGAGCGCATGATCGAGGTGTTCGCGGAAGCGGCGGCGACACGTGGGTGAACGCCTCAGGAGCCGCGCGCTCGCGGTCTCCCACGCACTGCTGCATCGACCGTGGCGCCGCGCGCAAGCCGGCGCGATCCGCCGGGTGCTGATCGCGCACAACCTCCTGCTCGGCGACACGTTGATGCTGACCCCGCTCCTCGCCAAGCTCGCGGCCAACCATCCGGGTGCCGAGGTGACTCTCCTCGCATCACCGCCCATCGTGCCGCTCTACGCGAAGCATCCCCATGGCGTGCGCGCGCTGCCGTTCTCGCCGCGGGATTCGTCCACGACGCGCGCGCTGCTCGAGGAGGAGCCCTTCGATCTCGCGGTGGTCGTCGGCGACAACCGCTACAGCTGGCTCGCCACCGCGCTTCGCGCGCGCCACATCGTCGCGCATGCTGGCGACGTGCCGTGGACCAAGCAATTGCTGATCGACGAGACGCGTCCCTATTCCGGGATGCCCACACCGTGGAGCGAGATGGTCGCCAACCTGGTGGACGGGGGCGAGCCTCCCCCCTATGCGCGCGGCGACTGGCCCGCTCCCGATGCACGCGACTTCGCGCTTCCGGCGGTCCCCTATGCGGTGCTGCACATCGGCGCGAGCACGCCCCTCAAGCACTGGCCGCCCGGGCGTTGGCTCGCGCTCGCGCACCACCTCGAGGCGCGCGGCCTGAACGTCGTGTGGAGCGGCGGGCGCGGCGAGGAGGCGGTCGTCGCGCAATGCGACCCCGAGGCGCGCTATGCCTCGTTCGCGGGCAAGCTCGACCTGCCGCAGGTGTGGCGTCTCCTCGAGAATGCGGCGCTCCTCGTCGCCCCGGACACCGGAGTCGCGCACATGGGCCGCGCGACCTTCACGCCTACCGTCACGCTCTACGGCCCCGGCTCAGCGGTGCTGTGCGGCGCCGGGAGCTTCTGGCGCGACGTGCCGCAACGCGCCCTCACCATCGAAGCGTTTCCGTGCCGCGACCAGCGTATCCTCTTCAGGCGCAGGGTCGATTGGGTGAGACGCTGCGTTCGCACCCCCGAGCAGTGCGCCGAGCCGCGCTGCATGAACGCGATCGAGCTTTCCACGGTAGTCGCGGCCGCTGAAAGCCTGCTGCAAGGTCCGCCCTGGCGGAACTCGGGCACTGACTCCGCGGTCGGAAAAAACACATGAAAAATTTCTTCTCGAGATTCCTGCGTTTCCTGCTCGCCGCCATGCTCGCCATGGCGTCGCTGGCGAACGCCATTTCCATCCCCGGAGAGCCGGCGCTTGCCACCAAGGCGGCGATCGTGCCGATGCTGCGGCTCGCGACCCAGGCGCCGGTCTTCGTGCTGTCGCCGATCACCGACAGCGAGATCGGTGCCGTGCGCCAGGCCAACCGCAGCAGCACGAAGCGCCTGATGATCGGCGTTTCGCGGCGCGTCGAGGCGGGGGAATTGCCCGGCGCGCAGGATCTCGCCTGGTCCGAGGTGCAGGGTGGATTCGCGGCGCAGGCGGCGGTGCGCTCGCCGGCGGCGGGCGCGATGCGACTCGCGATCGACCTGGCCGGCGTTCCCGAGGAAGTCGAGATGGTGTTCTTCGGCTCCGACGATCCCGCGCGCCTGCTGGGGTCGGTGCGCGTCGGGCAGGTCGCGGATCGCAGCGTCCCCTGGTGGTCGCCCCTCACGGACGGCGACACACAGACCGTGGAGTTCTTCGTTCCCGGCGCAAGCGACCCGAACGCTCTCGCATTGCGCTTGAGCGGCGCATCACACGTGTTCACCACGATCGCCAGCCACTTCACCAAGCGCGTGAGCGAGATCGGCAGCGCGGGCCCGTGCAACGTGGACATCCAGTGCTCGCCGCTAAAGACCTCGCAGGCCTTCCTTGACGCGCGCAACGCGGTCGCGCAGATGGTGTTCCAGGAGTCCGGCGTAACCGGGCTTTGCACCGGCACCCTGCTGAACGACGCCGACACCTCGTCGCAGGTGCCGTGGCTCTACAGCGCCAACCATTGCTTCGATAACGAGCACCTTCCGGTCAAAACCGCCACGCAGATGCAGGCCGTCGCGAGCACGCTCAACACGCTGTGGTTCTTCGAAGCGATCACGTGCAACAACATCACCGCGCCGACCTTCTCGCAGCGTTTCGGCGGCGCCACGCTCCTCTACAACAATCCCGGCGCCGACGTGCTCTTCCTCCGGCTGAATGACGCGCCACCGGCGGGCGCATTCCTGGCGGGCTGGGACTCCAGCGCGGTGCCGCCCGGCGCGGCGATCGTCGTGATCCACCACCCCCAGGGCGACCTCAAGAAAGTCTCGCAGGGTAGCGTGCTGCGTTACTCCACGCCGCAGCCTTCGCTCCCCGTTACTCCCACCACCCCCTTCTCCGAGGTGACTTACAACTCAGGGACGACGGAGCAGGGCAGCAGCGGCTCGGGGCTTTTCACCTTCAACGGCTCGCAATACGTGCTGCGCGGCGCCTTGTACGGCGGCGGCGCATTTTGCAGCACGCCCAACGAGTCCGACTGGTATTCGCAGTTCGACAAGGTCTACACGGCGCTCTCGCCGTACCTGGGCGCGGCGTCGGGCGGCCAGGTCGACTACAGCGACCTCTGGTGGAATCCCAACGAGTCGGGCTGGGGGCTCAACATCATCCAGCACGCGTCGCGCAACATCTTCGCGGTCTGGTACACGTATGGCAACGACTCCAAGCCCCTGTGGTTCACGGTGCCGGGCGGGACGTGGACCTCGTCGACCGTTTTCACGGGCGACGTGTACTCGACCAGCGGCCCCGCGGCGAACGGCGCGTTCAATCCCACGCTCGTGCGCGCGACCAAGGTCGGCACGGCGACGCTCACCTTCAGCGATGCCAACAACGGCACCTGGGCGTACACCATCAACGGCGTCTCGGGCACCAAGAGCATCACGCGCCAGCCCTATTAGCGCTTGAGCAACGCCGCGGCGCGGGCTACGCTCGCGCCATGCCGGCCTCGCGGTTCTCCGCCACCATCGTCACGTTCCGTCCCGACGTAGCGCTCCTCGAGCGCACGCTCGCGTCGCTCGCCGTTGCCGTGCGGCACGCCCGGGGCCTGGGCCTGGTTTCCGAAGCGGCGGTCTACGTGGTCGACAACGGCCCGGCGGATCTCCTGCCCGCGATCGGGAAGGCGCTGAACGCATATCCACCGGACGCGGGAACCATCGAGCTGGTGCACGGCCATGGGAACGTGGGCTACGGACGCGCGAACAATCTCATGTTGCCGCGGCTGCGATCGGATCTGCACCTGGTGGCCAATCCCGACGTCGAGCTCGATCGCGGCACGCTCGCCGCGGCCATCGCGGCGCTGGATGCCGACCCCGGCGTGGGAGTGGTCGCGCCATCGGTGCGCGGTCCCGGTGGCGAGCGCCAGTACCTGTGCAAGCGCTATCCGTCGGTCTGGGTGCTCTTCCTGCGCGGGTTCGCGCCACGCTGGATCCGGCAACGCTACACGGCGCCGCTCGACCACTACGAGATGCGCGACGTTCCACACGACCAGCCGTTCGCGCCGGTCACGCTCGCGAGCGGCTGCTTCATGCTGATGCGCACCGCGCTCTTCACCCGGCTCGGCGGATTCGATCCCCGGTTCTTCATGTATTTCGAGGACTACGACCTCAGCCTGCGCGCGGGACGCGAGTCCACCGTCGCGTACATTCCTGCCGCGCGCATCGTCCATCACGGTGGCGAGGCGTCGCGCAAGGGCGTTCGTCACGTGGTTTGGTTCCTGCGATCGGCATGGAGATTCTTCGCGATCCACGGATGGAAGCGCAGCTAGCAGCTCGCGTACGAGCTAGCGCCCGCTAGGAACGACTGACCTCCCGCACGGCCCTTTCCAGAAACGCCTCCAGCTCGCGTATCGGCTCATCGCGATCGAACAAGGTTCCGAGCCCCGCCTTGATCCTCGCCGAAAGATCCGCGCGAAAACCACGATCGGTCCCGACGCGCACCGCCTTCGCGACATAGTCGGCGGAATCGCTCGCGACCAGCTCGTCCACGCCCAGGAGCCGCAGCATCGCCATGCTCTGGCGCCCGCGCATGAGGTGGCCCGGCAGCGTCACCACCGGCAGCCCGCAAGCGAGCGCGTCGAGCGACGTGTTGCCGCCCGACCAGTGCAGTGTGTCGAGCATCACGTCGCACCCCGTGTTCACCCGCAAGTACTCGGCGTGCGTCATGTAGGGCAGGAAAATGGCGCGCTCTTCGAGCGTGAGGCCGTGGTGCGCGAGCGACGCCGTGAGGCGCGCCTGGAAGGCGGTGTTCACGTTGTCATAGAACGCGGCGAAGAAGACCAGGCGGCCGCCTGGATCGCGCGCCATCACCTCGGCGAGGAGCGCGTCGTTCTCGGGATGGATCTTGAAGAGCGATTGCGGCACCAGATAAAGCGTGGCGTCGGCGGGCAAGCCGAACTCCTCGCGCGAGCCGTCCACGGGCGCGGCCGGCATGCCGTAGCGCGTGCCCAGGCCCGGCAGCAGCACGAGGCGCTCGCGATACGATGCGGCGGCATCCTCGGGCTCCATGTCGCGCGACGACACGAAATAGTCGATGTTGGGGAGCCCGGTCGTCGTGGGATGTCCCCAGCCCGCGACCTGCACGGGCGCCAGCCGCAGCGACGCGAGCGAGAACGTCTCGCCGTGCATGCCGAGCTCGGGATAGACGAGCGCGTCGAGCTCGTCCGCGGCGATTTCCTGAGCGACCACGTCGAACGAGCGCCCCGGAAGATGGCGAAAGGTGTCCGCCGACGCGGCGATGGTGCGCGTGTCGTCGGCGATCCACTCGTTGGTGTAGTAGACGAAGACCTCGAAGCGGCTGCGATCCAGGCGCGTGATCCACGACGAGAAGTAGCGGCCCACCGTGCAGTTGAAGAAGAAATGGCTGCAGAAGCCGACGCGGATGCGGCTTCGCCCCATGACCGGCACGCGTGGCGCGAGGAGATCCGCCATCGCGGGGCGCAGCGCCTCGAGCATGAAGTCGCCGAAGCGCGCCTGCAGGTCGCGATCGTCGCGGCCCTGGTAGGCGAGGTAGAAGTTGGTCCAGCGCGCCTGCAACATCGCCTCGCGCGGCGTGGAGAAGCGGAAGCGCGCGCGCGCGGCCTCGAGGTCCGCGAGACCCGAGACATAATCGGCACGCCATTTCTCGAGGTCGTCGAGGCCGCGATAGACGGCCGGCAGGAGCAGGTTCGCGCCGAGCGCCGCCTTCAGATCCCCGGGGTTGTCGTGCGCGATGCGGCGATATTCCTCTCTCCCCTCCTGCGTCTCCCCGACGCTCGCCAGGAACTCGGCGTAGGCGTTACGCGCGCGCGCGCTGGTAGGGGCACTCCTCACCGCGTCGGAAAAGCTCTTGCGCATGCCCGCGGCGTTGCGCGCCTTGCGATGCAGGTCGCCGAGCAGGAGGTGGGCGTCGGTGAGGCGCGGGTCTCCACGCGAGGCGGCCTCGGCGTGCTCGAAGGCACGCTTCGTATCGTCGCGCAGGTTGTAGATGCGCGCGAGGTTGAAGTGCGCGGTGGCCAGCGGCGCCAGGGTCAGCGCGTAGTTGAAGGTCTTCTGCGCCTCGTCGAGGCGGTCGAGCGACACGAGCGCGAGGCCGATGTTGTTCCAGATGCGCGCGTTGGACGCATCGGCGCCCGCGGCGGCGCGCAGGATTTCGAGGGCTTCGGCGGGCCGGCGCATGTCCATCAGCACCTGCCCGCGGTTGGCGAGCGGCGGCGACCAGCCGGGGCGCAACTCGGCGGCGCGCGCGAAGCGCGCTTCGGCTCCCGCCAGGTCGCCGCGATCCTGCAGCACCATTCCCGCGAGAAGCATCGTGGCGGGCTGCTCGCCGGCCGTGGCGAGCGCGCGCGTGACGCTTTCCCACGACGCGTCGATTTTCCCCGACTGATGCTCGGCGACCGCGCGCATGTGCCAGACGTCGCCGCGCTGCGGGTTCTGCTCGAGGAAGGACGCATAACCGGCGATCGCCTCCGCGAGGAATCCCTGGCGGTGGCGCTCCTGGGCGAAGCGCAGCGGATCGGCGCTCATGGGGCGCCCGGGCGTCCCGCGATCCATTGGTGTTCGAGCCTCACCAGTCCGAAGTCGCGCGTCTGGCCGGTGACCACGAACTCGGTCTCCACGGTGTCGAAGAGTCGCAGGCCCTCGGGGTCGAGCGCGTGCACGCGCATCGTGTATTTCCCCGGGAGGAGCGCGATCGCCGCGAAGCGAATCGCGAAGGAAAAGCGCCGCTCGCCGATGGGCGTGGGGATGAACCCGCGCTCGTTCGAAGGCGAGCCGTACACCGCGGTGCCATCGGCACGCACGACGCCGAAGAGGAGCACGGGCGAGCGGTCGTCGGGCTCGTACGCGATGCCGTGCAGCACGAGCTCGTCGCCCTGCGCGAACGTCTCGGCGCGCTCGCCGTCGGCGCGCTCGATCCAGGTGGAAACGATGCGCGGCATGTTGCCGCCCGAGGCCGGCGCGGGAATGGATTCCGCCCGCCGCTCCTCGCGGCGCTTCTCCTCGTGGTAGGTGAGGTACTCGCGCGTCACGTCGAAGCTCTCGCCAAAGAGGCGCGCGCGGCCGTGGTGGATCCAGAGCGCCTTGCTGCAGAGCGTCTGCACGTGGAACATGCTGTGCGAGCAGAGGAGCAGCGTGCCGCCGCCGTCGAGATAACGCTCGAGCCACTGGATGCACTTCTTCTGGAACGATTCGTCGCCGACCGCGAGCACCTCGTCGGTGATGAGGAGGTCGGGAGCGAGCGAGGTCGCGACAGCGAAGCCCAGGCGCACCCCCATCCCCGACGAGTAGTGCTTGATCGGCTCGTCGATGTGCGCGCCGATGTCGGCGAACTCGATGATGGAGGCGACCTTGGAGCGCGTCTCGCGATGGGACAGGCCCATCACCGCCGACGAGAGGTAGATGTTCTCGCGCCCGGTGTAGTCGGGATGGAAGCCGCTGCCCAGCTCGAGGAGCGCGCTCACCCGCCCGCGCACGGCGACGGTGCCCGCGGTGGGGCGCGCGACGCCGGCGATGATCTTGAGGAGAGTCGACTTGCCCGCGCCGTTCTCGCCCACCAGCGCCACGGACTCGCCGCGATGCACTTCGAGGTCGATGTTCTCCAGCGCGCGGAAATGCGGGAGCTCGGCGCTCCTCAGCATGAGCGAGAACAGCGTGCGCAGCCGCTCGCCGCCGGTGGCCACCTTGGGATAGTCCTTGGTGATGCCCGCGAGGCTGACCAGGGGCTGGCTCACAGGAAGTCCTCGAAGTACGGCGAGAGCCGCTTGAACATCCAGAGGCCGGCGAGGAAGACCGCGAGGCACCCCGCCGCGGCGACCGCGTCGCCCGCGGCGAGCGCGGGATGGACCAGCAGCACTTCGCGCAGGCGCTCGGAGAAATACGCGAGCGGGTTCAGCGCGAGCCCGCGGCGCCAGGCTTCGGGGACGAAGGTGAGCGGATAGAGGATCGGCGTCGCGTAGAACACCATGTTGAGCACGATGCCCACGCCGTGCTCGACGTCCTTCAGGAAGGTCTGGAGCGCCGCGAGCACCAGGCCGATGCCGGTGGCGAAGAGGAGATACGGCACGAGCAGGAGCAGGGCGAAGGGCAGGCCGGCGAGGTGGATGTTCTCGCCGGTGGCGTAGAGCGCCAACAGCACCACGACGAAGCCCGCGAGGTTGATCGCGTAGCACGCGATCACCGTCGAGTACACGAGGAGCTGCGTCGGCAGCGCCACCTTGCGGATCAGCCCCGCGTTGCCGGCGATGGCGGCCATGCCGCGCTGCACGCCCTCGGAGAACATGATCCATGGCCACAGCGCGACCGCGACGAAGGCCGTGTAGGTGATTCCGGTGTAGTTCGCCGGAACGCCCGCGCGAAAGATCTGGCTGAAGACGAACGCGAAGATGGCCAGCTGAGCGATCGGCTGCACGAAGGTCCATGCAAACCCGCTCACGCTTCCCGCATAGCGGTTGGAGAGCTCGCGGCGGGTGAGCTCGTAGAGCAGCCACCGATGGCGCAGCAATGGGAGGCCGTTCATCGTTCGCCGTGCGCGCCGAGGAGGTCCGCGCGCAGCGCCTCGAGGGCGCCCGCCCATCCCCGCTCGCGCTCTTCGCGGTAGAGCCTGAACGCGGGAAACCAGGGGGTGCCTGGGCCGGAGCGTCCCGCGCGCCACTCGGGGGGCGCGGGCACGAGCACCCGCGCAGCGGCGCCCAGCCCCGCCCGCAAATGGACGTTGGTGCTGCTCACGCCTACGTACTCGTCGAGGCACGCGAGGAGCCCGAGCATGGCGTCCAGGTCCGCATTGAGGGCCTCGGCGTCGAGGACGCGCCGCGCGACGAGACCGGACAGGGCGACGAGTTCCTCCGCCTGGGGACCCCTTTGGAGCGAGACGATCGTGCCGGGCACCTGTCGCAGCGCGGCCCCCAGGGCCTCGAGGGGCACCACCTTTTGCAAGCGGTGCTCGAAGCCCGTGGAGGGCAGCCCCGCCCTCCAGGCGATGCCGACGTAGGGTGGCGGGCCGGCGCCCTCCAGCAGCCGCCTGGCCGCCTCCAGCGTCGCCTGCGTGGCCTTCAGCGCCAGGGCGGGCGGATAAGCGGGCGCCACCGCGTGCATGGCCCAGGGGAGGTCGCCGCAAGCGATGGCGAACGATTCGACTTCCTCCCCGGCGCCATCCCCAACGAAATGGTGAAAATCGCCACCGCGCTCGAGCAGCGGAAAGAGTCGCGCATCGCCGCGAAAGACGAGCTTCGCCCCGCCCTCGCGCAGCGCCGCGGCCCAGCGCAGGAAGAAAAGCGCGTCGCCCAGCCCCTGCTCGCCGAGAACCTCGATCGGTTGCCCCGCCCGGATCGCCTCGCGCAGTCGCTCGCGGAGCTCGTCATTCGCGTCCCCGCCCGGACGCCAGCGGTATTCTTCCCACCCGCGATCGAGTTCGCCCGCCAGCAGGCACGCAATGGCGCGGGACAGGTGCGCCTCGGGCAGCGCGGGCGCAAGGGCCTCGGCGCGAGCGAAGCATCCCATCGCCTCGTCGATATGATCGGCATCCTTGAGCGTGATGCCCAGGTTCACCCACGCGATCGCGAGCAGGGGCTCGGATTGCGTGGCACGACGGTACGCATCCCCGGCTTCGCGAGCGCGGCCCGCCAGGCGCGCGACGTTGCCGAGATTGTTCCATGCGTGCGAATGCGCGGGCGCCAGGGCGATGCAACGGCGGAAGGCGGCCTCCGCTTCGGCGAGACGCTCGAGGGCGAGGAGCGCGCCGCCGAGATTGTTGTGCGCCTCGGGGGCGCTCGGGTCGAGCTTCACGGCGCGCTCGAAACTCTCGACCGCGCCCGACTTTTCGCCGAGGCGCAAGCGGCACAAGCCCAGGTTGAGCTGCCAGGGATACGCGCCCGCGCGCGCCTCGAGCGCGCGCTCCAAATGGCGCGCGGCGTCCGCGAAATCGCCCCGATCCATCAGCGTGAGCGCGAGGCTTGCGTGCGCTTCCGGAAATTCCGGGGACAGGTGCAGGGCCTGCCGGAAGGCAGCGGCGGCCTCGTTGCGGCGCGCCCGCGCGCGGAGGGCGAGGCCGTGGGTCTGGTGCTTCTTCGCGTCGCCGGCGTCATGGCGCAACGCGCGCTCGATCGGCTCCAGCGCCGCCGGCGCATTGCCCGCGGCAAGCTCGAGGATGGCGAGGAGGTGCAGCCCTTCGGGATCGTCGGGATCGCTCGCAAGCACATCGGCGCAAAGCTCCCGGCTGCGCGCGGCGCGCCCGCGCGCGAATTCGTCGCGCGCGCGAGCCAGCAGGGCTCGATTGTCGATCGTCACGGCGCCGGCGGATCATCCACCCTTCTTCGCCGCCTCCAGCTTCCTCTCCTCGCGCTGCGCCTCCTCCGCCTCGCGCGCCAGGCGCGCCGCCTCCTCCTCGTGAAGCCTGCGCAGCTGGTCGCGGTCGACCTCGGTCTTCAGCGCCGCGATCTCGCCCTCATACAGGTTGATGTCCTTCGAATTGGTGATGGCGGCGAGCTTCTTGCTCATCACCGTGCGGCGGAACTTGTCCTGATCGGCCTCGATCAGGGCCTTCTTCGCCTTCTCGAACGGCGCTATGGACGCCGGCAGCCGCTCTTCGACCACGATCAGGTGATAGCCCTCGGCGGATTCGATGAGGCCGCTGGGCTGGCCGATCGGGGACTTGCGCGCGACTTCGGCAAGCTCCTTGAGGAGCGAAGCGTAGGGCGCCGGGCCGATGACCCCGTCGTTATTCCTGAAGGTGGGATCGTTCGAATATTCACGCGCGGTGCGCGTGAAGTTCTCGCCCGCGAGCAGCTTCTGGCGCGCCTCTTCGGCGCGGCGCCTGGCCTCGTCACGGGTGCGGCCCTGGAAGCTCACGAGGATGTGCTTGAACTGCACCCGCTCCGGCTCCGTGAAGCGCGCGGGGTCCGCCTTGTACACCTCTCGCGCGCGCGGCTCGTAGTCAGGTGTCTTGATGGACTTCTCGAAGCGCTCCAGGTAGATCTGCGTGAGGAGCTGCTCTTCAGCGAGCTT